>JBOHYW010000119.1:0-11290 GCA_050738155.1 Rhodanobacteraceae bacterium
GGATTATCTCGAGCGGCTTCCGAATGGTTATACCTGCCATTTCGTGCGACCGGACTGGGTGCTGCCACATCGTGCGAAAACCGAGGCCTAGTCGGAAAAAAGGCAATAACGAGGTCAGGTTCACTTATTGGCGGTTCGCTTGGCGCGGCCGCCGATGGCCGGGTCGCATGCCGGCGAAGCGCGGGGTCTTGGTTTTGGACCGTAGTGCGAAAGTCTTTCCGACCAGCAAGAACGGTGACAGGTTCACTTACACGCATTTGAATTCGGATTCGTCGGGGCTTCGGAGAAACGGATGGGTGGGCGGGCCGCGTCTGCGCTTGTGCTTGGCGCGTCACACGCAGCAGATTGTCCAGAGGGGTCCTGTTCCCCTAGAAGAATGTCGGCATCACTTCCAGCACGCGCAGGTTGTCGTCCACGCGCAGGATCTGGCGCCACTTGTCGAAGGTGAGGCAGGGGTGTGAGGCGCCTAAGGAAACGACGTCGCCGATGTGCAGGTCGAGGTTGTCGGGAATCACGAGCATCGCGTGCTGGTCCATGACCTTGCGGACCGTGCAATCCCGCAATGGACGTGCGGGTTCGCCGGGGCGATGCAATTGCAGCGGTATCGGCAGGTCGGGATCGCAGGAAATGTCGCGCTTGCCCATCGTGACGACCGCAACGCCGGGTTCGGGCAACGACTGCACGTGCGCGAACACGGCCAGCGCGGGTTCGAGGTTGCCTTCGAGTTCCGGGTGGCGCGCTTTCACTTCGATCATTGCATCGCGATACGAGCGGTGGTCGTGTACCACGTAACAGCCGGGCCGCAGGATCGGCGTGCAACCATCGCGCAGTCCGGGTTCGTCGAACGCTTCGGCGATCAGGTCGAACCATTGCGATCCGGCCGCCGTGACGATCGGCTTGCGGTCGACAAGCGCATCCGAAGCCTGAAGTGTGCGGACGGTTTCAACGAGCCGCTGTGCATAGGCACGTACGTCGCCGACAGCATGTTCGCCGCCGATCAGGCCTTCGTAGCCTTCGATGCCGCAGAGCGCGAGGGCGGGTGCCGCGGCGATGGCTGCGAGGAGCGTTTCGAGGCTTGCATCGTTGCGCACGCCGCAGCGACCGCCCGGCACGCCAAGTTCGACCAGTACCTGCAGGGTCAGGCCACGCTTCGCGAAAAAACGATTCAGCGACTCGACGTTGGCCACGCTGTCGACGAGACAGTAGTAATCCACGCCTTGTTCGATCAGTCCGGCGACGATCGCCATGTTGGGTGCGCCCACCAATTGGTTGGCCATCAACAGTCGCGTGACGTCGTGTTCGAATGCCGCGGCGCATTGAACCGCAGTCGCAAGCGTGATGCCCCACGCGCCGGCGTCGAGCTGGCGGTGGAACAGCGCGGGCGTCATGGTCGTCTTGCCGTGCGGCGCAAGCTTCGCGGCGTGGCCGTCGGCGAAGCGTTGCATCCAGGCGATGTTGTTGGTCAGGGGCGTCTCGAAGATCACTGCGGCCGGGAGGCTCACGTCTTCGAGCAACGATTGACCTTTTATCGGTTCGCCTTTTTCGATGTGATGCGCGTTGTGGGCCACGGTCTGCCTGCTCGGAGATCAAAGTCCCAAGCATAGGCCGAAAAGCCGCGCCATTTGGGCATGACCCCGCTCGGCCGAAAGTCAACCCGACACGGCTCCCGTTACGCCGGCAGGCTTATCACCGGCACGAAGCCACCGAAGATCATGCGCTTGCCGTCGAAGGGCACGTCGCTGGCGTTCTCCATGCGAGGATCTTTCATGAATTTCTCCATGCCGGCATCACGGGTGGCCTTGTCCGGCCACTCGACCCAGGAGAACACCACGGACTCGTCTTGCTTCGCCTGCACGGCACGGCGGAAATCGGTGAGTTTGCCTTCAGGCACATTGTCGCCCCAGCATTCCAGCACCCGCGTGGCACCGAACTCCAGAAAAATGGTGTCAAAGGTACGAGCATGCTTGATGAACTGCTCGCGGTTGGCGTTGGGTACGGCGATCACGAAACCATCGATGTAGGACATGGTTTTCTCCTTGGCGGAAAGGGCAGCCGGTGTGGCTACCTGCTTGTGAAGCGACGAACGAACGCACGCGGAATCGACATGACGAGGTCAAAACCGTGACAGGTTGAAACGGGGCCGGTCCACTTGCTGGCGGTGTATGCGGGGCGCGGTGGGCGATGAGCGTGGCGCACGCTGGCAAAGCGTTGGGTCTTGGCCCCGACCGTGGTGCGAAAGTTGTCCCGACCCAAGGCAGGCACAGCCTGTACCGGATCGGTTAGGCTTGCCGATTGTCATTTTTGGGGAGCGTTGCATGAAGCCTGTTTCGTCACTTTCTTCCTCTCAATCGCTGCGGGCGATCGCGATCGCCATCGTGCTGTTGATATTGATCGTTGTCTGGTCCAGTTTCGTCACCATCGGCCCTGGTTCGCGTGGCGTGCTGATGACCTTCGGCGCCGTCCGCACCGGCGTGCTTGCGCCCGGGTTGCACATGAAGATTCCTTTCGTGCAAACCGTCAAACACATGAACGTACAGATCCAGAAATCGGAAACGTCTGAAACCGCCGCCAGCCACGACCTGCAGGACGTCACGACCACGGTTGCGGTGAACTGGTCGATCAACGCGACCGATGCCTCGTGGGTGTACGAACGTTTGGGTGGGGAGAATCAGCTTTCCGCCAAGGTCATTACCCCGGTCGTATCCAATGCGGTGAAGGCGGTTGCGGCACGCTATGACGCCGAGCAGCTCGTCGAGAAGCGCGATCTCGTGCGTGACGAAATCCAGAAGCAGATCGAGACCGGGTTGGCGCAATACAAGGTGCGGGTACAGGGCGTCAATATCACCAATTTCAAGTTCAGCAAGGATTACGCCAAAGCCATCGAGCAGAAGCAGGTGGCGCAACAGCGTGCGCAGCAGGCCGAGTACGATCTCGACCGTATCAAGGTGCAGGCACAGCAGGAAATCGCGCAGGCGCAGGGTCAGGCACAGGCGCAAAAGCTGTTGCAAAGCACGCTGAGCCCCGAAATCATCCGTCTGAAGGCGGTCGAGAAGTGGAATGGCGTGTTGCCGACGGTGACCGGCAATGGCGCGATCCCGTTCATTGGCGATCTGGCTGCTTCCAAACCGGTAGCGACTGGCCACTGACCCCGTTCGTGTTTGCCGCCGTTCGGCCGCTTGGGAGACCGCGGGCGGTTTAAATTGTCCCTGACACCTTTTCGCTTTTCGGAGTGAACGCCGATGACCCCGCCACGATTCATCCAGGCCATCGTCCTGGCATTTGCGGTTTCCATCCTGTCCATGCCGCCCGCACAGGCACTGGACAACGGCCTCGCGCGCACGCCGCCGATGGGCTGGAACAGCTGGAACACCTTCCATTGCGACGTCAGTGCCCGCCTGATCGAGGCCACCGCCGACGCCATGGTCGCCTCCGGCATGAAGGCCGCCGGCTACACCTACGTCAACATCGATGATTGCTGGCTGCTCAAGCAGCGCGGACCGCACGGCGAACTGGTGCCGGACCCGGCGAAGTTTCCCCAAGGCATCAAGGCAGTGGCCGACTACGTGCACGGCAAGGGGTTGAAGCTGGGCATCTACGAGTCGGCCGGCACCACCACTTGCGCCGGCTATCCCGGCAGCCTCGGCCATGAGAAGCAGGACGCGCGGCAGTTCGCGCGCTGGGGTGTCGACTACCTCAAGTACGACAACTGCGGCGACCATCGCGGCGAAACGTACCCCCAACGCTACGCCGCGATGCGCGACGCCCTGGCGGCCTCCGGCCGCCCCATCGTCTACAGCATTTGCGAATGGGGCAACCAGGCGCCATGGCATTGGGCACCCGCCATCGGCAACCTTTGGCGCACCACCCAGGACATCACCCCACGCTGGCGTACCGACCAGCCGCACAACCACTATCCGCAGGGCATTCTGGACATCCTCGACCAGCAGGCCGCGCTGACGCATGCCTCGCACCCGGGCGCCTGGAACGACCCGGACATGCTCGAAGTGGGCAACGGTTATCTCACCGACGACGAGAACCGCGCGCACTTCAGCCTGTGGGCCCTGCTCAACGCGCCGCTGATCGCCGGCAACGACCTTCGCCACATGTCGAAGGACGTGCGCGCGGTTCTCACCAATCGCGAAGTGATTGCGGTGGACCAGGATTGGGGCGGCCGCCAGGGCTACCGGGTCAGCCGCGACGGCAATGCTGATGTCTGGGCCAAGCCCATGTCCGATGGCTCGGTGGCCGTGATCCTGCTCAACCGCGGGCAGGGCCCGCTGCACATCGCCACCCGCGCGGCAGCTGTCGGCCTGAAGCCCGCCGCCAGCTACACCGTTCGCAACCTGTGGACCCACCGCAGCAGCACCAGTCGCGGTTCGATCGAAGCGAGCGTGCCCACGCACGCCGTGGCGATGTTCCGCGTATGGGCGGGTACTCCGCCCGCCGCAGCGGCGAACGGCCGCTGAGCTCGCGCGTCCGGGAAAAGGAACCAAAAACGGGTCAACCGGGAAACAAGCAACGGCGGCCGACCAAGCCTGTAGCCGTCATTCCGGCGAAGGCGGACTGCGAAGGCAGAGCCTGTCCCGGACCTGATCCGGGAATGCCGGAGCGAACATCAGCGAAGCCGATGGCCCGAAGGGCAGGCCGCAGAGCCCGCCCCGGACTCGATCCGGGGAGCGACCTGTAATCCATTTTGCGCTTGTTGCTCGCTCGATGTCGATCTTTGTCATTCCCGGCATGGCGTCGAACGCGCGCTTTGCCGCTGCCGGATCAAGATCGGTGTCCGCGGCCGTCGAGGGTCACCTGCACGCCTGGCTGTCGGCGAACGCTGGAAGAGCCGGTCGGAAAAGCCGACTGACCCCGGTTTTTACTTCAGTGACCGCTTTCCCGGCCGATAACCGCCGCATACCGTCTTGCCCTCGACGGTCCCGTCCGGGCGGCGGCTCCGGCTAAACTCGCCCGCAATTTCCTCAGGTCCTGAAGGATGCAAACGCAAGACTCCGACGATCGGTACGTCCGAATTGCGGTCATGATCATGTTGGCGTTGTCCCTGTTCGCTGGCGCTTGCGCCACCGCGATCCATTGGCTCGCGCCGATCCATCGCATGATGGACATGATCATTCCCCCCACCATCTGCATACTGTATGGCGGTTTGATCATTGCCTTGGCACGGCGCCCCGGTTGGGTGTTCGGCATCGTGCGAATCGCCTTGCTGGCTGCGGGTCTCGCGCTCGTGGCGCCGGCGTGGCTCTACACGTTGGAGGCGACCCTGACGCCCGGCGTACGGCTGATCGCGATCCTGCCACCGGTGGCTTCGCTGTTCGTGGTGTTCCTGGTCATGCTGATGATCTTCATCCCCGGCCGGCCGGCTTTTTTCATGGCCGCGCTGAGCTGGGTGCTGATCGCGCTGCCGGTGCTGGTCTACCTGTTGCTGCATCGCCACGAAATGTGGGCGCCGCGGGGCAGGGATCTGCTGATGGCGTATGGGCCGGCCAGCATCATCGTCGTCGTGCTGTTGCCCATGCAGCGGGGATTGACCGGAAAGATCAGGCAATTGGCCTCCGAACGGAACCGGATGGAGGTCATGCTGTATCGGGATCCGTTGACGGGCGTCCAGAGTCGGCTTTTCGGTGAACGGATGTTGCGGGAAATACTGCGCGAACAAATCCCTGCTGGCGTGATCATGCTGGACCTGGACGGGTTCAAGGCGATCAACGATACGCACGGCCATCCGGCGGGCGACAGGGTACTGCAGGTGGTAGCCCATGGTTGCCAGGGACTTTTGCGCGCGGGCAAATGCATCTCGCGCTGGGGCGGCGAAGAATTTCTGGTGATCGTGCCGAACGTTGACGCGTCGGGATTGCAAAGGGTGGCGGAGCGCCTGCGATCGGCGATCGCAGACTTGCCCGTTGCACCGGCCGAACACGTGACCGCATCGTTCGGGACCACGATGATCCAGTCCGGGGACAGCCTGGAAACCGTGCTGCAACGCGTGGACCTGGCGCTTTACGGCGCCAAGGAGAACGGCCGCAATCAGGTGGTGGCTGCCTCGGCGGCGAGCGAGACAAATTTGGCGCCGAGTGCGCTTTCCTCTACCTGACCGCGCCCTGGCTATTCGGGAAACCCGCGCAATCGCGGGACCCATCTCGCGCTTTCGGTGGTCACCCTGCCACTGCCTGCCTCTGGAGCGGCGCCTTGTTTACATCATGTTTCGGATCATGCAACAAAACAACCTGACACCACCTTCTGCCGACCGTTTCAGGCGTTCCGTACTGTTGGTGATCATCGCGGTGAGCGTGCTGGGCACGCTCAGCGGGTGGTACATCATGGGCGCGCGCGGGTTGTTGTCTCCCGTCTTGCATGCGGTGCAAGCCGTGACCCTCGCCGTGTTGTTGTCGCTGTTTCTTGCCATGTGGTTGAAGTTGCTGCCGCAGCGTGTGATCGAATTGTCCTGTCTTGTGTTTGCGGCGGCCATTTGCGTGGTGTGCATGGCGTTGCGCATGTATTCGCCCACGTACGGCGCGGCCATCGATCTCGAACCGCTGTATCTCTGGATACCGATGGTGTACGTCTTCGCCTTCATGTTGACCAATCACAAGATCGGACTGGTCGTGTCGTCGGGGATCTTCGGGCTGTTCCTGTGCGTCAGTCTGCCCTATCTCGCGCAGCACATCGACGGACGGTACGCCAACTTCACCATCCAGTTGCATGTCGTGTCGGCCGCGCTGATCGCCACGTTGTATTTCTTTTCCAGCTACCAGCATCGCCTGCGGCTTGTGCAGCGGACGGTGGATCGGCTGGCGCAACTGTCAAATACCGATGATCTCACGCGATTGTCCAATCGCCGGCATATGGCGGCTGTAATCGAGGACGAACTTGTGCGCCACGCGGAGAAAGGAGGTGGGTTCGCGGTCGTGCTTTTCGACATCGATCACTTCAAGGCGATCAACGATGAACTCGGGCACGGCGCCGGCGACAAGGTTCTCGTGGCGTTGGCGGCGCGCGCTGCGCAGACGTTTCGTGGCGCGGACAGCCTGGGGCGCTGGGGCGGTGACGAGTTCGTGGCGTTGATCCGGGATGTCGACCCCGCGGGCGCCGAGCGCATGGCCGAAGCACTGCGCAGTGGCATTGCGACTGAGCCGCTGCTCGGTGGCTACCGCGCCATGATCAGTTGCGGTGTGACCGTTGCCCGGGCGAGCGACAGCATCGACAGTCTGCTGCAGCGCGCCGATGTGGCGTTGTATGCGGCCAAGCGTGCCGGTCGCAATCGCGTGGAGCGCATCTGAAAGAAAAAGGTGTCAGGGAGAATTTCTGGCAGAAGAAAAAGGTGAAGAACGGGGTCAGGTTCACTTATCCAGGCGTTCGCCAAGTGAACCTGACCCCGTTCGTGTTTGCCGTCGTTCGGCCGCTTGGGAGACCGCAGGCGGTTAAATTGTCCCTGACACCTTTTCACTGTTCGCTCACACCTTTTCGCTCAATCGTCCGCCGTAGCCGTGTGTTCATGCACATGCAGGTCCCCGGTGATCGTGCGACGTACCGGACACTTTCCGGCAACCTCGACCAACCGGGCACGTTGGGCCTCGGTCATGTCGCCGGTGAGCCGCAGCCAGAGATGGATGGCCTGCACGTGTGCATCACTCGTGTCGCAGTGATCGCAATCCCTGGCGTGATCGCGTTGATGCGAGAGGGAGACGTCCACCGATTCCAGCGGAATGTCCTCTCGGCGCGCGATCACCCTGACGGTCATGGCCGTGCAGGCACCGAGCGACGCGAGCAGAAGTTCGTAGGGAGTCGGCCCTGCATCCTCACCGACATCACGGGGTTCATCGGCAATCAGGCCATGGCTTCGGACATTGATGGCGACCGCGAGACCCGGCCCCCTGTTGACGGCAAGCACCGTGCCGGGACCGGATCTTTCGTCTTGCGGCAGAGGTTCAAGATAGCGATCCGCCCAACTGGCCACCATGCGCGCGACATAGCGGGCATCGGCATCTTTCAGAAGCAGATGATCGGCATCGTCGAGGCTGAGGAAGGTCTTGGGATGCCTGGCGGCATCGAACAACCGGCGCGCATGATCGATGCCGACAATGGCGTCGCGCGGCGCATGGGCTATGAGCAGCGGGCATTGGAGTGCGTGGACAGCCTTCAGGATGTCGGCCTCGCGCGCCGTTTGCAGAAACTTTGCGCTCAATGAAAACGGGCGGCCACCGATGGAAACCTCGCCACTGCCCTGCGCCTCGATCGCATCCAGGTCACCCTGAATGCTCTGGAGCACATGACCCACATCGGACGGCGCGCCGATGGTGGCCACCGCTCGCGTCGATGGAATGCGAGCGGCCGCTGCAAGGACCGCAGCGCCACCAAGGCTGTGACCGATGAGAAGCTGCGGCGCACCGATGGTGCTGGCGAGATGATCGGCGGCCGCGATCAGATCCTCGACATCGTTGGGAAAACCGGCGCTGGCAAAATCGCCTTCGCTCGACCCCAGGCCCGTGAAGTCGAAACGCAGCGTGGCGATCCCGAGCCGGGCGAGCTCGTTCGTGACCCTGACCGCCGCCCGACTCTTGCTGGTGCAGGTAAAACAATGTGCGAACAGGGCAACCGCGCGCATCGGACCTGCAGGCTGTACCACGGTTCCAGTCAGCACATGGCCGGTCTTGGTTTCGAAGTGGGTGTCGACTTGGGTCATGGAAAAGATATCCTGCGGACGGTCAGGAATTTGGCACTATCGGTGTTCATGCCAAACGTTCGTTGACGGCGGCCTGGACGCATGCAGGCAACACATGCATCCAGCCCGGCCGCAATAAAGGGGACGGAAGCAATCCAGTCCTCTGCTTGCGCAAAGTAGCAGGTGCTTGGCAAATGAGGTGAGAAAGAACGCGGTCGAAAGAACGGGGCCAGGCTCACTCCCCGACAGAAGATAAATGAACCTGACTGTTCTTCTCTTTAACGGTTTAACCCGCTTGGCCCAGATGCGTCCGCGCCTGTTCCATCACCGCTTGCCGCAAGTGTGTCAGCGCCGCCGACCGCGGGCCAGGGGCGGTATGCAGGCACAGATCCACGCTCGGCAGCGCCGGCAGGCCGTGACGTTCATCCATGCGCATCAGCGAGGGCGGGAGGTCGGCGCCCGTGCGCACGGTTATCCCTAAGCCCGCGGCTACGCCCGCCCACAGGCTGTGCAGGCTGGCGGTGACGAAAGCCGGCCGCCAGGCGATGCCGGCCCGATCGAGTGCCGCCGTACCCGCGTGACGGAAGAAACAGGGCGGCCGATAGAGCGCCAGATCCAGCACCGCAGCGCGCCGCACGATCTCGCCCGTGCCTGCCGGCCCGATCCAGGTCATCGGCAGCGCGGCCAGACGTTCGGCGTCCGCTCGCGCGCCCTGGTTCATGGCAAGGACCAAGTCGAGCTCGCCGCGGTCGAGCCGTTCGAGTAGCAACCGGTTGGGTTCGACCAGAACATCCACCCGCACCGCCGGGTAGGCCTGCCTGAATTTTCCCAGCGCCGCCGGCAACCAGGACTCGGCGAAATCGCCCGGCAGGCCGAAGCGCACACTGCCGTCGATTGCCGCACCGCGCACCGCGTGGACCGCTTCATCGTTGAGTTCCAGGATGCGGCACGCGTAGGCGTGGACCCGGTCGCCCGCCTCGGTCAACACCACGCGGCGGCCCTGCTTGCGGAACAGCGGCTGGCCCAACTGCAACTCCAGCTTGCGCATCTGCTGGCTGATCGCCGAGGGCGAGCGCCCGATCCGTTCCGCGGCGCGCACCAAGCCGCCCTGGTGCAGGATCGCCACCAGGCTGCGCAACGCTTGCATGTCGAGATTGGGGAGCGGCATCGGTAAGCGATTCGAAAACGTTGCCCTCGAATTATTCGCTTTTTCCGTCCGTTTGCAAGCCTCACAATCGGCGAAGCCTCACCAACGTGTGCGGCATCCGATTCGAGGAGAAAACCCCATGAACCTGTACCGCCTGTTTTCCCGCGTCGCCGTCGTCGCTTGCGTGTTGCCTGGTTTGGCCTTGGCCTCCGGCACCAAGCCGGCCACCTCCGGCGATGTTTCGCTGGCCGGAACCTGGACGCTGGTAGCGGCCGATGTGCTGCATCCGGATGGTTCACGCGCACATGACTACGGCGATGCACCGAAGGGCCTGTTGATGATCGACCGCATGGGCCATTACTCGCTGCAGATTTTCCGCAGCGACCGCCCGCGCTTTGCCAATCCGAGCAAGGCCAAGGCCAGCGCCGAGGAATACCGGGCGGCGGTGATGGGTTCGAGCACCCATTACGGCACGCTTGCGGTCGAACCGGACCAGCACAAACTGGTCTTCCACATCGAAGGTGCTTCCTTCCCGAACTGGGAGGGGCAACAGCAAATTCGCAGCTTCGAGTTGCATGGCGACACGCTCAGCTACCGGGTGCCGCCGCGTCCGAACGGCGACGTGCCCGTATCGGTTTGGCGGCGCATCGGCCACTGAACGCCCCCTCAAAAAGGGGCTCTGAAAACCCATGTAGCCGCCTCCGTCGTCTGGCCGGAAAAGGGGAAAGGGGACGGAGGTAATGAGGCTACGCGCCCCAGAATAGGGACGGCGACCATTTTATCCGGAACGAGCCGGCCGGCCCAGCGCAGTCTTCCCGAGGCCGGTGGGCAGGTCAGCGAGAAGCTGCAGTTCGAACGGGCGACAGTGGTTTGTAATCAGGATTCGGGTCGGCAAATACCCCGAGGTTGACGCCGACCGCGCGTGCTTTGCCGGCATCGCCATCCGGCTTGTGGTCGCTCGGGAAATTGATGATGCGCGGGCGGGGATCCGCAATCGCCATGGTTGTGGAGCCTCCTCCGTCGAAATTGAGCGCCTCGACCGCACCGTGCGCGACCAGAAACCGGGCCACCTCTTGCAGGCTCATGCCTTCGCTGAATCCGGGCTGGCGCCCGTCGACGGTCATCAACAATAGGCGACCTTCGCGTGTGACCGCAACGGCCGTGCGCGGAGGGTGGCTGTCGTCGAACTTCGATCCGGTGGGTGCGACAATCTTTCCTCGTTCCACAAGCAAATCCGAACCGGCGATCGTGTCATGGAGTTGGCTGCCCGGTTTGCCGACCTCGCTTGCAGTGACCTTGCGGATTTGAACGTGATCGTCGGGTGTGATGTTGAGGACCCAGGCGCGATGCGGATCCAACGGAGCGATGACGTGCCCGTCCGATATCACCAGCGACACGTCATCCGTATCCAGCGTATGTTTGACGAAGGTAAAGAACGATCCATTGATTCCCAGCTGAGCGTGTTGCCGGGTAAT
>JBOHYW010000120.1:0-11252 GCA_050738155.1 Rhodanobacteraceae bacterium
AGGGATTTCGGCGGATCTTTTCCCGATTCGAAAAGCTGGACGTGATGTTCCTCGGGTTCATCAATTTCGCGCTTATTGCCGATGCACTCCGATAGTGTGAACACGCCCTAAACACGGCCACGAAAACAAAGGAAAGCCAATGAGGCCCACCCTGCTGCCCTGCCTGTTCTCCTTCACCGTGCTTGCTTGCGCCAGCGCGGCCGTACCTGCGCACCCGTCATCGACTGCCGACACTTCCATGACCGTGTCTGCAAAGGATCGCGCCGCTGCCGACGCGTGGTGGAAACATCTCGGCATCACGGCGCCGAAAGGCGGTTTCGTGCTGGAACATCCATGGTCGAAGCCATGGTCGGGCCGCTCGCTGGTGGTACCGGCAACATGGTTCGGGCAAGCCTATGACCGTGCGCGACAACACGCCAAAAGTCATACACCGCTGCCGGTCAATGCAGCCGCCTTGCGCGCCGATTTGCCGATCCTGCACATGGCGCTGGAAAAAAACTACAGCGGATGGGAAAGCGCCAGGAAGAAAGGCTGGAACTGGACCGAATGGTTCAAGAAATGGGATGCCATGCTCGCCGGCCATGGCGATCGAACGATCCCCGGCGACGAGGCGTTCGCGCCCTGGTTCGCTTACCAGCAGTTCCAGATCGATGGCCACAGCGGCCCGGAAATTCCCATCCGCTTCGACCAGAACATCCATTCCCGGAGTGCCCTGCTCGCAAGCCATCCGCGCGGCAGCTGCACCCGCCTGGAAACCAGCGACGGCAAATGGCATGTGCTGGATGCCCCGAATCTAGCGCAACAGCCACACACGGTCGAGCAATGGAATGGTGATGCCTTGCAACCGGCAGCCTACGTCGTCTATCCGTCCTCGTTCGGTACGGCGAAGAATATCGTCTGTGCAGGACAAACCATTGCGGCAACGCCATTCTGGAGCCCTTACAGCGGATCGCCCAAGCAACCGCTCGCGCAATCGGTCGCGGCGTTCAGCGGTGGCAAGAAAGGGCTCGCCGCGTACAACACCGTGGCGCCCGGCATTGGCTATCTGCGCCTGGCTGCGTTTTCGGATGCCGGCGACGAAGCCCTGACCAAACTGCTGCCCACGTTGCCGGCCTCCGCAGGGCACGAGAAGCTGCTGATCGTGGATCTGCGCGGCAACGACGGTGGCAATGCGCCGCTTGGCCAGCTGTCGCGCTGGATACCGGTGAAACAAATTGACGGACAAACCACCCAGATCGGCAAGCGCTCGTGTCTGTATCCCGGCTTGTGGTTCAACCTCGGCCAAGTTCTGGCTTTGGGTGTGAAACCACCGGTGACCGCCGATTTCCGCCGGATCATGACAGTCTACGCGCGTGCCTTGGACGCCCCTCCATCAACAAGCTGCCCGGTGAGTTTCGCGACCACTCAAGGCAAGTGGCATTACACCGAACACCACTTCGTCCGTGATTGGCAAGGCAAGCGTCCGCGGCTGCTGGTGCTGGTGGACAATCGCTGCGCCAGCGATTGCGAATACATGACCTGGATGCTGGCGCAACTGCCGGGGACGGTGATCGCGGGCCGCAATACGTTTGGCGTGACCGGATTTACCCAACCCGGGTTTCTGTTGTTGCCGCACACCCGCATCGCGTTCCAACTCGCAACCAGCCGCACCGATGATTACGGTGACGGCCGTTCGGAAAATGGCTACGGGCTTGATGTGGACGTCGCGCTGCCGACAAATGTCGATTGGAGCAGGCGCTCCATCCTCGCGTTGGCGGAAAAACTGATCGAGCCGGGTCAGCACCACAATTTGTAAGCGCGCGTTTGTTGAACGGCACCTGATCGCGGCCGCCTCCATGACGAAATTCCTGCGAACGGTCGCCGGAGTTCGCGGTCTACACGCTTGTGCAGCCACAGTCACGCCCGCGCAAAGGAGTCACCATGAACATGCATCGTTCGATTCCGCTATCGCTTGCCGGCGCCATGGCGCTGGCGCTGTTCGGAACCGCGTCCATCGCGTCGGCGCAAACACCTCCGCCACCACCGCCAGTCGCGCCGATGGCGGCCCAGCCTCAAGTACCGCCAACTCCACCAGCGCCGCCAAGTCCACCGCAACCGGCGCAACCACAGATGCCGCCCACGCCGTCAACTCCACCGCAGCCGCCGCAGCCGGAACAGCAACAAGCCGCAACCGCTCGGTTCTATCCCGGCACCAAATCGAGCGCGACTTACCCCACCCAGCGTGGCACGCTGACGGTCAACGCCGGCATGCCCGCGCATGTCCAGAGCTACGGGCCGCCGCCGCCATTCAAGACACTGGACAGCAACCACAATGGTCGCATCGGCGAATCCGAGGCACAGACGTACCCGCCGCTGGACAGCGATTTCCTCTACGTCAGCGGCGGCGCCAAGTCGATCAGCCACGCGCAATACAGTCGCTGGGCAAAGGCGCAGCGCTGAAGTCGACGCCTCTTTACGGCGCGCAGTTTGTGTCGCCCGCATGCAGGCTTTCGCAACGGAGGCGAGCCGGCATGCGGGCGACCAACCAATGGGTGGTTCGATCCATCGACAAGGGAACCGGTGCCATGGACGCCGTCACTGGGTAATGGTCTGCTTTGAACTCCCGTTCGCCCTGAGCGTAGGCCCGAAAGGGCCGAAGTCGAAGGGCAGCTTGCGTTTCGACTCAGCCCGCTGCGCGGGCGTAGCCAGTCCTGAGCCTGTCGAAGGGCTCAACGCGAACGGAAAATATTCAAACTACACAACTACTCGTCACTGCGGCGCCTTGCGCCGTCACATCCTGTTCCGGCATGCTCGAGGTCTCGACAACCATCGGGCTACTGCATGACATCCAGCTACACGATCGTTCGCGCCACGCTCGGCGACTGCGATGCGTTAGCGACACTGTTCGATGCCTATCGCTTCTTCTACGAACAGGAACCCGACCCGGCGCTGGCACGCGACTTCGTTGATGCGCGCCTGCAACGCAATGAGTCGGTGATCTTTCTCGCTCGCAATGCGGCGCACGAAGCGCTCGGCTTCACGCAGTTGTACCCGACCTTCTCATCGGTGGCTGCGCGCCGCGTGTGGATTCTCAACGACCTGTTTGTAGCGCCGGCGGCGAGGCAACACGGCGTGGCACGCGCGTTGATGGAAGCGGCCAAGCTGCACGCCATCGAAACCGGCGCACTGCGGCTGGAACTGGAAACCGCCAACGACAACCATGCCGCGCAGGCGCTCTACGAATCGCTTGGTTATGCGCGCAGCGACGGCAGCTGTCGTCACTACGCTCTGACGCTCGCCTGAAGCCTGTCAACGCTTTGACTGTCGGACGCTCGCGATCTCGTGTGAACGGCAGCGCTGATAGACAAACACGTTGGCCGGCGGCAGGTTGCGCAGCGCGAACCCGGCGCGCTGCACGCGCAAGTCCAGCGCTTCCCGTTCGCGACGCCTGACCGGGCTGAACGGGCCGTAGGTGAACTGGATGAAGCGACCATCGTCGCCGAGTGCCGCGAACGCCGCACGCAGGATCGCAAGGCGCAGGCCGCTGTTCATCGTCAACATGCCGAGGCCACTGATCATCGCATCCACGCCGCCCTGGCTGGACAACTCGTGTTGGTTCGCCAGTGCATCGACGTGGCGCGCATCCGCGCATACCACCTTCACGCCGGGGAATCGTTCGCGCAGGAAATGCACCAGATCGGGATTGATTTCCACCACCAGCAATTGCGACGGTTCGATACCGGCATCCAGCAGCGCATGCGTGAATACGCCGGTACCTGCGCCGAGTTCGACGACGCTGGAACAGTCCTCCGGCAACTGCTCGATCATCAATCGCGCGAGTTGGCGACCCGACGGCGACACCGCTGCCATCTTGGCCGGGTTGCGCAGCCATTGCCTGAGGAACGTCAGGGTCGAACGGGCATCGATCACGGCTTCGCCGTGACGGCTGTGCAGAATGGCATCGCGTATCGGACCCATGCGTTCCCCCTAATACATCACACGCGTGAAATGCATCCACCAACCACCGTTACGCGAACCATGCCTCATCAATCACGCCTCATCAATGGTGACCGTGCCGGTGATGCCCACCGCGCGAATGATGGTAGCGGTGTTGGTAGTAGCCGCGGCCACGGTAATGGTAGCGACGATAGTCGTGGCGATAATGATGGCGATAATGGCGGCGATAGCGTGGTGCGTAGTAGCCGTATCCGTAGTAGTACACGGTACGCGGCGCGTAATATCCCGGAGCCGGGTAATACACGGGCGCCGGATACGCGGGTTGATAGTAAACCGGCGGCGCGGCCCAGTAACCGCAGCGCCCGCAATTGCCGACGCCAACCGTGACGCCCGGTACCGAAATGCCGATTCCGACGTGCACGTGTGCAAACGCGCTCGGCACGACCCAGAACGAGGCTGCCACCACGGCCACCACCAGCGCCGCGCGACGAGCGAGTCCATGAAGTTTCATGGCATGCCTCCAATTCGAA
Organism: Rhodanobacteraceae bacterium; assembly: GCA_050738155.1. Taxonomy (GTDB): domain Bacteria; phylum Pseudomonadota; class Gammaproteobacteria; order Xanthomonadales; family Rhodanobacteraceae; genus 66-474. The sequence continues at coordinate 4,467 of JBOHYW010000120.1, forward strand.
GCGATAAATGCATGCTCACTCTTGCGGACTGAATCACCCCTGAAAAACACAATCCGAGCGAGTCCGATCTGCCCGTCATCCAGCCTTCGCTTGCGTGGGAGTGACGGCCATGCTGTCGAGCATATCGCCCTTCCCTGTGCGTTTGCTTAGCAACCAGCAACCATGAATGCGTGGCCGACGCGAGAAATCCGCTGGAATGCTGGCGCGGCCGACGTCATCGAACGTGAACGTCGCGGCCAGCGCATCGGCGTCCAATCGGAAACGCCGATAGTTGTTCGAGAACACGATCACGCCATCATCGCGCAGCCGCTGCGCGCAAGCCTGCAGCAACGCCACGTGATCGCGCTGCACGTCGAAATCGCCGGCACGACTGGAGTTGGAAAAAGTCGGCGGATCGACATAGATCAAGCCATAATGCTGCCTGTCTTCGCGCAGGAAAGCCATCACGTCACCCTGCGCCAGGCGCTGGGTGGTGTCGGCGAACCCGTTCAAGGCAAGGTTGCGCGAAGCCCATTCCAGATATACCGGCGACAGATCGACACTGGTGGTGCTGCGCGCGCCACCGGCCGCGGCATACACGCTGGCGGTGCCGGTGTAGGCAAACAGGTTCAACATGTCGCGGTCGCTGGCAAGCTCGCGCACCCGCGCGCGCACCAGCCGATGGTCGAGAAACAGCCCGGTGTCGAGCCGATCGCGCAGGTTGACCAGGAAACGCAGGCCGCCCTCTTTCACGACCAGGAATTCTTCGCGCGCGGCGAAGCGCCCGTAGCGGGTGCCGCCCTTGCCGCGGGTGCGCGTTTTCACCACCACGCGATCTCGCGGCAATTCGAATACCCCGCGAACGGCCCGCAGCAATTCGTGAAGGCGCGTTTGCGCAGCCTCGGCATCGACGCTCGCGGGCGCCGCGTATTCCTGGACATGTAGCCACGTCTGCGTTTCGCCGCCTGCTTCAGATGCGTCTCGATACACGTCGATCGCCGCGGCATATTCCGGCAAGTCCGCGTCATACACGCGAAAACAGGTGATGCCTTCGCGCGCCAGCAACTTGCGCAGGTTCCTGAGGTTCTTGCGCAAGCGATTGGCGACCATCTCCGCGCCGGGCGATAACGGCGCAGTGACATGCGCACGCGGCGCACGCACGTCGAACACCGACAACGCGCATTCGATCGCGCCGTTGTAGAGCACGTAACGCTTGTCGGCGGTGAGGCCGAGCGCGCGCTCGAGTTCGCGTTCGGAGGTCAACAGCGCCGCATGCCAACCCGCAAAATCGGCCCGCAAGCGATCACCGAAAGTCCGGTAAAGGTCGGGCAACGTCGACAAGTCGCCCATGCGTTCACCATACGGCGGATTGGTGATCGCAAGACCCGTGGCAAATGTCTCCGGACGCTGCAGATGCGCCACGTCATGTTTCGCCAGCACCACGAAGCCGGCCACGCCCGCGGTCTGCAAATTGTGGGTCGCGATGGCGATCATGCGTGAGTCGGAATCACTGCCGAAAAAGCATGCGCGCAATCCGCGCAAACCCTCCAGCGCGCGTTCGCGCGCCTCGTCGCGCAGGCGCTGCCACAGCGCTTCGTCGTGACCGCGCCAGCCGAGCAAGCCGAAATACTCGCGTTCGAGGCCGGGCGCCACGTCCGCCGCCATCCACGCGGCTTCGATCAGCAAGGTGCCGGAACCGCACATCGGGTCGACCAGCCCACCCCCTTGCGCGTAAATTTCCGGCCAACGCGCCCGCAGCAACATCGCACAGGCAAGGTTCTCCTTGAGCGGTGCTTCGCCCTGTTCGCGCCGCCAGCCACGGCGGTGCAGCGGTTCGCCCGACAGGTCGAGCGACACCGTCGCGCGCCCCTTGTGCAGGCGCAAGTTCAGGCGCACCGCCGGACGCTCCGGCTGTACGTCCGGACGCGTATCGAAACGTTCGCGACACTGGTCGACGATCGCGTCCTTGGCTTTTTGCGCAGCGAACACCGAGTGCGTGACGGAGCCGGCGCTGCCGCTCGCGTCGATCGCCAGCGTGGCATCGGGCGCCATGTGCTGCGACCAGTCGATCGCGCGCACGCCCTGGTACAGGGCATCCGCGTCGGCTACGTCGAACTCGGCGAGCGGCATCAATACCCGGCTGGCCAGGCGTGATTCGAGGCAGGCGCGATAGGCGGTTTCGAGGCTGCCTTCGAAACGCACGCCCGCGAGTGCTTCGTGCGCTTGCGCACCCAGCGCCGCGAGTTCGTCGCGCAGCAGGTATTCCAGCCCTTTCGGGCAGGTCGCGAAGAACGTTGTGGACAGGACCGTCACGAACCGGTGCCTGCAAATGTCTCGAGAAACAATGCGAATTGCCGTTCGAGCAGACGCACGTGGTTCGCGAGGCGGTGGTCGTCGTCGAGCAGCAACGCGGACATTCCACGGCCCCGCGCAAAGTCGACCGCCGCACCGACCGGACACAGTTCGTCGCGATAACCATGCACCAGCATGCCCGGCAACCCGTGGGCACATTCGAAACGCCGTGGGTACCCAGGAATCTCGATCGGCAGCGCGATCAGGAACAACCCATCGCATGGCGCCACCATTGACGCCGGACCCGACACGAACGCACCCATGCTGGAACCGGCGAGCACCAGTGGACGCGGCGCACCCCGCATCGCGTCGACCAGGCGCTCGATGCGTGGCGGCACCGATCCGGCGTAGCCAAGCCGGTCTTCTTCGCGAAAATCCGGTTTGCAAGTGCTCCAGCCCAGCGACTCTGCGACCCGCGCCAGCGCGCTGACCTTGGTCGCTTCCGGACCGCTGTCGGAACCGTGGGAAAGAATGACGTGGCCGGGCATGGCTGGACCGGGATCGGAAATCGGGGACCGGAAGAGCGTAACAGCCGCATCGTCGATCCCGCACGGATTTCGTGCGACACTTTCGCGATGAATTCCGCGCTTGCGATCCAGGACCAACTCCTGCCCTACGTCAAAAAGCTGCAGGCACGCGACACCGACGACATCGACCTCGTGGTGATCCACTGCACCGAGTTGCCGGATCTCGCTACCGCCCGCGAATACGGCGAGCGCATCGTGCACGCAGGCGGCAGCGGCAACAGCGGACACTATTACATCGACCGCGACGGCAGCGTCATCCGCTATGTGCCGGATGACCGCAGCGCCCACCACGTGCGCGGCTACAACGAACGCTCGATCGGCATCGAGCTCGTCAACACCGGCCGTTACCCGGACTGGTTCGATTCGCGCATGCAGGTGATGGCCGAACCGTATCCCGACGCGCAGATCGATGCGCTGCTGGCGCTGCTCGCGCATTTGCGGGCGACCTTGCCGAAGCTTCGTTGCATCGCTGGCCACGAGGATCTCGACACCGGCACGATCCCCGCCAGCGACGACGCGTCGCTGTCAATCCGGCGCAAGCTCGATCCCGGCCCCATGTTCCCGTGGCAACAGATCATGGCCGCATGTGGGTTGCGAAGATTGTAGGAGCGAGCGTGCTCGCGACCGGTGACTGGGCAAGCAGCCGTCCTTGGCGCGTGACACGGTTGCGACCGTCCTTGGCCGCCCGTTCGAAGCAGCGCGAGATGTCACCGGCACCGCATCATGCCAGCGTGCGGTCTGCAGCGGCTGGCAGCGAGGTCGCAGCCGGTATAATCGCGCGTCTTTTCGCGCAAAACATCCACCATGAATCAACCGCACGTCCCCGAGCTGGTCGAATTGCTGCAACTGGAACGTCTCGAAGACAACCTGTTTCGCGGCCAGAGTCGCGACATCGGCACCAAATACGTGTTCGGCGGACAGGTACTCGGGCAGGCGTTGTCCGCCGCGCAACAGACGGTCGATCCGGCGCGCGGCGCGCATTCGTTGCACGGCTATTTCCTGCGCGCGGGCGATGTCGAAGCGCCGATCGTGTATCGCGTCAACCGCGCCCGCGACGGGCACAGTTTTTCGGTGCGTCGGGTCGAAGCGATCCAGCACGGCCAGCCGATCCTCAATTGCGCGGTGTCGTTCCAGGTCGAAGAGCCCGGCTTCGAACACCAGGCCAGCATGCCGGAAGTGCCAAGGCCGGATGATCTGGAACCACCCAACTCGCTGCCGGCGGAGGAACTGGCCAAACTGCCGCCCAAACTGCAGCGCTGGCTCAGCACCGACGGTCCGTTCCAGTACAAATTCGTGTGGCCGCGCGACGAGCTGCATCCGACCAAGCGCCCGCCGTACCAGCACATCTGGTTTCGCCTCGCCGAACACCTCGACGCCCCGCCGGCGCTGCACCGCGCGCTGCTGGCCTACGCTTCGGATTACCACCTGATCGGCACCGCGCTGTTGCCGCATGGCGTGTCATACCTCACCCCCGGGCTGCAGATGGCAAGCCTCGACCACGCGCTGTGGTTCCACCGCCCGTTCCGGGTCGACGACTGGCTTTTGTATTCCTGCGAAAGCCCGACCGCACAAGGCGCACGCGGTCTGGTGCGTGGACAGATGTTCGATCTCACCGGCAGGCTGGTGGCGTCGAGCGCGCAGGAAGGATTGGTCCGCCTGCGCGGCGAATAGCGGGTGCGAGCATCCTGCTTGCTGCCGTTGCTGTCTTTGCGATCGTCCCTGATCGCCGCGCAGCAAGTTCATCCCATTTTTACGTCAACAAAAACAGTATCGACCATATAGGCATACCGATGAGCCAGAAAGCTTTTGGACGCAGATTCACGCGGATTCACGCGGATGAACGCGGATAAAACAAGGGTTCGATGGGAATCGGTGGCTATCGGCATTTTTCGTCTTGATCCGCGTCAGGCTGTGTCTTTCGTGTTTTAGCAATGCAGAAATAGAATCATCCCGTAGCACAATCGGTTTGAGCTTCGCATACACCAGAGCGGCCATCCAGGCCTGACTTCCCACAACGGCCGCGCACGTCGAAGATGAAGCTTCGCACAGTCCGCCGATTGCAACCCTCGTCGACTGTCGTAAACTCTGGACATGCGAAAGATTTACGCCTCCCCCCGAATCGAAAACCTTGAACGACTGACCGCCGTGATGGCCGAACACGGCATCCCGACCCGGGTCACCAACCGTCGCGTCTACGAGGGTTCCAGCTACAAGAGTTTCTCCTACGCGCGGCCCGGCCATACCGACAACTGGCCGGCGCTGTGGGTGGTCCACGCCAATGACCACACCCGCGCCCGCCAACTGATGCGTGACATGGGTATCGAAACGCCCACCCGCTACGCGCAGGAACTGGCAGCGTACCGCGCCGGCAAAAGTGGCGGCCGCTCCGGTCGCATCGCCACGCGAATCCGGACCGCGGTCATGGCGGCGCTGGTCATCGCGGTTGCCATCTATGCCGCCAGAATGGCATTGCTTTGGTGACATCCGATGACCCTGCGCAACGAACGCGTTCGCCTGTTCCAGACCCTGCCGCACGCTTGCGGCTACTTCCGGGCCCGTACTGCGCAGAATCTGGTGCTCGATCCGGCCGCGCCGGATCTGCCGAAACTGTATGCGCTGTCGCTGGCGCGCGGGTTCCGCCGCGCCGGCGGGCATGTTTATCACCCGCATTGCCCGCGTTGCAATGCCTGCGAGCCGTGCCGGATCGATGTCGCCGCTTTCGTCCCCGACCGCAGCCAGCGGCGTTGCCTCGCGCTCAACCGTGATGTCGAACTGATCGAATGCCGGCCCGGCCTCACCGACGAGCGCCACGACCTGTACGCCCGCTACCTGCATGCGCGCCACCCCGGTGGCGGCATGGACGAGGCCAGTGACGAAGACTTCAGCCAGTTCCTCGCGGCGCCGTGGAGTCCGACGTTTTTCCTGGAATTCCGAAGTGCCGGAAAGCTGGTCGCGATAGCCGTCACCGACATCTGCTCGACCGGCCTGTCGGCCGTCTATACCTTCTTCGAACCCGGTTTGCCGAAGCGCAGCCTCGGCACCTACGCAATCTTGCGCCAGATCGAGCTGGCCCGCGCACGCGGCCTGCCACATCTATACTTGGGTTACTGGATCGCCAACCATCCCAAGATGGGTTACAAATCGCACTTCCATGGCTTGCAGGTGCTGGGAACGGGCGGCTGGATTCCCATCACCGCACGCAACAGCTCGGCATGACGAACCGGACCCTCGGCGCCGCGTGTCTCGCTTCCGCGATGTTCGTGGCCACCGCGACGACCGCACCTGCGGCTCCTGCTACCACGGTCGAACAAGCTGCCGTCACGAAGCTCGAACAACGCTGGCTCGCGGCCGTCCAGCCGGGCGGCAACCGGCACGCGCTCGCGTCCATCCTCGCCGACGATTTCATCGACGTCGACTGGCGCGGGCAGATACGCCACAAGGCCGATTTGGTCGATGCGCCACCCGGCCAGCAAGGCGTGGTCCAACACGTCACCGATTTGCACGTCCGCGTATGGGGCGACACCGCCGTCGCGACCGGCATCAACCATGCGCATTCGACCGCCAGGGGTTGGACCGTCGCGGTGCCCTTTACCGATGTGTTCGCACGCATCAATGGACATTGGCGCGCCGTGTCGTCGCAAGAAACCGTGCGCAAGCCGGTCGCACCCGTGTCATCGCACTGAGTGAAGTAGGTTGGGCTGACGCCGGCTTCATCGGCGGAAGCCCAACGTCGCCTGTGCATCGTGTCGGGCTACGCGAGCTCAGTAAGTAGGCTGAGGTGAGCGGCTTCACGCGAACCCCAACGTCTTTCTTCGCGCGTGTTGGGCTTCGCGATCTCAGCCCAACCTATGTATGGACTCGCCCCTGGTGTCAACCGCTGTTGTGCACGAAGCACGGGCTGCATTTATGTATGAGGCCTCGTCGAAGG
>JBOHYW010000121.1:0-11096 GCA_050738155.1 Rhodanobacteraceae bacterium
CGGCCAGCGGGCCTTCGCCATGGGCCGCGTAGTCGGCGGGCGTGATGTCGCACACCAGCGCCGCGTTGGCGTTGCGTTCGTTGCGCGAGTATTGGCTCATGCCGTTGGTCACCACGCGCCCGGCCTCGCTGGTGGCGGCCACCACGGTACCGCCGGGGCACATGCAGAAACTGTAGACCGAGCGGCCGTCCTGACCGTGGTGTACGAGGTGATAGTCGGCCGCGCCGAGGATGGCGTGGCCGGCCTGCTGGCCGAAGCGCGCCTGGTCGATCAGTGATTGGGGGTGCTCGATGCGAAAGCCGATCGAGAACGGTTTGGGCTCGAGGTACACGCCGCGCGCCTGCAACATCGCAAACGTGTCGCGGGCGCTATGGCCCAGCGCCAGGACGACTTGATCGCTGCGCAATGTTTCGCCGCTGGTGAGTTTGACTCCGCGCAACCGGCGTTCGTCTCGAGTATCGGTTTCGATCAACAGGTCGTCCACGCGCTGGCCGAAGCGAATGTCGCCACCCAACGTCGTGATGCGCGCGCGCAGCTTTTCCAGCATCGTGACCAGCCGGAAGGTGCCGATGTGCGGCTTGCTGAGGTAGAGGATTTCTTCCGGCGCGCCGGCCTCGACGAACGCTTGCAGCACCTTGCGGCCGTAGTGTTTCGGATCGTGGATGCCGCTGTGGAGCTTGCCGTCCGAAAACGTACCCGCGCCGCCTTCGCCGAACTGCACGTTGGAATCCTCATGCAGGTGGCGCTGGCGCCACAGGTCCCAGGTGTCTTTGGTGCGTTCGCGCACGGCCTTGCCACGCTCCAGCACGATGGGTGCGAGTCCCGCCTCGGCGAGGATCAGTGCCGCAAAGATGCCGCAGGGGCCGAAGCCGACGACGATCGGGCGGTGCTCAGGTCGCTTGGTGGTGCGTGCCACCGGGCGGTAGTCGGTGTCTGGCGCGATTTGCACGTTGCGGTCGTTGGCGTGACGCGCCACCAGCGCCGCCTCGTCGGCAACTTCGAGATCCAGCGTGTAGACCAGCGTGATCGCGCCGCGCTTGCGCGCGTCGTAGCCGCGCCGGAACACGGTGAACCTCAGCAGGTCATTCCGCGCAATGCCCAGCCGCGCGCAAATGGCGTCAGGCAATGCCTCGGCGGCATGGTCGAGCGGCAGCTTGAAGTTGGTGAGGCGCAGCATGGGCGTGGCACGACCGGGAGCGATCGCAATCATCGTGAAAACGACGCCCAGAGTCGAGCGCCGGTGATAACGGGGCCAGGTTCACTTCCTGGTCCTCGTCGAGTGGATCTGCCCCCGTTACTGGTTGCTAGACCGCCAGCCCGGCGGCTTGCCCACTGGCCCAGGCCCACTGAAAGTTGTAGCCGCCCAGCCAGCCGGTCACGTCGACAACTTCGCCGATGAAGTACAGGCCCGATACGTGTCTTGATTGCATGGTGCTGGACGACAATTCGTGGGTGTCGACGCCGCCCAGCGTGACTTCGGCCGTGCGGTAGCCCTCGGTACCACTGGCGACGATCGGCCAATCGTTGAGCTGTGCGCCGATGGTGGCCAGTTCCTTCACGTCGTATTGGCGCATCGGCTTGCTCGAAAACCAGACCTCGCAGAGGCGTTGCGCCAGGCGTTTGGGCAGCAGTTCGGCGAGTACGTTCTTGAGTTCCATGGCCGGTCGCGCGCCGCGTTGTGCCCGCAGCCACTCGCTGACTTCGATGTCCGGCACCAGATTGATACGCAGATCATCGCCTGGCTGCCAGTAGGAAGAGATCTGCAGGATGGCCGGGCCACTGATGCCGCGGTGGGTAAACAGCATGCCGGCGCGAAACGCCTGCTTGCCGGCCTGTGCCTCAACTTGGGGCAGAGCCACACCCGCCAGATCCTGATAGCGCTGTTGGTGCTTGCCGCTTTGTGTCAGCGGCACCAGTGCGGCGCGCACCGGCAGCACGGTGTGGCCGAACTGGCGGGCAATGTCGTAGCCGAAACCACTGGCGCCCATGCTGGGTATGGACAACCCGCCGCTGGCGATGACCAGCGATTGCGCGTGGATCTCGCCCAGTGGTGTGCCCGCACTGAAGCCGGTGTCGGTCTTGCACAAGTTGCCGACACTGCAGCCGGTCTCGATGCGCACGCCGGCGGCGGCGCATTCGTCCAGCAACATGCGAACGATGAGCTTGGATGACACATCGCAGAACAGCTGGCCCAGCTCTTTTTCGTGCCAGGCAATGTGATGCTTTTCCACCAGCGCAATGAAATCGGCCGGGGTGTAGCGTGCCAGCGCTGACTTGGCAAAATGCGGATTGGCGGAGAGGTAATTGGCCGGCTTAACACCAAGGTTGGTGAAGTTGCAGCGGCCACCGCCTGACATCAGGATCTTCTTGCCGACTCGGTTGGCATGTTCGACCGCCAGCACGCGGCGTCCACGCTGTCCGGCGGCGATGGCACACATCAGGCCGGCGGCGCCGCCGCCAACGACCAATACATCCACCTTCATGTTGCCTTTACTTGCATGTCGTCTTGCGTGTCGCCCCGCTTGTCGTGGCGCGTATTATTGCGGAGCGAAAAACCAACGGGGTCAGGTTCACTTGCCAGCCGGTTGAATCCTGATCCCTACGCAGGCCGCGTGCCGCGACATTTCGGATAGTTCGTGCAGCCCCAGAAAGCTTGTTTCGTGCTCCGATTCTCGCGCTTGAGCATCCCGGCTCCGCACTTCGGGCAACCCGGTGTGCTCGCCGAGGTCGGAGAGGGTTGCGGCGCCTCGACCGCATAAGGTGTTTGCGCAGTTTGTACGTTCCTGACCAAAGCCAGCAGCGCCTTGCTACCGACGAGTTCGATCGGCTTGGCTTGCGCGAAGCGTCGCGCATCATCGGTGTATTCTCCGACCGAGACGATCTTGACCGCATCTGCGGCGTGGTGATTGAGCAGGCCGTACATTTCGCGAACGATCTTGCCAAAAGCGCTCGCTGGCGGCGAGCGCGACGGAGGCGCACGGCAGCGTCGGCGCTGACGCCACGCTTGCCCAGCACGACTCCGTTGATGCGGCGCGGCGGCGCGCCCGCGGCGCGGGCGAGGGCGTTCTGGCTTCTGTCGAGTGGCAGGGGTGAAGCCGGCCTGACGGTCGCGACGTACGCCGGCGAATCGATGGGGTGCGACCCCGTGCGCGTTGCTTGCAGATAAGTGAACCTGCCTCCCTTCTTCATGTCCCGAATCCTGGCGGGCGTTCGTGCGCGACCTTCAGCTTGCGCTCCATGGCCAGCCCGACGCGCGCGATCGTGCCTTCGTCGAACAGGCGCCCGATCAGCGTGACGCCGTAAGGGACGCGGCGCGGTGGGTCGAAGCGCGGCAGCGGATGTGCCGGGTCAGGCGCCCAATCGCTGCGTGCCTGGGAGATGTGCACGAATCCGGTGCGCAAGGTCAGCGACGGCTGTCCGGTGTTGTTGGCGATGATCAGCATTTCGTTGCGCAGCGACGGCACCAGCATCAGGTCCACGCCGGACATCAGTCGGGCCATTTCCTGTGCCACCTTGCGCCGCATGCGGTCGGCCTGCACGAATTCCACCGCGGACAGGAAGCGTGACTCGCGGAACGTGTTCGGCCAGGCATCGGCCGTCTGCACCTTCATCTCGTCGACCTTACCGCTCAAGGTCAGTTCCTCGAAGGCCGCGGCGGCCTCGGCAAACAACATGACGTTGAGACTGTCGTAGGGCCAGTCCGGCAGGCTGACCGGCGTCGGCTGCAGACCGAGTTCGCGCAAGGTCTGCAACGCCGCGCGATCGACGGCGGTCGCCGGCGGCTCCTTCATCCAGGCCGGAAAATAACCGACCTTCAACCCCTTCACCGGAACCGAAGCGTCGTAGTCCAGGTGACTGGGAACACTGGCCACGTCGCCGGCATCCGGGCCGCTGATGGCATGCAACACCAGCATGGTGTCTTCAACCGTACGTGCCAGCGGACCCAATTTGTCCAGGCTCCAGCACAGCGTCATGGCGCCGGTGCGTGGCACACGGCCGAAAGTCGGGCGCAACCCGGTCACGCCGCAGCGCATCGCCGGATCGATGATGCTGCCCTGGGTTTCGCTGCCGATGGCGAACGCGACCAACCCGGCCGCGGTCGCCGAGCCCGGGCCCGCGCTGGAACCGCCGGAACCTTCCCCGGGCACCCAAGGGTTCATGGTCTGTCCGCCGAACCAGATGTCGTTGAGCGCCAGCGCGCCCATGCTCAACTTGGCGACCAGCACCGCACCAGCGTCGTTCAAGCGCTTGACCACGGCGGCGTCTTCGGCCGGCACGCGATTGCGGAACGGCGCCGCGCCATAAGTGGTGCGGATTCCGGCGGTGTCGAGCAGGTCCTTGGCACCCCAGGGAATGCCGTGGAGCGGGCCGCGATAGTGGCCAGCGGCAATCTCCCGGTCGGCTTGCCGCGCTTGCGTGAGGGCGTGATCTTCCAGCAGGGTGATGACACAGTGCAGCTTGGGGTCGAAACGTTTGAGGCGCGCGAGGTAGATCTTCGTCAGGCGCTCGGACGTCAGCTTGCGCGTGCGGATCCATTGGCCCTGCGCCGCGACGCTGGCGAAGGCGATGTCCACGTCGCGCGCAGGCAACGGCCCGGCATCGACTTGTGCGGGTTGGAACCGGTCATGCGCGGGTCCGACGACATGGCCGGGCAGTTCGGGATTCCAGACCGTGGCCGGCGCGAGTCCCTCTTCCAGCGTGACCCGCCGCGGTCCGACCCGCCGTTCCATCGTGCCTGCCATCGCGGTCCGCCAACTTGACGCGGCTTGCTCCCGATGCGCCTCGCTCATGCTTACCTGCATCAGCTTTTCGGCTTCGGCGAACGTCTGTTGGGTAACCTCCGGACCGGTGCCCTGACCGGTGTTGAAGGCAGGCGTTGCGCCCGGTACGTCCTTGGAACTGGTGGTTTGCGCCTTGAGCTTCCATGCGGCGAGCATCCCCAGCAGGGCAAGCGGCATACGGACGAGGAAATCGCGGCGTGATTTCATGGGCTTCACCAAGAAAAAGAACGGGGTCAGGTTCACTTCTCGTCGGGTGGCGGGGCGCGCGTCGGACGATGGGGGCGGGCGCCCGCGAGTCTACGGGTTCTGATTTTTACCATGGACTGGAACGGACTGCGACCCAGTGCGCGTTGCTGCTGCAGATTAGGTGCCGATGGCTGTCAGATCATCGTCGGTAGAGTGTGAGCAGGGGATCCATTCTCTGACCGCAGTGCCCCGCGCAGCTCGACCGCGATAGCCGGCCGGGTCGCGGGTCATCCCGGCACGCACCGGATTGGGATCGATGTAGCGCGGGCAGTGCAGGACGTAGCTTTGCTATCGACGCGGCACGCTTTGTAGCGGTCTTCCCACAGCCTCCCGGTGCATTGGTGGCGGGCGTTGAACCGGCCGACATAGGTGCGGCCGAGCTTCTGCACCAAGCGGGCGACGGCCCCGCCGGCGGCGGCGTCAAAAGCATGCGGACGTGGTTGTCCATGAGGGCCCAGGCGTGCAGCAAGCAGCCGGTGTCGCGCAGCGCGTCGCGGAAGATGCGATGTAGCGGTATCGATCGCCTTCTGCAGAAAGCACGGCAAGCGGTCGCGTCCGAACGATGACGTGCCCGTATCGGTTTGGCGGCGCATCGAAGGTGGCGGCGCACATTGACCTTCATCCCGCATCGCGTTGCGAAGGCCGATGCTGTCCCTGGCTGCGGGGTGTCGCCGCGATAGTGAAGGTAGCCCGGTGTGCAGCTCGAAGATTACGGTCGGTCTGTTGCGGATGGGGTTGGCCGGACGACCATATAACCGCGCTGGCGCATGATTTGCAGCACCTTGTCGACGGGCAGCGCCTCGACCCGGTGGTGGTCGCGGCCGGTGGTGGTTGCGGCGTGGAACAGCGAATTGAGGATGGCTTCCTCGGTCGCCTCGATCGCGGCCATGAACAGCGGCGACATGTCGTCATTGCGCACGACGGTCATTTGCCGCAACGGAGTTTTCGATTTGTACGGAACGCGCACCTCCTTGCTGGTCGAGAACGCGATCGCATAATCGCCGCTGCCATTGGATTCGATGCCGCCGGTCTTGCCGAGGCCCAACACCGCGCGTTTGGCCAGTCGTTGCAGGTTGCGCGAACCGAGCGGTGCGTCCGTGGCGACCACGATCATGCAGGAGCCGTCGGGCGAATCGTTCAACTTGTCGCTGAGGTAATAGCGGTGCAGCAACTTGCCTACCGGTACGCCGTCGATGTCGAGCACGCCGCCGAAATTGGTCTGCACCAGTACGCCCACCGTGTAGCCGCCGAGCGACGCCGGCAGCTTGCGCGACGAGGTTCCGATGCCGCCCTTGAAGCCGAAGGCGACGGTGCCCGTGCCTGCGCCGACGTTGCCCTGCGCGACCGGACCCGTTTTCGCCGCATGGATCGCGTCCAATACGTCGGCTTTGGTGACGTGGCGGCCGCGGATGTCGTTGAGGTAACCGTCGTTGGTTTCGCCCACGACCGGATTCACCGACAGCACATCGGCGTTTGCCGGATAGGAAAAGGTGTAATCGATCAGCGCATCCGCCGCAGTGGGCACGCTCAAGGTATTGGTCAGCACGATCGGCGTTTCGATGTTGCCGAGCTCGGCGATCTGGGTCGTACCGGTCAACTTGCCGAAACCGTTGCCGACGTATACCGCGGCGGGCACCTTGTCCTGGAAGATGTTGCCCGCGTACGGCAGGATCGCTGTCACGCCGGTGCGTACGTCGTTGCCCTGCACCAATGTTTTCTGGCCGACCAGCACACCCGGCACATCGGTGATCGCGTTCCACCGGCCCGGTTGCAGCACGCCGATCCGTATGCCGTAGTCGCGCAAATTGGCGTGTTGCGCGTGGGCCGGCAGGCAGGCCAGCAGCAGGGTGGCGACGGCGGCAAAACGTGGAACCAGCATGGTGCGTACCCCGTTGGCGTGAGCGAAAAGTATACTTTCCAACAATAACGGGGTGGGGTTCACTTGTTGGCGGTGCGCTTGGCGCAGCGGCCGATGGGCGGGTCGCGGATCCTGGCTTCGGCCAAAGGCGACGGAGGCAATCAAGCCGCCTGAGTTGCTGCGCATCTCGACCGCGCGAACGCTGTGAGTGCGTGGACATCCTTCACCATTCGCACCACGGAATGCATTGCACGCTCGTCTTGCCGGCTGCAGCTTCAATGCAAAAATCCAGTTGAACGAAGCTCAGTTCAACGCTTCCAGGTGCCGCAGTTTGGCCGCATAGATGGCGCGTGATTGCGGGGTGGTGGCGTTCTTCTCTGCCAGTTCCAGTTGCTTGCGTGCACGCCGGATGTCACCAAGGTGCATCGCCGCGACTGCCAGCTCGAAGTGCGACGGGACATCGTAGGGACGTTGCGACAGCGCCTTCTCGAACAGCCGTGCCGCCTCCGCGTATTGGCCCGCCTGCATCGCATCCATGCCGCGGTCGTAGAACTGGAACGGCGGATGCCGCTGGATGCGCGCCAGCCGTTGCGCCAGTTGCAGGGCTTCGGTGGCGTGGCCTTCCGCGGCGAGCAAGCCCGACAGGTTGGTGAGCGCCGGGATGCTGTCGGGATCGCGTTGCAGTGCGTAACGCAGGGCGCGTTCGGCCAGCGCTCGATGGTTCCGCTGGAGATAGATGACGCCCAGCGTGTTGGCGGCGACCGCGGATCCCGGATCGGCCTCGAGTGCGGCGCGGGCGTACCAGTAGGCGCGATCGAGGTCGCCGCCGACCATCACTTCGGCGGCGCGGTTGTTCAGGTACATGGCGACGATGGTTTGTTCGGCAATTGGCCGCGACACGGCTTCTGCCGCCTGTTTCGGCGGCATGAAGTCCACGATCATGGGTGTTGCGCCGTGCTGGTAAAGCGCGGCGCGTGCCATGCGCGGGCCAAGCACCAGGTTGACGTGCCCGCTCAGGATCGCGAAGCCGGCATTGCGGGACCAGGTGCTGAGGTCGTACACCTGCTGAAAGGTCACCGGGATGTCGAGCTGCCTGGCCAAGGCTGCGGCCATGATCACCAGTGACAGGCAGTTGCCTTCGCGTGCCGCGAAGGTTTGCGAAGCGGTACGGGTCATGTCCGAGTCGTAGCTGATCCGCAGCTTGCCGCGCAGCGCGTCGAGCAGGGCCAGACGCGGGTCCTTGTGGTGCGATTGCGGGATGATTGCCTCGGCCAGGAAACGCCGCATCGAAGCATCGACCGCAAAAATCGCCCGGCTGTCGATCGGTTCGACCGGTGGCTTGAACAGTTGGTCCCGGAACAAGGGCGTGACATCGGCGGTTCCGGCTGCAGGGACGCTCGCGCAACCTGCCAACGCTGCCGCGAACAAGACTGCGCAGACCGACGACAACAGGATGAAGGTTTTCACCTTCGCCTCCGCAGCGGGCCTGTATCCGCTTGGCGGGCATTCGATGGCCTGCTGCAAGCCGACTATACACCTGGCCGGTCGGGAAACATTGCGAAAATTGCCGGAAAAGAAGCGGGAATGGCCGCAGATGATTGACTGCCTCCTGATCCCCATTCAAGCTCGTCCGGTAGCGGCAAAAACGGGGCGGTGCATTGACCAGCGCTCGACCTCGCCGCATTCTCGAACCACGTCTGGTACAGGGGGATACGCTCCATGAAGCGCACACTGTTTCTTGCAGCCGCGTTGTTGTTCGTCTTCGGCCCGGCTTGTGCCGCTGCGCCGACCAAGGTCAAGGGGTCGCCGGACCTTCAATCCTTTGCGTACAAGTCGACCGGGAGCGTCCGCGTCGGCGGGACGTCCATTGCCTACGATGCCATCACCGGCGCGCTGGTCGTGCATCCCGAGGGCTGGAGCGACGCTGCCGCCAAGGGCGACGACAAGAATCCCACCGCCGAAGCGACGATGTCATATGTCGCGTATTTCAAGCGTGGCGCCGACGCGTCCGGGCGGCCGATCACCTTTGTGTTCAACGGCGGTCCCGGATCCTCGACGGTCTGGCTGCACATGGGCGCATTCGGTCCGCGCCGCGTGCTCACCAACGATCACACCCATACGCCGGCCGCTCCCTACACGACGGTAAACAACGACGAGAGCCTGCTGGATGCCAGCGATCTCGTGTTTGTCGACATGCCTGGGACTGGCTTCGGACGCATCGCCGGCAAGGATGCCGCCAAGCATTTTTACGGCGTGGATCAGGACATCCATGCCTTCGCGGTATTCATCCGCAAATTCCTGAGCAAGTACGGTCGCTGGAATTCACCCAAATACCTGTTCGGCGAAAGCTACGGCACGATGCGCGCGGCGGGCCTCCCGCTGGCGCTCGAGAACGAGGACATCGACCTGAATGGCGTCATGCTGTTGTCGGTGATCCTGAACTGGGATTCGATGCCGGACGATCCGGAACTCAATCCGTCCAACGACATGCCGTACATCCTGGCGCTGCCGTCCTATGCGGCGACGGCCTGGTACCACCACAAGCTTCCCGAGCAACCGGCGGCCCTGCGGCCGTTCCTGAAAAAAGTCGAACACTTCGCGACCACGGACTATGCGCTTGCGCTGCTGCGCGGCGATCAGTTGGGCGATGCCGAGCGCAATGCGATTGCGGCGAAGCTGCACGCGTGTACCGGGTTGCCCGTCGCGTATCTGCTGAAGACGAACCTGCGCATCGAATACGGGGCGTTCCAGAAGGAGCTTCTCGGCCAACAGGACCTGACCACTGGAACGCTGGATACGCGCTTTGTCGGGCCGACCCTGGACCCGTTGAGCAAGACTGCCGAATACGATCCGCAAAGTTCCGCCATCGGCTCGGCCTACGTCTCGGCGTTCAACACCTACGTGCGCAAGACGCTCGACTACAAGGGCAACCTGGCGTTCAAACCGGGCATCCCGGTTTACCAAAGCTGGGATTACAAGCACCAGCCGCCGGGTGCCGATCATCCGCTCATCCAGCTTCCGAACGTGCTACCCGATCTTGCCGTTGCCATGAAGAAGAATCCCACCATGAAGATCATGGTCAATGGTGGCTACTTCGACATTTCGACGCCTTACTTCGAAGGTTGGATGGAACTGCACCACCTCCCCATTCCCGCGAGCCTGCGCGGCAACATCGAGTACCACTATTACTCCTCCGGCCACATGGTGTACGCGCACCTGCCGGCGCTCAAGAAACTGCACGACAATGCGGCAGCATTCATCCGCAGGACAAGTGGTGTGAATTGAGCAGACCCGTTTGAAAACCGGGGTGCCGACGCTGCCGCGAGGGCGTCGGCGTACCGGGCCTTGTTCGACGAAGTGTTGCCGGCCGAACTGGTGGAGGACATCCGTCGTTATTTGCTACAGCAAAAGGCGCTGGAGACCGACCGGTTTCGCGCATGGATGAAGGCACGAACCGGTCGATTCGCCGGCCTGTGTAACGTGGGGCGACCACGCTGCCCGCAAAATTGTCCCTGACACCATTTCAGGGAGCGCGGAGTTCGTCGGCGGTGAAGATCGCCTCGGGCACGACTTCCAGATGCACGCGACCAATGGGCTCTCCGTTGCCGTCGGACAGGCCGTAGGTGTTCTCCCGGATTTTTTCCAGGGCACGATCGATGGTCGCGATCCTGTCCAGATCGTGGGCGAGTAGCGCTTCGTCGTTGCCTTGTTGTTCAAGGCGGTCACTGTCGTCGACGGCGTCCTGGGGTTCATCGCCTGCCGCTACCTGCAGTGTATTCTCATCCACGCCGGCTGCGTCGCCGCTGGCAATCAGTTGAGCCCGCAGCTCGAGCAAACGCTCACGTTGGCGGGCGATGAATGCATCGTCGAGATCTTGAAGTGACTGTGTCATGGTTGCTCCTTCTTGGGATACGTTGAGTAGATCGGTTGCCGTCCCCGAGTCCTCACGGACGAACGCGGATGATTGTCTTCCCCTTGATCCGCTGGGTCGGGTTGAAGGCGGCGACGGCTTCGTCGAGGGTCGAGACGTTGCCGATGTTCGTCCGCAGTCGGCCGTCCCGCACCCGCTGGACGATCTCGGTCAGTTGGCCACGATCGGACTCGACAACGAAGTCGACCGCCAAGCCGTCGGCGGGCCGCGCCTCGGCCGGCCCGACGATGGTCACCAGCGTTCCTCCGGCTCGAATCAGGCCTGCGGACCGCTTCTGGAT
>JBOHYW010000122.1:0-10869 GCA_050738155.1 Rhodanobacteraceae bacterium
CCACCTCGCCCGGATCGGTGCGCTGGCCATCCAGCAGGTCCGCTTCGGTGGTCCAACCGACACGGCTGGCGTCGCCGCGATAGGCCGACTGGGTCAGCGCCACGACGGCCGCAACGTCGTGCGTTTCCGCCGCCCGGAAGCGCAGACGCGATTCCCGATTCTCCATTTCCGATTCCCGGTTTATTCGTGCGATCGTCCATGATCGCCGCTTCGTTCTGCCACAAGGTAAAAACCGCGCGCACCGCGATCTGTAACTCCAGAGCGGGCATCCTTGCCCTGACTTTTCACAAAAGCAGCTTCCGCACCCGACCGATCGCCTCGACAAACGCGTCGATCTCGGCCTCGGTGTTCCAGAATGCCAGTGATGCACGGCAGGTTGCCGCGACGCCATAGAACTGCATCAGCGGGTGCGCGCAATGGTGGCCCGAACGCACTGCCACGCCTTCCTGATCCAGCAACGTGGCCAGGTCGTGCGCGTGCACGCCTTCGACCAGGAACGAAATTACCGCGGCCTTGCCGGGTGCGTTGCCGAAAATGCGCAGCCCTGGCACGGCTTCCAGCCGCGGCGTCGCATAAGCCAGCAACTCGCGCTCGCGTGCGGCGATGTTCGTCATGCCAATATCGGACAGGTAATCGATCGCAGCGGCGAGCCCGGCGAACCCGGCGGTGTTCGGCGTGCCTGCTTCGAATTTGTGCGGCGAATCGGCGAAGCTGGTTCCCTCGAACGACACCGTCTTGATCATCTCGCCGCCGCCGAAAAACGGCGGCATGGCCTCCAGCAATTCGCGCCGCGCCCACAGCGCGCCGGTGCCGGTCGGCCCGCACATCTTGTGTCCGGTCACGCAATAGAAATCGCAGCCGATGGATTTCACGTCCAGCGGCAGGTGCGGCGCGGCCTGTGAACCGTCCACCAGCAATGGAATGCCGCGCTTGCGGCACTCCCGCGCGAGTTCCTTCACCGGGTTGACGGTGCCGAGCACGTTGGAAACGTGTACCACGCCGGCGAACTTCACCTCCGGCGTCAATGCCTCGATGAACTTGTCGACGATCAACTCGCCGGACTCGGTGATCGGCGCGACCTTCAGGTGCGCCCCGGTGAGTTTGCAGATCAACTGCCACGGCACGATGTCGGCGTGGTGTTCCATCGCCGTCACCAACACTGCGTCGCCGGGTTTCAGGCGCGGCAACAGGTAGCTGTAGGCAACCAGGTTGGTCGCCATCGTCGTACCCGACGTCAGCACGATCTCATCGCGATGGTTGGCGCCGAGGAACACCGCCAGTTTGGTGCGCGCACCTTCGTACAGGGCGGTGGCCTCTTCACCCAACTGATGCACCGCGCGCGACACGTTGGCATTGTGCTCGCAGTAGAAGCGATCGACCGCCTCGATCACCGCGCGCGGTTTCTGCGAAGTATTGGCGCTGTCGAGATACACCAGCGGCTTGCCGTGCACCGTGCGGGTGAGGATCGGGAAATCCGTGCGCACCTTTGCCCAGTCGATCAACGACGCGGACGCTGCCGCTTTCGCCGTAGCGTTCATGCTGTGGCCTCCGGCAATTGTGCAGAAAGCAGTGCCTCACAGTGCTCGCGTACCTGGATCGCGTGGATGCCGTCGAGTGTCACCGCACAGAACGCGCGCACCAGCATTCGGCGTGCGACGTTGAACGGGATGCCGCGCGAGCGCAAATAGAACAGTACGTTTTCGTCGAGCTGTCCCACGGTGGCACCGTGATTGGCCTTGACTTCGTCAGCGTAGATTTCCAGCGCTGGCCGGGTGTCGATCTCGGCACTCGGCGAGAGCAGCAGGTTCTTGTTGTAGAAACCGCCGTCCGCACCATCGGCGCCCGGCAGTACCAGAATTCTTCCGTGCACCACGCCGCGCGCGCGTCCATCGGCAACGCCACGCCAAAGCGAATCACTGGTGGTATCGCGGCCACGGTGGGTGACCAGCACCTCGGTGTCGGCATGTTGGCGGTCATGCAGCACGAATGCGCCGCGACTTTGAAAACGCGCACGCGCACCAACGAGGTCGACCCGCAATTCGTGGCGCGCAAGCCTGCCGCCCAATTCCAGTGCGTGGAAGTCGATCACCGCATCTTCACCCAGACGGCAATCGCTGCGGCGCAGCAGGGTCTGGCCTGCCCCCGCGGTCTGGACGATGGTCCAGCCGAGCCGAGCCTTGTCACGCAAGGTGACGTCGCACACCAGATTCGCGAGGTGCCCGGCGTCGGGCTCGCCGACGTGGTGTTCAACAAGATCGATGCCCGCATCTTCGCCAAGTTCGATCAGACTGCGCGAATGCCATGCGCTGACAACCTCTCCAGCGACGGCGGCATGCACGATATGCAGCGGCTCGGTAACCTCGATCCCGGCGGCAATGCGCAAGATCACGCCATCGGCGGCGAGCGCACGGTTCAAAAGCGTGAATCCGTCATCGTCGTCGTTGTGCGCACCGAGCAAAAAGCGCAGCGGCGCGGGTTGCTCGTGCAACGCTCGTGACAACGGCTGCAGCGTGACGCCTTCGGGCAACCCGTCAAGTTTTGAAAGATCGGCACGGAACGCACCGTTCACGAACACGAGACACGCGGCCTCTCCGACGCTGGTCGGAAGCAGGTCGCGAGGAACCGCCCGCGACACCGCAGCGACGTCCACCGCCGCGTAGTGGCGTTGGGCGAGCGAGCGCAGTGCGGTGTATTTCCACAACTCGTTGTGGCTGTCAGGCAAGCCACGTTCGAGGAACGCTTGCAGGGCCGCACGGCGCGTATCATCCAGCCATGCCAAGCCACTGCCCGGCAGGCGCAACGCCGCCGCGGCCTCCTGCATCGATTCGGCGAAAGGCGTCACGGCAGCATTCACGCGTCCGCCTCCGCGTGCTCGCGCACCCACGCGTAACCATGGGCCTCGAGTTCCCGCGCGAGTTGCGCGTCGCCACTTTCGACAATGCGTCCGTCGGCCAGCACGTGCACGAAATCCGGCACGATGTAATCGAGCAAGCGTTGATAGTGCGTGATCACCAGGAATGCACGCTCGGGTGAACGCAATGCATTGACGCCTTCCGCGACCTGCTTCAACGCATCGATGTCGAGGCCGGAATCGGTCTCGTCGAGGATTGCGAGTCGCGGTTCCAGCAACGCCATCTGGAACACTTCGTTGCGCTTCTTTTCGCCACCCGAAAAGCCTTCATTGACCGCACGGTTCAACAAATCGGGTGTCATGCCCATGTCCTTGACCTTGCCGCGCACCAGCTTCAGGAACTGCATCGAATCGAGTTCGGTCTCGCCGCGCGCCGTGCGCTGCGCATTCAACGCTGCGCGCAGAAAGTAGGTGTTGTTGACGCCCGGAATCTCGACCGGATACTGGAACGCCAGGAACACGCCGGCAGCGGCGCGCGCTTCCGGCTCCATGTCCAGGAGATTCTGGCCGTCGAACGTAACCGAGCCCTTGGTCACTTCGTAACCGGCACGCCCTGCGATCACATTGCCGAGCGTGGATTTGCCGGCGCCGTTGGGACCCATGATCGCATGCACTTCACCGGGCCTGGCCTCCAGCGAAAGGCCCTTGAGGATTTCCTTGGCCCCAATGCGGGCATGGAGGTTTTCGATTTTCAGCATTTCGATTCCTGTGTTCGGACTCCTTCCCCTTCAAGGGGAAGGCTGGGATGGGGATGGTGTTGAAACGTCAACCTGCAAACCCATCCCCACCCTGACCCTCCGCTTGAAGGGGAGGGAAATGGCGGGTTACGCCGCTGTGCGGCTAACCCACCCTACGTTTATGGCTCACCCAATGGCACCTTCGAGACTCACTTCCAGCAACTTCTTGGCTTCCACCGCAAACTCCATCGGTAGTTCGCGAAACACTTGCTTGCAGAAACCATCGACGATCATCGACACCGCGTCTTCCTCGCCGATGCCGCGACTGCGGCAATAGAACAACTGGTCGTCGGAAATCTTCGAGGTGGTTGCCTCGTGCTCGACGATCGCGGTGGGGTTCTTCACTTCCATGTACGGGAAGGTGTGCGAGCCGCACTGCTTGCCGATCAGGATGGAATCGCAGCGGGTATGGTTGCGCGCGTTTACCGCGCCTTTTTCCATTTTCACCAGGCCGCGATAACTGTTCTGGCTGCGGCCCGCGCTGATGCCCTTGGACACGATCTTGGATTTGGTATCACGGCCGATGTGGATCATCTTGGTGCCAGTGTCGGCCTGCTGGAAATGGTTGGTCAGCGCAACCGAATGGAACTCGCCGACCGAGCGATCGCCGCGCAACACGCAGCTCGGATATTTCCAGGTGATCGCCGAACCGGTCTCGACCTGCGTCCAGGTGATACGCGAATCGTCACCCCGGCATTCGCCGCGCTTGGTGACGAAGTTGTAGATGCCGCCCTTGCCGTTTTCGTCACCTGGGTACCAGTTCTGCACCGTCGAATACTTGATGTTGGCCTTTCTGAGCGCCACCAGTTCCACCACTGCCGCGTGCAACTGGTTGTCATCGCGCATCGGTGCGGTGCAGCCTTCGAGGTAGGACACCACCGCGTCTTCCTCGGCGATGATCAAGGTGCGCTCGAACTGGCCGGTATGGCCGGCGTTGATGCGGAAGTACGTGGACAATTCCATCGGGCAGCGCACGCCTTTCGGGATGAACACGAACGATCCATCCGAGAACACTGCCGAGTTCAGCGCCGCGAAGAAGTTGTCACCCTGCGGCACCACGCTGCCGAGGTATTGCCGCACCAGGTCACCGTGTTCGCGGATCGCTTCCGACATCGAGCAGAAGATCACGCCGACTTTCGCAAGCTGGTCGCGTGCGGTATTGGCAACCGACACCGAATCGAACACCGCGTCCACCGCCACGCCCGCGAGCTTGGCGCGCTCGTGCAGCGGCACGCCCAGCTTGTCGTAGGTTTCCAGCAGTTTCGGGTCAACCTCGTCCAGCGATTTCGGCTTCTTCTTCGGCGCGGCGTAATAGCTGATGGCCTGGAAATCGATGGGATTGAGTTTCACGTGCGCCCAATTCGGCGGCGTCATTTTCAGCCAGCGGCGATACGCAGCGAGACGCCATTCGGTCATCCACTCCGGTTCTTCCTTGATCGCGGACAGCGCACGAATGGTGTCCTCGTCGAGACCTGGCGGCAGACTGTGGGTTTCGATATCGGTGACGAAACCCGCGCTGTAGCGGCGCGAAAGCGCCGATTCAACTTCACTTGACTGGGTTGCCATGTATTTACTCCCTTACATTGCCCGCGCGCCGTGCGTGCGGGCCGGTCGCCGCCGCAACATGTCCGCCAGGCTCACCGCACGCAGCGCGTTGCCGATCGTGGCGCCCACGCCCTGCCAGTCACGCGATACCGCGCAGAACGGTTGGCGTTCGCAACCGGTACGGCCAAGACTGCACTCGGTAAGACCGATCGGGCCATCCAGCGCCTCCACGATTTCCGCCAGCGAGATGTCTTGCGCGGAACGCGCGAGACGATAGCCGCCAGCGGCTCCGCGGAACGATTCCACCAGGCCCGCGCGCGCGAGCCGCTTCAACAATTTGCTGACCGTGGGCAACTCCAGACGCGCCTCTTCGCCGATCTGGGCAGCCGGCAACACCTCGCCGGGATGGCGCGCAAGACAGGCCATCACCACGGAGGCGTAATCGGCAAGGCGACTGACACGGATCATCGTTCGGCAGCAAGTTTCTCAATAGGTACCAATATGGTACTGATTCAGAACTCTTGCTGCAAGCGTGGCCGGCTTGGGGGCGCGCAGTCTGGCTGCACACCGAATGCGCCGCGTTGGGCTTCATCCGCAAAAAACGCGGATTCAGCCCAACCTACGACGATGGCGCGGCGCACAACCGAGCAGGTAGGTTGGGCTGAGCGGCTTCTCGCGAAGCCCAACGGGCGCCCCGATCGTGGCAACACCCAGCCGCGACCACGGAGATTACTCGTCCACCGGCACGCGTTCGCAGGTGCCACGCTCGGGATCGACGCGAAAGATGGCGTGATCGTTGCGGTCGGCGACCCACAGCGAGCCGACAGTGAACGACAAGCCTTGCGGTTCGTGCCAGCGGCAATCGAATTGCAGGGTCGCCACTTCGCCGCTGTAGGGATCGAGCGTGCACAGGCGTTCGTTGCAGGTGTCGGCCACGAACACGCGGTTTTCAGTGGCCGCCAATCCCGATGGAGACGCGAAGCGCACGGTCTTGCCGGCACCGTCGCGGTTGCCGGGCTCCCACGGCGACGCACCCGCCAAAGTAGTCAACGCAAGATCGGCGAAACGCAACCTGCGAATGGCGTTGCCACCGGTATCGGCGATGATCAATTGTCCCCGCAATAGTGCGAGGGCAGCCGGCTGCGACAGCGACGACTGGCCGCCGATGCCATCGCGCACATCATTGCGCCCGTCACCGGCGACGGTTTCTACGCGTTGGTCGCGCAGGTTGACGCGCAAAACCTGGTGTTGCCCTGACGCGGCCACGTACAACACGTCGCCATCCACGGCGACCGCGCGCGGGGCATTGATCGCCACCCGCAAGCCGGAACCCTGCTCCTCGACGGTGGCCCACGCCGGGCGACCCGCGCCCAACACGGTTTCGACCTCGCCGCTTTCCAGCCGGATGCGACGCACGCAATGATTGCCGGTATCGGCGACGTACAGCGCGTCGCGGTTGAGTGCGAGCCCCTGCGGCGACTGGAACCCGCACGCCGCCAATTGGCCATCCCAGTTGCCGGGCGTGCCGGATCCAAACTGTCGGAACACTCGCCCATCGTGGCTGCATTCGAGTACGCGGTGGTGCCCGGTATCGCTGACGAACAGACGAGTCGGCGTGGCCAGCGCGTGCGCGGGAAACGCCAACGGGCTGACCGGTTCCGCGCGCACGTCCAGCAGCATGTCCGGCACCGCATGACTCAGCGGCATCTCGCGCATCCTGATGATCGCGTCCTCGATTTCCTGCAGACGTCCTTCGCCAACGAAGCGCGCCGCAAGGCGGCCATCGGGATCGACCAGCAACAGCGTCGGCCACGCGTTGATCGTGAACTGTCGCCAGGCCAACCACTCGGCGTCATTGGCCACCGGCGCGCGCAAACGATGGCGGTGCGCCGCCTTCAACACCGCCGCATCGGATTGCTGCGAGGCATGCCGCGGCGTGTGCACGCACAACAGCGTAAACGCACCGGGAAACCGATTTTCGAGCACGCGCACCTCGTCCAGCAGGTTGGCGCTGCTGACGCTGTTGCCGTTCCAGAACAACACCAGCACGATGCGCCCGCGTTGATCTGCCAGCCGCAACCGTTCGCGCCGGTTGACCCAATGCAACCCGTCGGGAAACTCCGGCACGCTGGGTCGCGCACCTGCCTGCACGACATCGAAGGGCAGATCGCCCACCATGCTCAAGCCCCCCCGGCCTGATTGTTGTCGCCGGCGCTTGCGGCCAGCCGTTCGGCCAGCGCGTCCACGCCGCGCCGGATCAATTCCAGCACCACGCGAAAATCATCCACGGTACCGGTGTACGGGTCCGGGACATCGCCCTGGTCACGTGCTCCGGACGGCGCCAAGCCCGCCGCGACCAGGAATCTTTCCGGGGCGGGCGTATCGTCGGGAGTGCGCCGATCCAGTTCCGCAAGGGTGGCGCGATCGACCGCCAACACCATCGCGAAATTCTGGAAATCGTCGTCGTGGAACTGGCGAGCGCGATGCGGGGAAAGGTCGAAGCCCTCTTCGCGCGCCACCCGCACGGCGCGTGGATCCGCGCCCTGCCCCACGTGCCAGTCACCCAACCCGCGCGAAGCTGTCGGGATCACCAATCCGCGTTCGCGAAAAACCGCACGCGCCACGTACTCCGCGGTCGGCGATCGACAGATGTTGCCGAGACAGACGAACAGGATGCCGGGCGGTGGCTGGCTCATGTCGGCGTCACCCCACCGGCGAGTTCCCGCTCGGCGCGCGCCAGATCCTGTTCGGTGTCGACGCCCGGCGGAAATGGTTCCGGCGCGATGCGCACCGCGATCGGATATCCGTGCTCCAGCGCCCGCAACTGTTCCAGCGACTCGGCACGTTCCAGCGGCGTTGGCGGCAGCCCGGCGAATGTTTTCAGGAAGCCGGCGCGATAGGCATAGATGCCGACATGCCGCAGCACCGCCGTGCCCGGCGGCAAGACGGAGCGATCACGCGCCAGCACATCACGCGCCCACGGCACCGGCGCGCGCGAGAAATACAGCGCGCGGCTGCGCACGTCGCGTACCACTTTCACGCAATCGGGGCTGAACCACGCCTGCGCCGATTCAATGGGCGTCGCCAGTGTCGCCATCGGCGCATCGTCGTCGACCAAGGCCTGCGCGACCGCACGGATACCCGACGCCGGCGCGAAGGGTTCATCGCCCTGCAGGTTCACCACAATCGTGTCGTCCGGCCACTGCCGCTGTGCCGCACATTCGGCAATGCGATCGCTGCCGCTGGCGTGGTCGGCGCGGGTCATGCATACCTCGACGTCGAGGCCGCGCAATGCGTCGACGATGCGCGCATCATCGGTCGCGACGATCACCCTGGTGGCACCCGCCGCACGCGCACGACGCGCGACATGCACGATCAACGGTTCGCCACCCAACGCCCGCAGCGGTTTGCCGGGCAAACGCGAGGAACCGTAGCGGGCGGGAATGGCGACGAGAAACTCCGGCGCGTCGTTCACGCGGTACCTGCCTCAGGAAGCGGACGCGGACGCCGCACCAGCTCGCCGCCGCAATTGGGGCATATGCCATCCATTTGCTGCACGCAGGGAGCGCAAAACGTGCATTCGTACACGCAAATGTATGCCTCGCCGTCGCGCGCCAGCGCCGCATGGCAGTGTTCGCATTCATCGCGCATTTCGAGTGCCATGCCGTTCTCCGTCATCTCTCGTCGTCGTCGCGTACAAGGGTAACGCGAAAGCAGGTCGGCCCTAGGGTCTCGACTTCGTCCGGGCGCCATTTGCCGACCGCCGCTTGCGAACGCCAGTCGGACGCGAGTTTCGGCAACACCACTTCCGCGGCCGTGACGTTGCCCGCGAACGGGTGGGAAACCAGCAACGACAGCAGCTCTTGTTCGCCATCGAGCAACTCCACCGCTCGTTGCGGCGTCAGCGCGGCGCCCGTCATGGTCATCGCGCGCACGCCCGCGGCGCGTGCTTCGCGATGCAACAGCTCGATGCCCAGCAGGACGCTTTCGTCTTCGCGCCGCAACCAGCGGATCACGCCGACCATCCAGTCGCGCTGATCGCTGCCCTCGACCACCGGCGCGAGACCGACCACTTCACCGATCCGCAAACGCAACCCGTCGACCACCGCCAGTCGCATCCGGTAGCCACCCTGGCTCTGGTCCAGCACCTCGCTGCGAAACACCCGCGGATGCGCGGCGTCGGACATCTCCATCCATGCCGAAGGCAGGTCGTGCTGCCCGAGCATGATGGCGTCGCCGCGCACCCGCCGCACGAAACTCGCGAAATCGAGGTTGCCCGCAAGCGCGTAATGCAACGCGTGCATGCCGACCACGATATCCAGCGCATGCGCCGCATCGAGCCGCGCATGACCGCGTGGCGCGTTGCCCCAGCCGGTGCACAGGCGCCGCAGGAAGTGCGTGTTGGTGGTGACCCTGCCGCCACCCGGCCGCGGCAGGTCGATCACGTCGACGCCGCGCGGCAACAAGGCGGCGCGCTCGTCCAGCGCACGTTGCGCGGAACCTATGTCGATGGCAATCACGCCGGCACCTGCCGTCAGTCGTTCCTCGGGAATGTAACCCGGCCCGCTGTCGGCGTCGGTATCCACCCCGATGCCTTCGCCACCGGCGCGCGCGAGCATGCAAAGACTCGCAAGGCAACGACACACCTGCCACGCCTCGTCGAGTTCACGGGCCGAGAACCGATAGGGATTGCCGATCGCAAACAGCAGCAGGTGCGCGTAGGCGTCGCGTGCGTTGCAGGGCATGCCTTCCGCCACGGTGTCTTCGACGACCTGGTCGGCGATGCCCAGTTCGCCCGCGAACGCGTACAGCGCATGCGCGCGACGCCACAACCCGGTCGGCGGCGCCAGATAGCGGTGACAAGCCCACAACAGCGCATGGTTCGCATGCAGCAAACCACGTACCGCCGCGACAGCGGCCAGCTTGCCCTTGAAGCGCGGCAACTTGCCGGCCGGCGCGCACAACTCGTGCAAGCCGATGGCGTAACCGGATGCCAGTTTCTCCTGCAGGCGTTGCGCGGTGGCCGCCTTGTCGGAAACCGCCTGCGGCAGTGGATGCGATTCCACCCCGACCTCGCGCCCGATGCCAGCACACAACACCGCCACCGGCACCCGCAGGTGTTCCAGTGCGGCGATGCGTTCGCCGCCCGGCCAACTCGTGGCCAGCATGCCATCCAGGATTTGCTCGACCTCGCGCGCGGCCTGCGCGGGGTTGGCCAACGGCAGACCCGCGACCGCCTCGCGGGTCACCTTTTCGTTGACGCGATGCGACCGCCCGGGCGGCAAGCGCACAGGCAGGGCATCGATCAAGCGCTGATAACCATCCATCCGAAAATCCCCCCCTTGCCGGGCCGCGCAACAGCCCGTTCACCAAAGCTCTTGCATTCTAGCCTTGAACCCGAACCAATGGCGACCGAATATCACCACCATGCACACTTCGCGCCACCCAAGTACACGCACATTTCGCCCACTTGCCGAACAGGCACTGTCGCGTGCGGCGGGCGCGCCGTTGTCGTCCGGCAATCAGGTGGAACTGCTGATCGATGCCCGCGCCAATTTCGATGCATGGCTCGAAGCCATCGCAGGTGCAAAGCACAACATCCTGTTCGGCAACTATATTTTCAAGGACGACGCGACCGGCCGCGGGTTCGTCGACGCACTTTCTGAACGTGCCCGT
>JBOHYW010000123.1:0-10781 GCA_050738155.1 Rhodanobacteraceae bacterium
CCGTTCGATGCGGTGTCGACCGCCGCACAGGAGGCAAAGAACCCCAAGCGCGATATGCCGATCGGCATCATCGCGAGCCTTGTTATCTGCACTGTGCTTTACGTCGTCGTCTCGCTGGTGCTGACCGGCCTCGTGAGCTACACCAAGTTGAACGTGCCGGATCCGGTCGCGTTCGGAATCGAGCAGGTGCCCGCTCTGAGAAGCTGGCTTGCGCCGCTGGTCGACGTTGGCGCCTTGGCAGGCCTGTCCTCGGTGATCTTGGTCGTCATGATCGGACAGCCGCGAATCTTCTACGTTATGTCCAAGGACGGGCTGCTTCCGCCGGCGCTCGGCAGGGTCCACCCGCGGTTTAAGACACCGCATGTTGCGACCGTCATTACTGGGGTCATCGCAGCAATCGGTGCCGGGTTGCTGCCAATCGATATCCTCGCCGAGCTTACCAACATTGGTACCCTGCTGGCGTTCTTGGTGGTCTGCATCGCCGTTTTGGTATTGCGCCGCACGCATCCCGATCTGCCGCGTCCCTTTCGCGTGCCATGGGCGCGGCTCACTTGTTCCATAGGCGCTATCGGCTGCGTGGTCCTGATCCTGAGCTTGCCGCACAGTACTTGGTGGCGAGCGGTCATTTGGACATTGATCGGCTTCGGGATCTATTTCAGCTACGGATTCCGCCACAGCCGATTGCGCCAAGGCCAGACTCGCGGCTAGGCTGCATTACGGACGTTTGACCGGCCCCGCGCTCCGGTGTTGCGCCCTCCGCACAACTTGCCCACGCCGTCTTTTCGCGACATCGGCCAGTAGTCCATCACATGTCTTCAGGACGTCGCCCACCACCATTGCAAACACAGAGCGTGGCTCCTCGCCTGGCGCTACAGGAGGCTGGCCCTAACGCGATGATAGAAGACCCCTCCCCGCTTGCGGCGCTACCCGCCCTGTGAAAGTCTGGCATTGACAACTTTCGTCCGCAGGATTGGCTACATTGCTGTCGTGTTCTTGCACGCTTGGGTGCAATTGCATGGGGCCAGTAGTCGGCCCGAACCAGATTTACAGGCAAGCATGGTCTGCGGCGGTCAGTGACCCGCGTTCGGCATCGCAGCCCACATCAATTTGAGAAGCAACGCTTCTGACTTCATGAACCGCAGGGAGTTCCTCCTACTTACAGCCCTCGCGCCGGTGGTCACACGCCTGCAAGCGGCTGGCCTGGGGACCGCGGGATTCTGCATCAATCCCCAGCCGCCTATCACACCGAAGATACCGAAACGCATCGTCCAACTCGGACGCGTCAGAGTCGACGACTATGCGTGGCTGAAACCGTCCAACTGGAAGGAAGTTTGGAGGGACCCATCCACGCTCAGCGAAGTGATACGCGCACATCTGCGCGCGGAAAACACGTACGCGGAAGAAGTTCTGGCGCCAACCCGACCGTTGCAGCGCACGCTCTTCTCGGAAATGTCTACGCGAGCAGAGGGGGACGATGCACCGCCCCCCTATCCCGCGGGCCTCTGGCTCTATTACTACCGCTTCCCGTCGGGCGCGCAGCACCCGAACTGGTATCGGAGACGACGTGATGGAGAAGGTGGCGAAGAACTGCTGCTGGATGGTGCGAAGCGCGCTCACGCCAATCCGTCGTTCAAGATCATCAATGCAACTCCGAGCCCGGACCAGAGGCTCTTCGCGTGGGCCGAAGACGCAACCGGCTCGGAGAGGTACCACATCTACGTAAAGGATCTCGCTACGGGCGAGATCCTGCCCAATGCGATCGAGAATGCGTACGGTGAATTTGTATTCTCATCCGACTCGGAATGGATCTTTTGGGTGTACCGGAACGCCAACAGTAGACCGACGAGAGTGTTCCGCAGGCGGCCGCGGGCCGGCGAGGACACGCTGGTCTATCACGAGGCATCCCCCGAGTTCCTGGTGACGGTGACCAAAACGTCATCGGGACGGTACGTGATGATCCGATCATGGAATGCGACCTCGAGCGAAGTGAGGCTCATTGCCAGCGCAAATCCGACGGACATACCGCAGGTCGTTGAGCCACGAACGAACGGGCTGGTCTACTCGGTGGAAGACTGGAACGGGGAGCTGGTCATCCTCACGAACGCAGACGATGCGACGAATTTCAAACTCATGCGGGTGGGCGAGTTAGCGCCGGGCCGCAAAAATTGGCGCAACTGGATTCCTTACAACCCTGCAGTATTCATCACCGGGATGCGGGCCTTCCACGGCTTCTTCGTACGTTCGGAACGCGTGGATGCGAATCCACGCCTGATCGTTACCCGCGCAGTGGGCGAGCTGGAGACTGCCGTTGCACATCCGGATGCTGCCTACGACATGGTTGTGTGCGCGCATCAGGAATTCGACTCGCAGGTACTGCGCTACGTCTTTCAATCGCCGCGGCAACCCAAGCAATGGAATGCCTACAATGCCTATCGCAGATCCTCGTCCATCTTGAAAACGCAAAGCGTCGGAGGCGGATTCCGCGTCAGTGATTACGTCGTGGAACGCGTCTTCGCCACCGCCCACGACGGAGCGAGGGTGCCGATTACAGTGCTGCGTCATCGCGCGACAAAGGTCGATGGCAGCGCGCCGCTCATGATGTATGGCTACGGTTCCTACGGCGTGTTTGTCAAACCCGTCTTCTCTTCAGACGTACTGTCGCTCGTCGACCGCGGATGGGTCTATGCAATCGCGCACGTGCGCGGCGGTTCCGCCATGGGTTGGACTTGGTATCTCCAGGCAAGAACGCTGCACAAGAAACTTACCTTTACGGACTTCATTTCGTGTGCCGAGATTCTGATCCGCCGGGGGTACGGCAGTCGCGGGCGAATCGTCATCTACGGATTCTCCGCGGGCGGCCTACTCGCCGGTGCGGTGCTGAACATGCGCCCAGCCCTGTTTTCAGGCGTCATTGCCGAAGCGCCGTTCGTGGACGTGCTGAACACCATGAGCGACCCGAGCCACCCCCTTGTGCCACTCACCTACCCCGATTGGGGCAACCCTCTGGCAAGCAAAGCGGTTTACGACTACATGGCGAGCTACTCGCCATATGACAACGTCAGACGACAGGCATATCCACCCGTTCTCGCCACGACCAGCGTAGCCGACGACCGCGTTGGTTTTTGGGAACCGGCGAAGTGGATTGCCAAGCTCCGCGCCGATGACATCAGCCATAGTCCCAAAATGCTACGCGTTGAGATGGGGGGCCACGGTGGCTCATCGGGCAGGCTGACAAAGCTCCGGCAGGCCGCACTGTTCTACGCGTTCTCCATTTGGAGCGTGACGCGTCGTTGCGCGTGAGGCAAGCATCATGGGTTACATACAGCAACCGCATAATTTATGGTGGCGTAAGGCGTTGTTCCAGGTGCATCTGTGGTTGGGCGTCTTTATTGGCCTGTATGTCATTGCAATCTGCGTAAGCGGGAGCGTGCTGGTCTTTGAGCAGAACCTGCTCAATGACCGGCCACCGCTTTCCGAGGACGCCGCACATCCCGCGCCCGACTGGGGTCGTTTGGTCCAGGTTGCGAGGGCCGCGAATCCCGGGAGCACGCTTGCCTATATCGACATGCGCTCCGCCAACCGCCGCGTGGTGCCGGTGGGTCTCCACCGCGGGGCGCAGACGCTGGTGGTCTACACGGACTCCTACACGAACCGTATCGTGAAGCAGGAGGGACTGGAAGACCAGCATTGGATTGTTGAGGCGGCACTTGCGTTTCACACGGAGCTTGCACTGGGTGCCCGAGGCGCAATCGCCGACGGAATTGGAGGGGCGCTACTGTTTGTCATGGCGATCATCGGCATCGTGTTGTGGTGGCCAGGTGTGCGCATATGGAAACGAGCGCTCAAGATCAACTGGCACTCCCGCTGGGCTGGTCTCAGCTTTGACATGCACAGGACGTTCGGTTTCTGGTGCTTTGTGCTCATAGCCATGTGGGGCATAACGGGTGCCTACTTCATCTTTCCTACCACTGTCCATAGCGTCATCAACGTTTTCTCCAACATGGAGAGCCTGAAACAACTGCCATCTGATTGGAGCCCGAACAGTCACGTTCTGCCGGTCACCAACTTCATCGGCCACGCACAAAGCATGTACCCTCGTGACAAGCTTGCCTACGTATTCATGGACACATACCGGCCCGGCGGGGAAGTACAGGTTTACATGTCGCCGGACCCTTCGGTGCCCATGGAACGGCTGGAGGATGAAGTCGTATTCAACCCATCCAGTGGCGCCGTCCTCATGAACACATCGAGCGCGCGCTGGACCGCCGGCGAGCGCTTCGCCTTGGCCGTTTACTCGGTGCACTTTGGCGACTTTGGCGGTTTGCCGCTGCAGATCCTGTGGGCATTGCTGGGCTTGGTTCCGGTTGTGCTCGTGATAACCGCATATACGATGTGGTGGAATCGCTCGCTCAAGAAGAAGTGGAAGAAACTGGCTGGTCGAAAGCTCCTCCGCGGTAGCGCAGCATGAACCGCAGTTTGCCAGTGTTGTCGGCTTGCCTGCTGCTGCTAGTCGAAGCGGCTGCATTCGGTTTCACGCCCATTCGTTACCCGTCGGCGGCGCGAGATAAAACGGTTGACACTTACTTCGGCGTACAGGTGCCGGCGCCCTATCAGTGGATGGAGGACCTCAACAGCCCTGCATTACACAAGTGGGTAGCAGCCGAGAACAAGCTCACCAACGCCTATCTGGCGAAGCTTCCGCTGCGTAGGTGGATCAAGCAGCGTCTGACCAAGCTTTGGAATTATCCCAGGGAAAGTGCACTGATCCAGCTCGAAAACGGCATGCTGTTCTTCCGAAGGAACACTGGACTGCAGAACCAGAGCGTCGTGTACGTGCAGGACTCGCCCACATCGAAGCCGCGTGTACTGATCAACCCCAACAAGCTTTCCCCGAGTGGATCGATCCAGTTGAGATCCGGCATGCCGTCGCCCAATGGCAAGTACTACGCTTACGCGTTGTCCACGGGCGGGACGGGCTGGGAGACGATTCACGTGATGGACGTGGCCACCGGCAAACAATTGCCCGACGAGGTGCGATGGGTGGAATTCTCTGGTATCTCATGGACCCACGACGACAAGGGCTTCTTCTATTCTCGCTTTGCCAAACCCCCGGGTGGTGAAAAGGCAATCAGCCATGCCGTTGCCGATCAGGAGCTGTATTACCACACGCTGGGGACCCGAGAATCCGATGACAAGCTCATCTACGCACGTACCGACCTGCCGCACGCGTATCTCACCGTCGGCTTTGACCAGCGCGCTTTTTGTGGGGATGGGAAGTATCTATTTGTGTCCGTCGACAAGGGCTGGACGGCGAATGAGCTGTACTACGCCGACCTTGGCAATCCGGCGGCGCCAGATTTGGCGGCCACGATCAAGCCTCTGTACGACAAGAACGACGCGGTTTATCGGCCGGTGGGCTGCATTGGCGGTACGCTATACCTTCGAACAACACTGGATGCGCCGCATGGGCGCATCGTTGCGGCGAAGTTCTCCGATCCCAGCCCTGCGCATTGGCGGGTGGTGGTACCACAGGCTGCGGGTGTGCTGGTCGGCGCAACGCTGACCGATGGTCTCATCCTTGCCAATTACTCCGATGTCGCGAAGAGCAAGCTGAAGTTATTCGATACCTCCGGCAAGCTCGTTAACAGCTTGCCGTTGCCCACGCTCGGCACGGTCAGCGACATCTCGGCGCGCAATGATTCGAAGACCGCATATTACGCGTTCACCTCGTACCTGTATCCGACCACGATCTACAAATACGACGTTGCCGGCGGCAAGACTTCGGTGTACTTCAAGCCGCACGTGAAGTTCGACCCGTCGCCCTACCAGACGAAGCAGGTGTTCTACTCCTCGAAGGACGGCACCAAGGTGCCGATGTTCATCGTCGCGAAGAAGGGCATCAAGCTCGACGGCAGCCACCCCACGGTACTGTATGGCTATGGCGGCTTCGACCTTTCGGTTACCCCAGACTTCAGTCCGGTGATCCCCGTATGGCTCGAGCTTGGAGGAGTGTATGCGGTGGCGAACATCCGCGGGGGCGGCGTGTATGGCGAGGCGTGGCACCGCGCCGGGATGCTTGGCAACAAGCAGAACGCGTTCGACGATTTTGCGTGGGCCGCGAAATACCTGATCCGCCGAGGCTACACCTCATCGAAACACCTCGGCATCCAAGGCTATTCCAACGGCGGCCTGCTGACCGGTGCGTCGATCACCCAGCACCCGGAGCTGTTCGGCGCCGCGTACATCGGGCACGGCGTACTCGACATGCTGCGTTACCAGAAATTCTCGGGCGGCGCGTTCTGGGTGCCGGAGTACGGCAGCTCGGATGTGAAAAAGGACTTCGAATGGCTCATCAAGTACTCGCCGCTGCAGAACATCCACAAGGGCACCTGTTACCCGACGACGTTCATCACAACTTCGTGGGACGACGACCGCGTGGTGCCGAGCCACGAGTTCAAGTTCACGGCGAAAATCCAGCAGGCGCAAGGTTGTGACAACCCGATTCTGCTGCGCACCACGGACAGCACGAGCCACATGTACATGCCCACCAGCAAGCTGGTCCAACAGGACGCCGACGTATGGGCGTTCGAGGCGCACAATCTAGGGGTCAGGTACGATTCGCGGAAGAGACATTGAAATTTGACTTGGGTACTTTTTTGTTCACTGGGACTCAACACGCGAATCAGGTTCCGAGCCTTTGCAGGGCTTCTACGTCGGCACGTGCGCGATAGATGGATTAGCCGTCACGCAGGCGGCGCATCCACTTGGTTAACTCCTTGTTGCTATGACCGGCAACAATCTCCTCGAACGTCTCCCGAGTCTCATCCTGGCCC
Source organism: Rhodanobacteraceae bacterium (assembly GCA_050738155.1). Classification (GTDB taxonomy): domain Bacteria; phylum Pseudomonadota; class Gammaproteobacteria; order Xanthomonadales; family Rhodanobacteraceae; genus 66-474. The sequence goes on from JBOHYW010000123.1 coordinate 6,834, forward strand.
AGCTTGAATGTCGCATCCACGCGTTCAACATGCGCCCGGAATGCGATGATGTATTGCTGGAGTTCTTTGTATCGTTCGCCCATTCGTTCGACGGTCCATGGCTCAACCTGGCCTGCTTCGAGATGCGCCGCCAGTGCGCGCAGCGCCTTATCGATTTCGTTTGGCACGAACTCGATATGGACGTCGAAGCGCGCGACTGCGTAGTTCCACGTCGGACCCCATTTTGGCTTGGATACCAACCTCCCAGAGATATACCCTTGGGGTCCCTGAAAAAGGATCAACGCCTTGGGTGATGTCTGGAGGGCCTCGACCTGTGGGTTGCGTCGCGCGAAATGTCCGAACAGCGAGCCGATGCGCCCGTCACCTTCGCACTCTGCCAGCAGCGGTAGCGGCGTTGCAGGTGCATTGTGGTCGCGCGATACAACCCATGCGAGCGGATAGCATTGAACCAAGGCCAATATGTCGCTTTGACTTCGAGGGACGAAAAGGGAACTCATTTTGTGAACATCCTTCTTTTCAACCAACCGGAAGCATCTTCCAACGCTTGATTGGCTATATCGGAGATCGATATAGCTTCAAGGAAGCTATGCGTTGCGCCTTTGTAGACGCGCGCATCGGTTTCAACCCCCGCGTTGCGTAATGCTGTGGCCATGGCGCGGTTGCCGTCGGCTAGCACGTCGCATTCTGCTATGGCCATGTACGTGGGCGGCATATCGGACAGGTCGCCAAGCAATGGCATCACCAAGGGATCTTCGCGGTCCGCGTCGCTACGCAGATAGTTGTTCCAAAACCAGATCATTTCCTTGGCTTCCAGCATGTATGACGGACCGTCATAGCGCGACCATGACGGCGATCGCTGATCAGTGTAGACACCATAGTTGAGCAGCATGGCCGACACGACCGGCCGACCAAGTGCGCGCAGACACAGTTGACTAGCGACGCTGAGGTTGGCACCGGCAGAATCCCCGCCAACTGCAAGCCGAGACGGGTCGATCCCGTGTTCGCCACCGTGAAGTTCCAGCCAGTCGATCACGTTCACGGTTTCTTCCAGTGCGCGCGGATATTTCGCTTCCGGTGAGCGGCTGTAGTCCACTCCGACCACTGCGACGCCGGCGCGCGCAGCGTACTCGCGCATCAAACGGTCATGGGTATCAATACTGAGAAGCGTCCAGCCGCCGCCGTGGAGGTACACAAGCGCTGGTAACGAGACGTCATTTTGCGCACGCAAGATGCGTACGTGCGTCTCGAGCGAGCCTACCTTGAGCTCCGTGGAAGAAGCAATTTCCGGCCCACCCTGCACCCACTGGGCTCGGACGGCTTCGGCGATGCGGCGAGCTTCTGGCACCGGTACTGAGGGCAGCTCCGGGTAACCAGCATAGCCTGCGGCCATGCGCGTCAAAAACCAACGGATCTGCGGGTCAACATCGTTCCGCAAGCTGGCTGGGCGTGAGTTGTCCATTAACCTTCCCTTGAGGCTCAAAGTGTATTCTTGCCGGCAGTGCAATACTTGTGAGTACAGGTCCGAGCCTCGCGCGGTCGGGCCAAATGCGTCCGCCAACCTGCTGTCATGCGGACCGTGGGCGGCAGTACTTGAGATGACCGGCGACTAGCGCTACGCGATGGCGGAGCACCAGCACTAGCACTCGTCCAAGGGCAGGCCCGCAATAGGTGGACGAATACCCGACGGGTTTCGTGGACCCGAATCGTTGTCACGAAAGTGCACCGTTTTTGTTTGCCTCTACGGGTGCGATGCTGGTGGCGCCCGAGCACACCAGTTTCGTCATTTCGCCACGACGTGCATTATGGCTCGGGCGCTTCTATCCGGTGCCCCGCTGTCCGGGCGCGCGAAATTGGAGTGACGCCACGGAATCAGGCTAGTGTTTCGCGTAGTCACTGTGATACGTTGCGCGATACAACTGCGACGCGGAGTCCTGCAGTAGCTTATCTACGTGCTGGTAGGGTGCTGTTGCGACAGGATCATTAATCGTCTAGCGAGGGCCACATGGGGCGCAGCAAGAAGGGGGTTGATTATCAATTCGTCGACCGTCCGGTGGCGGTGTTGGTGGACGATTATCCACCAGGCTTCTTTGACCCGGCTCACAGCCATGTGCGCGCTCAGCTCGTCTATGCCATCTCTGGCGTAATTATTTTGAGTACAGGCGATACAAGCTATGTCACACCTCCGCAGCGAGCAATATGGGTGCCGGCGGGCGTGGTGCATGAAGTCAGATGTCGTGGGCGTGTGCAGCTCCGCACTTTGTACATAGCCAAGGACGCAGCGCCGAACCTGCCAGCGAATTGCAACGTAATTGGGGTCTCCAATCTGCTTCGGGAATTGATCCTCGAAGCGTGCAGGCTGCCTGTAGAGTATTCCCTCGGAGGTCGTGACGAACGTGTCATATCTCTGATTCTGGACGAAATACGCTCAGCCCAGCACATTCCGCTGAGTGTGCCGATGCCATCGAATGAGCGCCTCCATCGCATTTGTAAGGCTATCCTTGTTGACCCTGGCGACCACAAGACGCTGGATAACTGGGCCAACGAAGCTGCGATGGGCCGCCGAACGTTTACCAGGATGTTCCGGCGGGAGACAGGCATAAGCTTCGCCACGTGGCGGCAGAATGTGCGCCTGCTTGATGCTCTCTCTCGCCTCGCGGAAGGACACTCGGTCACGGAGACCGCGCTCGACGTTGGCTACAGCAGCCCGAGTGCATTCACCGCGATGTTTCACCGCGCGTTCGGGGTGTCGCCTACAAACTATCTCACTGATGCGGGTCCAGCTACCTCCTCTGACGTGTATTCCGAGTTGCCCGCACTGCCCGACCGGTCTGGGAGCGACTGACCTAACATGACCAACGTAGGTCGGTACGACGCTCGCGTCGCGGTTCTACTGTGCGGTCCAGCCGCCATCCACCACGATTGTCTGGCCGGTGATGTTATGGGCGGCAGGCGCGATGAGGAATGCGATGATGCCGACGATCTCGTCGATGCCGATGAAGGTGCGTTTGGGCATCGGGTTCAGCATGATCTCGTTGACGACTTGGTCCTCGCTGATGCCGTGCGTGCACGGCTGCGCGGCAATCTGCTTCCACAGTCGGGTATGCCGGCTGTCGGTGGTATCGGGCCGGAAGCCGCGGCCTTTGCAGCGGCCACATAGCCCTTCTTCATGCATCAACTTGGCCACGCGCTTGGGGCCCACCGGGTGACGACACGTCTGCGCTGCCCGAACGAACCGCGGACGTCCACGCCTGCCGCGGCTGCCCGCGTGGACGGCGTGCAGATCGGCGCGTAACGCTGCATCGACATCCGGCCGCGCCTGGCGTTGCCGATGCCAGTAGTCATGCGAGCCCGCCACGGATACCGCCAGTGTGCGGCAATCCGGCGAACCGGATAGTGAGTCCGGTCCCATCCGACAAAGGCGTACCTCGCTTGCACTCCTTGGCGAAGAACGCCGTTGCTTCATAAGAAACGCCCTCCACGGGTTGCAACGGACGGCCAGCATGGTCAGCGGCGAGCGGCGGCGCCACGAACCCCTACGCCATCCTTGGCAACGATTTCGATTGAAGGACATCGTAAAAGGTTTGCAGGCGCTCGGTCCCCCGGGCGTAAACCCCGCTCAGCGCTTGACGGGTGCAATGATCTGGTCCAGGTAACCTGGCGTGCCCTTGATCTGCTCGATGTGCGCGTAGCGCAATCCTCCGCTGTAATCGAGCGTGTACGTGTCGGTGATCCCGGAACCGCTGGCCACGAATACGAGCTTGCCGTGTTCCGGTTGGGAAGTGTCGGCGATCGCGTGCAGGAACACCGCCGGGCTGAAGGTCAAGCCGTTGACGGAAACCAGCGTCATGCCGGGAGCCAGCCCGGCCTTGAACGCCGGCGAGTTCCACAGGACATCCCCGATCACACCCTGATTGTTGGTCGTGAAACCCACGGAGAACAGGGTGCGGG
>JBOHYW010000124.1:0-10374 GCA_050738155.1 Rhodanobacteraceae bacterium
TCGGGCTCGATCCCGCGCGCGTGCAGCCGTCCGGCGCCAAGCAACGTACGTTTTTCGTCGAACGCTTGTTGCAGGACGTGTTGTTCCGCGAATCGGGGTTCGCCGGCACCGATCCGAAACTCGAACGTCGCAAGATCCTGCTGCAAGCCGCTGCGTACCTCGGCGTCGCCGTGGTGACGGTGTTGCTGCTGGCGGCCCTGTTCACCAGCTATGGGCGCAATCGCGCGTATCTGGGACAAGTGCGACAAGCGATCGCGCAATATCCGGTCAAGGCGGACGTGACCGGCGCTGCCGACGACAAGACTTACTTCGCACAGGCGTTGCAACGGCTGGATGCCATGGACTCGGTCGAATCCGTGGCGCGGCAATACCAGGGCGACGTGCCGTGGTTGATGCGCTTCGGCTTGTACCAGGGCAACGCGGTCGGCGATCAAGTCCACGCCGCGCATCTGCGCGAATTGAACGCACTGCTGCTGCCGGGCGTGGCGATGCGTTTTCGCAACGGCCTCGCCGGCAGCGCCAGCGATCCACAGGCGTTGTATTACTACCTGAAGGGTTACCTGATGCTGGGCGAGCCTGCGCATCGGGACGTCGATCAACTGGTGGCGCTGACCAACATCGAGTGGAACCGGATATTCCCGAACGACACGGTGCTGCAGCAGGCACTCGCGAAACAGTTCGAGGTGCTGATGCAGGATCCGGGAAAACTGCGTGCGATCCCGCTCGACAAGGATCTGGTGGCGCAGGCGCGCAGCACGCTGCAGACCGCCGATCTCGCGACCTTGGTGTACGGCAACCTCAAGTTGAAGGAGGCCGCGTCCGGCGATCCGTCGCTCGACCTGGGCAAGGCATTGGGCCTGCAGGCCAACGTGTTTCGCCGCAAGAGTGGTGTATCGCTAGCGCAGCCGTTCCCGGCGCTGTACACCCAGCCGGTGTTCCGGCGCGAAGCGAACAAGGGCATCGGCGAGGCCGTCAAACAGTTCGCGCAGGACGATTGGGTGTTTGGTGCGACGAAGATGGATGCACTGGCACGCGCGCGCATGCAGCAGCAGGTGCTGGCGTTGTACGAGCAGGATTACATCAAGCAGTGGGATGGCCTGCTCGACGATCTCGCGTTGCAGCCGATCAGCGACATCCAGGATGCCAGCGCGGTCGCGGCCAAGCTGGCGGGACCGAGTTCGCCCTTGAAGGCACTCCTGAAAGTGACCGCCGGGAATACCAGCGACATGCTGCGAACCCCGGCCGAATCGGGTGGCAGCAAGGCCGCGGCGGGCGTGGAAAAACTCGCGGCACGCAAAGCCAAACAGAAGGCGACCCAGAATGCGTTGTCGCGGGTGTTGGCCGGCGCTGGCGGTGGCAAGGCAGCCGCACCCGTGGCCAAACCCGGCGATGCCATCAGCGCGCATTTCGAAGCACTAGACAAACTCACGGCGGGTGCTGCCGGCGCCGCGCCGATCGATCAAACCCTGGCCGCGATCGGCCAGCTCAGCAAGACCTTGCTGACCATGACCGATTTCACCGACGCGGCCGGCCAGCCCAACCCGCAACTGCTGTTGGCGCAACAGCAAATCGCGCAATTGCCGTCGCCGGTCTCCGGTTGGCTGGCGGCGCTGACCGGCAAGAGCCAGGCGCTGATCGCCAGTGGCACCAAGAGTGCGCTGGGCCAGCAGTTCCAGCAAGCGGTGGGAAAAGATTGCGCGGCATTCACGCGCGGGCGTTTCCCGTTCGATCCATCCAGCCACAAGGACATTCCGCTGCAGAACTTCGCCGGCTTGTTCGGTTACGGCGGCAGTTTCGACAGCTACTACAAGCAGACCCTGTCGAAACTGGTCGACGCCAGCGGTTCGGCGTGGAAATGGAAGAGCGGGCCGGGTGCGGTCGCGGGGCCGCCCGGCATGCTGCAACAGGCGCAACTTGCCGACGAGATCAAGCAGATGTATTTCCACAACGGCGCCAACCAGCCGCAAGTGGATTTCAGCGTCGCCGATCCGCAGCTTGGCGCCGGCATCGGCAAGTTCATGATCGATGTCGACGGGCAAAAATTCACCTATCAGCCAGGCTCTGCCACCCGCATGGCCATGAAATGGCCGGGGCCGAAGCCGGCGCTGGTAACGGTGTCGGCGTGGGATACCTCTGGCAATCTGCTCAGCACTTTCAGTTATCCGGGCGATTGGGCGTTCTTCCATGCCTTGCAGGCGGCACACCTGCAGAAGCAATCAGACTTGCGCTACCTCGCCAGCTTCAATTTCGGCGGGCACATCGCCAAGGTCACGATCCTTGCCGGCAGTCTGCAAAACCCGTTCCTCAATACCGCGGTACGACGTTTCCGGTGCGGGGGTTAGACACGTGAACGTGCCGGGCGGTGTAGGCTTTTTTGGCAAGCTGCCCGGCATGGGCGACTTCGTGCAGCGGCGCTTGCCGGCGGCGTTCGTTTCGGTTTGGGACAGCCGTTTCGAAGCCGCGGTCAATGCCGCTCGCGCTGAGTTTGGCGACGCGTGGCGTGGCGTCTGGCAGGCCGCTCCGGCCTGGCGGTTCGCTTTGATGCCGGGCGTGTGCGGTGCGCCGGCGTGGGTCGGCGTGACCGGCCCGTCGGTCGACCGGGTCGGACGCGGGTTTCCGATGGTGCTGGCCTGCCCGCTGACCGATGCCGATGTATTCAGCCGCGTCGTCCGCACCGGTGCAGGTTGGTTCGATGCACTGGAACGAGCCTGGGGCGGTGCGGAGATGACACCGGCGGCGGAGTTGTTCGATGTGGTCGTGGCGGGCTTGCCATCGCCGTCGGATTGGCTCGCCGAGGTCGCTTCAACCCGGCCGACGCCGATCGATTGGACGCACGCAGGTGACTGGCGGATGGCGTGGCAGGCGGCCGGCGACGACCCGCAACTCTCCACGTGGCTGGGCGCGTGCATGGCCGTCGAAGATGGTTGCCTGTGGTGGACGCGTGGTGGCGCCCGGGTGCCGCCGGGTGCATTGCTTACGCGCGGGTTGCCTCGACCGGATGCGTACGCGGCATTCCTCGATGCAACGCGTGCAGCGGAACATTGGCGCACCAGCGGTGCGTTCAAGGCGACGCCGGCACTTGCCACGCCAGCACCGGCGCCGATGATCGCCGCCGCATCGGTGGCCATGCCGGACGATCTGGACGACGTGCTGGGCGATTTGTTGCCCAAGGTGCAACCGGATTTTGATACGTCCGACGCCACCATCCCCGGCGCGATGCCGGTGGCCACGACGCTCGAAAAGTCCATGCCTGCGCCACCGCCTGTCGATGTCGAACCCGCGGGACCCAGCGTCGTGTTCAAGCACGCAGGTGCGATCAGCTTGCTTGCGGCCGACAATGGTCCGTCCGGGCCACGTCGACACGCCGCGACGCGAATCGCGGCGGCCATGACTGGTTCCACACCACCGGCCAACCTGCGCGAGGTACGTGAGCGCTTGCAGGCGTTGCATCCATCGTTGCGCGAGCGCACCGAAGATTTGATCAACCCGGTACCGGAAGACGGTGCGGCGCTGGTCGTTCACGTGGCGAACGGTCAGGCCGGGTTGTTGCGGGTGGGCGCCGCCAGCGCATGGCATTGGCGGCGCGGTCGACTGCGGCCGCTGTTCGATGGTGCCCCGCCGCCGCCGGATCAGGCCGATACTGCACGGCCTGGCGACCTCACCACGGTGTTGTCGAGCGCGCGCTTGCTGCCGATGCCGGGTCTCGGCGCCAGCGAGCAACCACATTGCGACGAGATTGCCTGCCTGGTCGCGCCCGGTGACCGGTTGCTGTTGCTGGCGACTGATACACTCCTGCGGATTCCGGCAGAAGCGCTCGCCGCATCGTTGGAGACCGGTACGAGCGAGGAAGCGAGGGGACGCATTGCGGCGATCGCCGGATTGGGCACGGATCGCGGGCAGTGGCCATTGGCCGTCATCGAGGTGGGGACGACATGACGATGCACTTTCAGTCGGCGGGGCGCACCGACACCGGCAAGGTTCGGCGCCGCAACGAGGATGCCATCCTGGTGCGTGACGAAGCCGGCCTGTGGGTGGTGGCCGACGGCCTCGGCGGACACGCGGCCGGCGACTACGCCAGCGGCATGATCGTCGAGCGTCTGGCCGCGCTGCCGCGTGACGGCGACGTGTTCGAATTCATCGAGTCGATCGAAGACACCCTGGTCGGCATCAACGCCGACTTGCGTCGGACCGCCGCGCAGCGCGGCAGCGACATCATCGGCTCGACCGTGGTGGTGCTGGTGCACGACAAGGATTTCATGCTGTGCGGCTGGGTCGGTGACAGTCGCGCGTATTGCTTTGAAGACGGGCGCCTCGCGCAGATCACCCGCGACCACGTATACGGCGTCAAGGATGACGTCACCCAGTTCGCTGGCGGCCCGGCGCAGCCCCAGCCGGGAGGTGGCGTGCTGACCCGCGCGGTCGGTGCCGAGGAATCGCTGTTCGTGGATTGGGTGGTGGCGAGCAATCGGCCTGGCACACAGTTCGTGCTGTGTTCAGATGGCGTCAACAAGGAAATGTCGGACGCCGAGCTCGACGCGGCCTGCCGCGCCCATGCCACGCCGCAAGCGGTGCTGGACGACGTATTCCAAACTTCGCTCGATCGCGCGGCGCGTGACAACGTGTCGGCAGTGGTCGTGCGCCTGCAGGATTGAGCGAACCCGCGTGATGGCATCTCTCGAAGAACTCATTGCCGCCTTGCGCGCGGGCGATCTGAAATTGCCGGCGCTGTTCGACGCGTTGAGCGAACGCGGCGCGGTACCGAGCGAACAATATCTGCGCGAAGTCGCGTGGCTGGAACGCCTCCGCGACGACGAGGGTTTCAATCCGCAGATCGTGCGTGCCGTGCTCACCAAGTTGGCGAGCATGCAGCCCAACTCGGCTTCACCTGCGTCGGAAACTGCGCCCGAAGACGAAGACATCACGCGCGTGCAGACCAACGTGGGTTCGACGGGCGGCGCGGCTGCGCCGTCAGGCAATGCCGACGTCACCCGCGTTCAACCGGCGTCGCCGCCTGCGGAAGAGGACGGCACGCTGGTGCGTCCGCGACCACCGGATGGCGATGGCAACGAGTCGGCGACGATCGTGCGGCCGGCCTCGCAGCCGGGTCCGACGCACACCCAGTCCAACACCGGTACCGCCTCGGAAAGCAGCCTGAATGCCTCGACGTGGCAACGCGTGGCCGGAGAGTCCGGTGGCGAATACGCGACCGTCGGCATGTTGCTGAAAGGCCGGTTCCTGCTCGAACGCGAACTCGGCCGCGGCGGCATGGGCGTGGTCTACCTGGCGCGCGACGAGCGCAAGGTCGAAGCGCGCGACCGCGACCCGTACGTCGCGGTGAAAGTGCTGAACGACGAATTCCGTCGCCACCCCGATTCGCTGATCGCGTTGCAGCGCGAGGCGCGCCGTTCGCAGCAACTCGCGCACGACAACATCGTGCGGGTGTACGACTTCGACAAGGACGGAACCATCGTCTTCATGACGATGGAATACATCGACGGCACCAGTCTCAAGACGCTGATCCGCGAGGAAGCCTTCGACGGCATGCCGTTGACGAAGGCACGCCCGCTGATCGAAGGCATGGCGTGGGCGTTGAAGCGCGCGCACGCCGCCGGCGTGGTCCATTCGGACTTCAAACCCGGCAACGTGATGGTGACCAAGGATGGCGTGGCCAAGGTGTTCGACTTCGGCATCGCGCGCGCCGGCAAGTTCGTCGAAACCGCAGGCGAAGAAACCGTATTCGACGCCGCCACCCTGGGTGCGTTGACGCCGGCTTATGCCAGTCTGGAAATGTTGCGCGGTGGCGAACCGCAGCCTACCGATGACATCTACGCGCTCGGCTGCGTTGCCTACGAATTGCTGACGGGCAAACATCCGTTCGACAAGGTCAGCGCCGAGGTGGCGCTGAAGGAAGGCCGCAAGCCGCCGCAAATCCATGGCCTGACCAAACGACAGAACAAGACGCTCGCCGATGCGGTGGCCTTCGATGGCGAGCAGCGCCTGCACAACGTGCTGGAGTTGATCGAGGGCCTGCGCGATGTCAGTTGGCGCGAACGCAGTCGTCCGTTGATCATCTACGGGGTGGTGGTGGCGGTGGTGCTGGCGCTGGCGGGTTTCGGCATCAGCCGTTATCTCGGCGCGCGTCACATCAATGAGGTGATCGACCGCTTCGCGCTGAGCAATCCGCAGCACTACACCGACGAAGACCAGGCGTACCAGGCACTGGTGGCATTGGGCGACGATGAAAGCGCGGTGGTGGTCAAGCACAACAACGCGATCGCCGGCTACCTGCTCAGCCGCCTGAGTACTTATTGGAATCCCTCGCACCAGCGTTTCGACTACGCGGGCGTGCAGCATGTGTTCCAGATCCGCGATCGCCTGAAACTGTTTTCCAAGCCACTGGACGTCCGTCGCACCACCATCGAACAGCAGCGCAATGGTCTGCTGAACACGCTTGACACCCAGTTGAGCGAACGCATCGCGGCCGGCGCGATCTTTCCGAACCAGCCGAACAATGTCGTGACCACCCTCGGCGAGATTCGCGCCATCGATCCGAAGAGCGCGTTGCTCGATGACGCCGAGCTGGAACTGAAATACGACATCGCGGTCGGCCAATCGATCGATGCGGGTCACGTCGACGAGGCCGGCAAGCGCCTGGCCCTGGCGACCCGCCTGTTCCCGCATTCCAAACGCCTGCAACAGCGCGCCACGCAATTGGCCGCGCTCGAGAGCGCCAATGCCGCCGCCGCCAAGGTCACCGCCAAGGCGCAGAGCGTGCCGGAAGCGCGCAAGGCGTTGGGTCAACTGATCGCCAGTCCGTCGCTGGCGCCGGAATGGCAGGCCGCGGTGGCGGGAAGTCTGCAGGTGCTGCATGCCGATCATGCGCCCGCGACGCAACAACTGTTGCAGAAGCTGGATGACGCCATCGCGGGGCAAGCATCCAAGGCCGCCAAGCCGACGCAGGTGCAACGCGCAGCGAATCTGGTCGGGCTGGGGCTTGTCTATGCACCGACCTCCAAGCCGTTGCTGGCCCAGCGCGCCCGCTTGTCGGCTTTGCAGCAGCAGCAGCAGGCGCAACTGGCGCAGGAAAGCGCAGCAGCGGAAGTGGCCTCGCGCATCGAGTCGATGAAGCGTGCCGCTGCCGCGCACGACATCGGCAAGGCCGCGGAATCGCTGGCGCGCATCCGCACGCTCGAACCGAGCAATCCGTTCCTGAAAACAGACGGGTCGCAACTGCTCGCCGAGGCATACCTGGGCCAGGCCCGCGGCCTCGCTGAACATGGCAAGTACCGACTGGCCGCGGACACGCTGGGCAAGGGTGTGCAGGCGCTGGGCCAGCGCGCCGACCTGCGCCGCGCACACGACCGCATGACTTTCGTTGCCGACTTGATGCGCGCACGCGGCAGTGCGCTTTCCGCGTCCGACATCCAGCGCTTGCGCCGCCGGCTGGCGGCGTTGAAAAGGGCCGATGCCAGTGGCCTCGCCGCACTGCAGGATGATCTGAAATTGCGCGGTGCGTTGCCGGAAGGCTCGTTCGCCGATCTGCTGGGGTCGCTGAAGCCGGGTGTGGTCGGTACGCAACCGGAGCAGGCGTCGGCATCGGCGCCGCCGACAAGTGCCACCGCACCGGCAACATCTTCGGTGGCAACCGCGACCACGCCGGTCGCGGGCACGCCACGTCGAACCACTTCGACGCCGAAGTCTTCGGCGGTCGCGTCGCATGCAGCGACACCGGCTCCGACCGCCGCAGCGCCGGTCACGCAGTCCGACCCGTGTGCACGGCCGGGTCTTGCCGGTCGCGGCCGGATTTGCGCGGACCACGTCGGCAGCGGTTACGGCCCCGCGCTGGTGGTGATCCCCGGCATCAGCGGCAAGGCCTATGCCATGTCACGCACCGAGGTCACGCTGCGCGAATTCAACCAGTTTTGCGCGGCTACCCACCAGTGCGCGGCCAAGGGCGGCGCCAGCAACCTGCCGGTCAGCGACATCAGTCTGGCCGAGGCCAAGGCTTACACGGCCTGGTTGACGAAGGTCACCGGGTACACCTACCGTCTGCCCACGGATGCCGAGTGGCAGCATGCCGCCAAGGCCGGCCAGGGCTGGACGCAGTCGCCTGACAGCAATTGCATCCCGCCGTCCGCGGGTGGCGACAGCGGCGTGGGTGGACCGATCTCAGCGCGTGGTCGGCAACCCAATCCGTGGGGCTTGGTGAACATGACCGGCAACGTGTGGGAGTGGGTCGTCAGCGGGGGCAATGTCATGGTGCGTGGCGGCAGCTACAACAGCTATTGGTCCGAGTGCACGGTCGCGACCCAGCGCGGCGATAGTGGCAAGCCGCAAAAGGACGTGGGCTTCCGGGTGCTGAGGGAACTCAAGTGAACGAGCGTCTGCGCGAAATCAATCGCAGCCTGCGCACGCTGGACGAAGCGCACCGCCTCGGCCGAATCAGCCGCGAAGACTATCGCGCGCGTCGGCGCCACCTGCTCGGCACCTTGTGCGATGGCGGCGGCATCACCGCGCGCAACACCGTTGCCGCCCAGACCGTACCGCGCGAATCGGTTGCGGCAAACACTCCGTCGTCACACCCGCCACGCGATGAAGCGGTGTCGGCGATGTTCCACAAGCGACCCGGGCTGTTTTCGTTGAGTCGCTGGTTCGGGCGCCGACGTTGAACGTCCACGACTGACGGCGTTGCCGGCTACGGTCAGCCGGGTGCATGAAATCGATCGTGTTTTTCCGGCATGGATGCGTCGCCGCCTGCGGGGTGGCGTCCGCTAGTGGGAGTTCGTGTCATGTGCAACCATCCGAATCCGGTGCGACAATGAGAAATACGTCACGAATCAGGGGGTGTCCGATGCGAGTGCTCGGACTCGTTGCCGCGTTGTCGCTGGGCTTGTGTGTCGTGTATGCGCCGACTGCGGCCGCACAATCAGCGCCCGCTTCCGCCGCGGCACCATCTGCGACACCGAACATCCTGGTCAGTGGCGTGCCTGCCGGTTCGCCCGCCGTGCAAAAGATCATCGACCAGGCTTGGCGACGGGCGGTGACCGCCAACGGTCAGTCGACCAGCTTGAGCAGCGCCCAGTGGCAAGGCGTGGTCGCTGCAGTCAACGCCGCGTTGCAGAAAGCGGGATACACCCACGCGCACGCGTTCCTGTCGAACGAGATCGCCGTGTTCGCGGTGTCGCCGTCCGGCGTGGTGGCCGTGGCGCCGACGGCGTCACCGGCTGGCCCGGCTGCGCAGGAAACCAACGTATTGCCGCCGGTCAGCAAGCGCCTGACGGAGGCCGGCGCCAACCAGCGCATCGCCGTGCGCGGCTTCGTGGTGCAGGGTGTCGGCAAGCACGCCAAAGACGGCATCACGCCGGCCAGCATCCAGCAATTTGCCGATGCGCAATTCACGAAACTGGGTGGCACGGCGGCGCAGCCCGCGCAGCTTGATTTCGACCAGTTGCAGGGTGTTGCCGATGCGATCACGCAACATTATCGCAAGGCCGGTTTCATCGTCGCGACCGCCTACCTGCCCGCGCAGACCGTGGCTGCGAATGACCTCGTGCAGATCGACGTGCTGGAAGGCAAGATCGGCAAGATCGAAGTGCAGGGCACCAAACATTATCGTCCGTGGGTGATCGCTGCGTCGGCGCAGAAATTGCGCGGCAAGGTGTTGCAGAAGCGCGACGTGGATACCGCGCTGCTGTACGACCGCGACCTGCCGGGCGTGTCGGTGTCGTCCACCTTCCAGCCCGGTGAGAAAACCGGTACCACCGATCTCATCATGGTGGCGCGCGAGGCGAAACGTCCGTATTCCGTCACGCTTGGCGTCAACGATTACGGTACCGAAATCACCGGGCGCTATCGCGCGCAGGCGGCGCTGGATTGGAACGATCCGCTCGGTATCGGCGACAAGTTGGCGGTCGCCATCAATTACGCGTTCGATCCGCACCAGAACACCTACGGCTCGCTCAGCTACAGCGTGCCGATCGTGAAGGCGCCCGGACTTGGTGTAGTGGTCGGCGCCGATCGCAGCGAGCTGCAACTCAACACCGGGCCGTTTGCCGCGCTGGATGTGCGCGGACCGACTTCGCGCTACTTCGGCGGCATGCAGTGGAAATTCGTCAACCACACCGACCTGTCGATGACCAGCTCGCTGCAATACATCCACGAACAATCGTCGTTGAGCAGCCTCGGCTTCCAGTTTTCCAACGAGCGTTTCGATATCGCCCAGCTCGGTTTTTCGATGCAGCATACCGATCGCCGCTTCCACGGCCTCGACATGCTGTCGGTCGAGGTGCGCAAATCGTTGAACGATGACTCCGATACTCCCGATCTGGTCAGTCCGAATCACGCGAGCAACTTCACGGTCGCCAAGTTCGGCTA
>JBOHYW010000125.1:0-10351 GCA_050738155.1 Rhodanobacteraceae bacterium
GTGCAGGAACAGACGATCATGTCGACCCCGGCGCCACCGCCGCGGCCACCGGCGCCGCCGCCGCCACCGGCCAACATCGCACCGTCGGTCGACATCAGCTACAAGAATCGCAACCCGCCCAAGTACCCGATCCAGGCCTTGCGCCAGGGGCAACAGGGTGAAGTGATCCTGGATATCACCATCAACGCTCAAGGCGAGGTGGTCGATGTCAAGGTCGAAAAGTCGAGTGGCTATCGCGTGCTGGACAGGGCTGCCGAACAAGCCGCGCGCCACTGGCGCTTCAATCCGGGTATCAACAACGGCAAGCCGGTCGGGGGTGTCGTGCGGATTCCGGTGAATTTCAGTCTCAACGGTCTCATGTAATACCAACTTCACTCGTCGCGGATCCAAATCCGCTAGAGTTCGTCAATCCACGTTCCACTGCTACAACTTGAAGGAAGGGTAGCGCCATGATCCAAGATGCAATAGCCTCCGCCGTCATCGCACAAGCCGGCAATGCCAACGCACAAGCGCTTACCCAGGTAGGTGCGAGCTTTTTTCTCCGCAACATCATCGAACACCCGCTGCAGCACTGGGTCGACTTCATCGTGCTGCTGGTACTGGTGATCATGTCGCTGGTGTCGTGGTACTACATCATCGTGATCGCGATCCGCAATACCCAGATCCGCGCGCGCATGGGCAAGGTGATCCAGAAGTTCTGGGATACGCCGTCGGCGCAGGATGCGGTCCGGGTGATGGAAAAACAGCCACGCACCGAACCGTTTTCCAAGGTCGCGCTGGAAGCAGCTTCCGCCGCCGCGCATCACCAGCGTCACGAGGGTAGCCGCATGGTCGAGGCCCTGAATCGCTCCGAGTTCGTCGATCGCGCGCTGCGCCAGGCGGTCGATCGCGAGAGCCGCAACCTGGAAGGTGGCCTCACCCTGCTCGCCACGGTCGGATCCGCAGCGGTGTTCGTCGGCCTGCTGGGTACCGTGATGGGTATCTACAACGCATTGATCGCCTTGGGATCAAGTGGTGAGTCTTCGATCTCGGCGGTGGCAGGTCCGGTCGGTGAATGCTTGATCATGACCGCCATCGGTCTGGCGGCCGCCATTCCGGCGGTTATCGCCTACAATGCCTTCTCGCGCTCCAATCGAGTGACCGTTGCCAACCTCGACGAATTCGCGCACGACCTGCACGATTTCTTCGCCACCGGCGCCCGCATCGAAACCAGCACCACCGGTGCAGCCACCGCGCGTTCGGCTGCTGCAGTCACGCCCCCGCCGGCAGCGAAAAAGTAAGAGGGTTTTGCCGTCATGGCGATGAGCACCAATAGCAATGGTGGACCGGTCTCGGAGATCAACGTCACCCCTTTGATCGACGTGATGCTGGTGCTGCTGGTCATCTTCATGATCACGGCGCCGCTGACGCATCACAACATCAAGATCGACTTGCCCCAGCCAAATCCCAACGTGAAGCCGCCGGAGAATCCGCCGACGCCGCATACCTTGTTCATCAAGGCCGACGGGTCGATGACTTGGGACAACCTGCCGATCAGCAACGTGGAGTTGCAGGCGCAGCTTGCAACGATCGGCGCCAAGACGGTCGACCAGCAGCCACAGGTGCACATCAAGGCCACCGACAACACCCAGTACAACTATCTGGCTGAGGTGATGGCCGAGGCGCGTCGTTACAACGTGATCAAGATCGGCTTCGAGAAGTGAGGGACTGACGTCATGTCAATGAGTACGGGCGGCGATCCGGGGGAAATCCCCAAGGCCGAAATCAACGTAACCCCGCTGGCCGATGTGATGTTGGTGCTGCTGATCATCTTCATGATCACGGCGCCACTGATGTCGCACAAGGTGAAGATCGACCTGCCAAAGGCCAATCCCAACACCAAGCCCGCTGCAATCGAAGTACCGCCGATCGACCTCGCGGTCGAGCCTGATGGGACCTTGTACTGGAACGACAGCGAAGTCAGCGAGGCCGTTTACAGCGCCAGACTGCGTGCGGCTGCCACCAGTGTGCCGCAGCCGGCTTTGAACATCCGCGCCGACAAGACCACCCCTTACAAGGTGATCTGGAAGGTGATGCAGGATGCCAAGGGCGCCGGCATGGTGCATCTGGGCTTCATCACCGAAGGCAAGACCAACCCAGGCCAGGGACCGTAGCCTGCGGGTGTCACGCAACGAAAAATGCCGCGCCTTGCGCGGCATTTTTTTGCGGCCGATCCGGGCACGTGATCACGCGAGGATGGCGAGGTAATTGCGCACCGTTCGATCCAGTCCGGCATACAGCGCTTCACCGATCAAAGCGTGACCGATGGATACTTCGGCGAGTCCGGGTATCGCGTGGCGAAACACGCCGAGGTTTTGCTGGTTGAGGTCGTGCCCGGCATTCACTGCAAGGCCGGCGCCGTTGGCGAGTTTTGCGCTTTCAACGCAACGTGAAAGTTCGTCGGCGTAATCATTGCGGCTGTATGCGTGCGCGTAAGGGCCGGTATAGAGCTCGACCCGTGCCACGCCGATCGTGCGTGCAGCATCGAAACCCGTTCTGATCCCAGCATCCACGAACAGCGACACGCGGCAGCCGGTTGCTCGGAGTGTTGCGACCAGCGGGGCGAGCCGCGGTATATCACGCACGAGATCGAAGCCATGGTCGGAGGTGATTTGTCCGTCGTCGTCCGGAACCAGCGTCGCTTGTGCAGGCCTGGCGTTGCGCACCAACTCGACGAAGCCGGGATACCCGGAGCGTGGCGGTGCAAACGGGTTGCCTTCGATGTTGAACTCCACCCGGTCGCGCGTGAGTTGCGCGAGCAGCATCACGTCTTCGGGCGTGACATGACGGCGGTCCGGACGTGGATGCACGGTGATGCCACCGCAGCCGGCGACGATGCAGGTCTCGGCAGCCGTGCCGAGATCGGGTTCGCTGCCGCCACGCGAGTTGCGCAGCACCGCGATCTTGTTGAGATTGACGCTGAGCACGGTCATCGCTGCAAGGGTCCGACGTTGACGCACGGGTTCAAATTGTAATCGCGAAAGTTGTGGTACTCGATCGTGATACTCGTCGTTGCGCCGACTGCGCGCAAAAAAAGGCGCGGAAGGTATCCGCGCCTGAGAGTGCAATGTTGCCGCGAGGGGTCGGTGCGGCAACTACGGGGAGACTACCCGTACATACTCAGACCACCGGCAAACGGTCGAGTTCCCGGTTCCGCGCGTGCATTCAGGGAGACCCGCCCTCGCCAGGCCGGAACGCAAAAATCCTTCGCGCGCCACCCCGCCACGCCAACGCGCCGCGGCAATCCGGCGCGGCCGGGAAGGTCATGAGCTGCCAGTCCGCGACTTTTCCCAATGCCGGGTCAGTGCGAACCAGTCGCCAATCGAAATCAGGAACTTGATCGAATGCAAGGCGTGCGAGGCCGAACGACAAGCCTTGGCCCGCCGCCTTCAACACCGCTTCCTTGGCGCACCACAACGAAATGAAGGCGCGGTTGCGCGCCTCGGGTTCGAGGGTTGCCAACCCGTCGGCTTCATCGGGATGAAAAAAGCGGCGGGCGATTTCCAGCGCGCGTGGATTCTTGCCGAGATGCTCGATATCCACCCCGAGCGGCAACCCTCGCGCCAATGCAATCAAGGCATGCGCGCCGCTGTGCGACCAGTTGAATTCGAGGTGGTTGGCGCCCGCAGCGATTGTGTGAGCAAGCCGGGGTTTGCCGCCGGTTTCCGCACGCAGCAAGACGTGCGACTCGGGGACGCCGAGGTACGCGGCCAGCCACCGCAACAATGGTGCGCGGCCCTGCGCTGACGCGTAAGGAATGTGCCACAGGTGGATGCTCGTCGCATCCAGACATGCCGCGGTCTGCGACGGGTTCGCTTCGACAAATTCCAGACCCGCAGGCATTACAGGCGTGACGTACGTACTGTCAGTGGCGCACGCGATCGTCATACAACCGCTTCACCACCGACGGATCGGCCAGCGTCGACGTATCGCCCAGCGCGGCAAGGTCGACTTCGTTGTTGCCGGCTTCGGCGATCTTGCGCAGGATCCGCCGCATGGTCTTGGCCGACCGGGTTTTGGGAAGCGCCACGGCCCATTGCAGGTACTCGGGCGCGGCGAACGCGCCGATCCGGTCACGTATTCCCTTGACGAGTTCCTTCTTGAGTTCGTCGCTCGGCGCAATACCTTGCTTGGGGGTCACGAAGGCATAAATCGCCGTGCCCTTGACGTCGTGCGGACAGCCGACCACCGCGGCTTCCGCGACCCGCTGGTCGGCCATCATCGCGCTCTCGACTTCGGCGGTGCCGATGCGGTGGCCGGACACGTTGATGACGTCGTCCACGCGGCCGGTGATCTTCCAGTCGCCATCGGCGTCGCGCAGCGCACCGTCGCCGGAAAAATACATGCCGGGATACGCCTTGAAATAAGTATCGATGAAGCGTTGGTGGTCGCCGTAGACCGTGCGCATCTGGCCCGGCCACGAGTCGAGCATCACCAGGTTGCCGTCGCCCTCGCCTTCGATGCGCTTGCCATCGGTGTCCACCAGCGCGGGCTGTATGCCGAAAAATGGTTTCATCGCGGCGCCCGGTTTCAGCACATTCGAGCCCGGCAGCGGCGAAATCAAAATGCCCCCGGTTTCGGTCTGCCACCAAGTGTCGACGATCGGACAGCGGCCATCACCGACCACATTGAAGTACCACTCCCACGCCTCCGGGTTGATCGGCTCGCCGACCGAGCCGAGCAGCCGCAGCGACTGACGCGAGGTCTTCTTGACCGGCTCTTCGCCCTCACGCATCAGCGCGCGGATTGCGGTGGGTGCGGTGTACAGGATCGTCACCTTGTGCTTGTCGCACACCTGCCAGATACGCGAGGCATCCGGCCAGTTCGGCACGCCTTCGAATACCAGCGAGGTGGCGCCGTTGGCGAGCGGCCCGTACACCACGTAACTGTGCCCGGTGACCCAGCCGACATCGGCGGTGCACCAGTACACGTCATCCTCGCGCAAATCAAAGTGGGTCGCGTGGGTAAGCGACACCCACACCATGTAGCCACCGATGGTGTGCAACACGCCTTTTGGTTTGCCGGTACTGCCGGACGTGTACAGGATGAACAGCGGATCTTCCGCGTTCATCGGTTCCGGCTCGCACTCCGCTGACTGGCCGTCCATCAGCGCGTCCCACCAGCGGTCGCGTGGTGATTGCATGTTGACCGCGCTGCCGGTGCGGCGCACCACGATCACGGTCTCGATGCTGGTGGTATCGGGTCGCGTCAATGCCTCGTCGACGTTGGCCTTCAGCGGAATCTTCTTGTTGGCGCGGACGCCTTCATCGGTTGTGATGACCAGCTTGCATGCGGAATCGGCGATGCGGCCGGCCAGCGCGTCGGGCGAAAAACCGCCGAACACCACCGAGTGGACCGCGCCAATCCGCGCGCACGCGAGCATCGCGACCGCGGCTTCCGGGATCATCGGCATGTAGATGGCAATGCGGTCGCCCTTGTTCACGCCGAGATGCCTCAGTGTGTTGGCGAACTTGCAGACTTCGGCGTGCAGTTCGCGATAGCTGATTTCGCGGGAGACATTCGGATCGTCGCCCTCGAACAGGATCGCGGTCTTGTTGCCGCGCGTGGCCAGGTGACGGTCGAGGCAACTGACGGTCGGGTTGAGCACGCCGTCGGCGTACCAGCGGATGTGCAGGTCGGCAGGATCGTAGGAAACGTCCTTGATCTGCGTCGGGGGCTTGATCCAGTCCAGCCGTTTGGCGGCCTCGGCCCAGAACGCTTCCGGGTTGCGTATCGACTCGGCGTACCGCTGCGCATAGGCGTCGGGCTTGAGCTGCTCGGCGGCTGCAAATGCGGGCGGAACGGGATGCACCTTGCTCATCACGGGTCTCCTTCAAGCCATCGCAAGTGTTCAAGCGTAGCAAAAAGAAGACGCGGCGGTAGTGAAATTTACGTCATGGAGAACCCGATGGCGGCAACGACCGCGGCGGCTCGGCGCCGTTGCGGACGGTCTTGCGCAGCGCGTCGAGTTCGCGCTCGGTCATGTGTTCGGGCCTGGAACTGGCGCGCAGGTGCCGGTCGATGAAGACCAGGGTGCCCACGATGCCGCAGACGAACCCAACGAACAGGCAGAACCCCATCAACCCCGGCGAGTGGGTGGTGAAGGCCACCACGAAGGCCAGAACCGTGACGATTGCCAAACCCCAGATCATGCACGTCTCCAAACCCGAGCATCTGGCCGGATCATAGCGCAGCAACCCGCGGTTCGGTGATGATCCGATCGACGCTTTCGCAACCGTCAATTCGGCCGGGGGATCCTGCCGGAAGCGAACCTGCTTCGACCCCCGTGGGCGCAACTGTCGTCGCAATTGTTGAGACTGGCAGGCGTATGCTGGACAGTCGCATGACCACGACATCGCCGACACGCATCAAGGGTCGCGGTGCGGCTTCCAACCCGGAAGGCCGTTTCGAGTCCGTGCGCCACCAGGCCGAAGATGACGGCTGGCAGGGCGCCTTGCTGGACGACACAGCCCCGCGCCCGCGCACCGAAGTCAGCGAGGAGCGCGCGCGTTCGATCATCAGCCGCAACGATTCGCCGGACGTACCGTTCGAGCAATCCATCAATCCATACCGCGGCTGCGAACACGGTTGCATCTACTGCTTCGCGCGTCCTTCGCACAGTTACCTGAACCTTTCGCCGGGGCTGGACTTCGAGACAAAGCTGTTCGCCAAGCGCAATGCTGCTGAACAATTGAAGAAGGAACTCGCGCATCCGGGCTATCGTTGCACCCCGATCAATCTCGGTGCCAACACCGATCCTTACCAGCCGATCGAGCGAAGCCATCGCATCACCCGTTCGGTACTGGAGGTGCTGCACGAGGCCAGGCATCCGTGCACCATCGTCACCAAGAATGCGCTGGTCGAACGCGATCTGGACCTGCTCGCGCCGATGGCGAGGCAACATCTGGTGCATGTATTCGTATCATGCACGCAGCTCGACAATCACCTGGCCGCGAAACTGGAACCGCGCGCCTCGGCACCACACCGCCGCATCCAGACGATCAAGGCGCTGAACGATGCCGGTGTGCCATGCGGGGTGCTGGTCGCGCCGATCATTCCCGCATTGACCGACCGCGATCTGGAACATGTGCTGGAAGCCGCATCGCAAGCCGGCGCGCGCGTGGCCGGTTATACCGTGTTGCGCCTGCCATGGGAGCTGAAGACGCTGTTCCGCGAATGGCTGGATCTCAACGTACCGCAACGCGCCGAACACGTGATGAGCCTGGTGCGGCAGATGCGCGGCGGCCGCGAGTACAACAGCGATTTTCGTACCCGCATGCATGGCGAAGGCGAATTCGCGCGGCTGCTCGCCAAGCGCTTCGAGGTCGCCTGCCGCAAGTTCGGTTACGTGCGGCGCAGTGAAACCCTGGCGCTCGATTGCACGCAGTTCAAACCGCCACGGGTGCCGTCGCCACAGGGTGAATTGTTTTAGGGCTGGGGGGACTGTCCGATGCTCCGGGCCGTCCACGCATTGCACTCGTCATCCGGATCGGTAGGCCGGCTCAAGGCCAAAGGCCGGAGCCGGCATTGGTCGTGCCCCGTCGCCGGTTCCGTCGCTGCGCTCCTTGAACCGGCCTACGATTGCGATACAGGGCGCGGGCGTGCAGGCGACCCGCAGCGTGCGACTCAATTCGTCGCCGTCAGATATTTCCCGAACCAATCCAGCGTGCGACGCATGATGTCGACCTGGTCGTCGTGGTTGGCGACGTGGTGGCCCTGATTGGCGTACACCACGAGCGTGGCCGGCACGCCTGCCGATTTCAGCGCGTGCCAGTATTCGAACGATTGCGGTGCCGGGCATTCCTCGTCGCGTTCGCCCACCACGATCAAGGCGGGGGTGTGATCGTGCTTGATGAAGTTGATTGCCGAACTCTTCGCATAGGCCGCGGGGTCGTCGTAAACCGACGCGCCGAAGAACGGGATCATCCACCCGTCGATCTGGTTTTCGCCGTAATAGCTTTTCCAATCGGAGAGCCCCGCGCCCGCCACCACCGCCTTGAAGCGGTCGGTCTGGGTAGGTGCGAACATGCTCATGAAACCGCCATAGCTCCAGCCCATCATCCCGAGCCGGTCGTTGTCGATCGGCGCCAGTTTCTCGACCTTGTCGACGCCCGCGAGGATGTCGTGAAGGTCGCCATAACCCATCTGGTTGCGGATCGCCTGCGCGTACTTTTCGCCCTCGCCGAAACTGCCGCGCGGATTCGGCATCAGCACGAAATAGCCGAACCCGGAAAGTGCGGCGGCGCTGTTGCCCCACGTCGGCATGTTCATCCACGACGGGCCGCCGTGCACATAGACGATCATCGGATAGTGTTTGTGCGAGTCGTAATGGGTCGGATAGACCAGCCAGCCTTGCACGTGCAAGCCGTCGTTGTCCCATTCGACCGAGCGGGCCTTGCCCCACTCCGGTTTGAGGTCGGCGTTGAGTGAAGTCACCGCTGGCGGGGGCTGGGTTCCCAACACGCCCGAATGTACCTCGGGCGCGTGCTCGGACGAATTCATGGAGAATGCGATGCGACGCGAACGATGATCGTCCGACACCGAGACCCCGAGTGCGGCGCGTCCGTCGCCGATCATGCCGGGTACCGTGAACCACAATCTGGTTTGGCGCGCCGTGTTGCCGGCGAGCGCGTATTCGGTGACCTCGACTTTGCCGCTGGCGAACTGGGTGACCAGCAGGCTGCGATCGGACAGGAACCGGAACCAGGACGGCGTGACTTTACTGCCCTCGGTCAGGTTGACCGGCGTACCACCCGATGCCGGCACACCATAGATGTCGCCGCCGGTCGCGCCGCGGTCGCTCATCAGGCCGCCGATGAACAGGATGCGGGCTGCGCCCGGCGACCAGCGCGGCAACGCGATCTGCAGGCCGTGCAACGGGCCGGAAACGGTTCCGGGGTCGACGATGACTTTGGGTGCTGCGCTGGGTTGCGCATCCTGCACGTAGAGTTTGGCCGCCCACCAGTTGTCATCGCCCGGCGGCGGTGCCGCGGTATAGGCCACGCGGTTGCCGATCGGCGACAGCCGAAACTCATAGACGTACAAACCATTGGGGGTGAGCATTGCCGGCGTACCGCCCGCAGCCGGGACTTCCGCCACGTGTTCCACCTGCACGTCATGTTCGCCGATCACGCCAACGCGCGGGTTGCCGGATGCGGTGGCGAACGGCAAGCGGGTTGCACCCGGCACGTACAGGAACGCGATGCGCTTGCTATCGCGACTCCACTGCATGCCGGAGGCGAAGCCTTCGAGGTCGGCGATCTTGTGCGGAGCTGTCCCGGCATGCACGTCGAGCAACCAGATTGCACCGTGGATCGGCTTGGTATTGGACGGATCGACCTTGCAGCGGGTCAGTACGGCAAGCTTGTTCCAGTGCGGGGCCCAGCGGATGCCGTCTTCACGGCAATCACCGGGGATCGCGACCGGGTGCGCGTCCTGCCCTTTCCACGAGGCGAGCATCAATTCGGTCTTGCCGCCATGCGCAACGATCCAGGCGAGGTGTTGTCCATCGTAGGACAGTGCAACCGCAGGGATCTCCTTCACCTTCGCGCGTTGCGCGAGGATGTGTTCGATGCGCGCGTTCTCGGTATTTTTGGGTGGCGTGGCCAGCGCCGGTGTCAGCGTGAACACGAGGCCGGCTGCGGCCAGGGCAAGCAAGGACATACGTGCGGACATGGCGGAATCCCGAGATGGCGAACTTGCAGAAATTACACCAGCAAGCCGTGAAGGAAAAGTGTCGGAGGGCGCGTCGACAAGCGTGCGCCGCTGCTATCTCCGTCATCACTGGGTGAAATCTTTATGTGCTGCTATGAATATTTCGTGTCACTGGCTTTCGGTCATTGCTTTTGGTGCAGTATGCAAGGTTTCAGATTGTTGGTATTCCGCTTGGTGGCGCCGCACCCCTCTTGACCTTTGGGTGCATGCTCCGGGACCCCGGCTCATGCTACGTGGAGTCTCCGAAATTGTGAAGCGACAAGCCCGATCGCCAGAAGCTTTGGCACCAGCAGCTTACTTTCACTGGTCTGAATCCGGGAGTGGAGTTAACCGTCGGTCTTTGACGTACTCTTCACGTCAGCGATCATAGATTCAACACGATTGGATCAGGGGGCCCGAGCATGAAGACTGCGAACGCAGTGCTGCGCTTGATTATCGCGAGCGTTGTCGCGCAGGCGATTCTACTACCGGGGATGGCTCACGCAGTCGACACGAACGGGACACCAATCAAATGGAAAGATGGAAAACCGGCTCAAACTGAGTCGACAGTCTACTCGGTTGGTTTCTCTCCATGGCAAGGCTCTGCCGTTTTGTCGCT
>JBOHYW010000126.1:0-10342 GCA_050738155.1 Rhodanobacteraceae bacterium
AACCTACACACTGCATTCGGGACACGCCGTAACGTGTGGGTTCGATGGCTGCGTTCATCGATGCAGTGTAGGTTGGGTTGAACCCGCGCTTTTTGCGGGTGAAGCCCAACGCGCCGAGCCGAAATCGCTGGGGGTTCGCGATACAGCCGCTCACCCCAACCTACGCACTGCATTCGGAACACGCCGTAACGTGTGGGTTCGATGGCTGCGTTCATCGATGCAGTGTAGGTTGGGTTGAACCCGCGCTTTTTGCGGGTGAAGCCCAACGCGTCGAGCCTAAATCGCTGGGGGTTCGCGATGAAGCCGCTCAACCCAACCTACGTGTTACGCGCTACGCGTTACATCCGGAATACGCCGTAGCGCTCGGGTTCGATCGGTGCGTTCATTGACGCGGAGATGGCCAAGCCCAACACGCGACGGGTGTCGGCCGGGTCGATGATGCCGTCGTCCCATAGCCGCGCGCTCGAATAGTACGGGCTGCCCTGGCGCTCGTATTGCTCGCGGATCGGTGCCTTGAAAGCGTCTTCTTCGTCCTTGCTCCAACTATTGCCGGCGGCTTCGATGCCGTCGCGCTTCACGGTAGCGAGCACCGACGCGGCCTGCTCGCCGCCCATCACGCTGATGCGCGCATTCGGCCACATCCACAGGAAGCGTGCGCCGTAGGCACGGCCGCACATCGCATAGTTGCCTGCGCCGAAGCTGCCGCCGATCACCACGGTGAACTTGGGCACGTGCGAGCAGGCGACGGCGGTGACCATCTTGGCGCCGTCCTTGGCGATTCCCGCCTGCTCGTATTTTTTGCCGACCATGAAACCGGTGATGTTTTGCAGGAACACCAGCGGTACGTTGCGCTGGTTGCACAATTCGATGAAATGCGTGCCCTTGAGCGCGCTCTCCGAAAACAGGATGCCGTTGTTGGCAACGATGCCTACCGGGTAGCCGTGGATATGCGCGAAGCCGGTGACGAGCGTCTTGCCGTAACGCGCCTTGAATTCGTGGAACTCGGAGCCGTCGACGATGCGCGCGATCACCTCGCGGATGTCGAATGGGCGGCGGGTGTCCTCGGGGATCACGCCGTAGAGTTCACTCGGCGCGTATTTGGGTTCGTGCGGTTCTGCGAGCGCCAGCGGCATGGCCTTCTTGCGGTTCAACGCCGCGACAATGTCACGCGCTATCGACAGCGCGTGCGGATCGTTCTCGGCGAAATGATCGGCAACGCCGGACATGGAAGTGTGCACGTCGGCGCCACCGAGCGTTTCGGCATCCACCACTTCGCCGGTCGCGGCTTTCACCAGCGGCGGGCCGCCGAGAAAGATGGTGCCTTGCTCGCGCACGATGATGGTTTCATCGCTCATCGCCGGTACGTAGGCGCCGCCCGCGGTACACGATCCCATCACCACCGCGATCTGCGGAATGCCGAGCGCACTCATGCGCGCCTGGTTGTAGAAGATCCGGCCGAAGTGTTGCTTGTCCGGAAATACTTCGTCTTGCAATGGCAGGAACGCGCCACCGGAATCCACGAGGTAGATGCACGGCAGGCGGTTTTCCAGCGCCACTTCCTGCGCGCGCAGGTGTTTCTTCACCGTCATCGGGAAATAGGTGCCGCCTTTCACCGTCGCATCATTGGCGACGATCAATACCTCGGCGCCGTGAACGCGACCGATGCCGGTGATCAGCCCCGCACCGGGCGCGGCGTCGTCATACATGCCGTGCGCGGCCAACGGAGAGAGTTCGAGGAATGGCGAGCCCGCATCGAGCAGCGCGCGAATGCGTTCACGCGGCAACAGCTTGCCGCGCGCGATGTGTTTCTCGCGTGCCTTGGCACTGCCACCCTGGCCGGTTTGCGCGAGTGCGGTTTTCAACTCGTCGGTGAGCTTGTGCAGGTTCGCGGCGTTGGCGCGGAACTCGTCGGTTCGGGTGTCGATGCGTGAGGAAATGACGGGCATGATCCAGGGCCTGTTCCGTGACGCGCATGCGCGCATGAACTTGCCATTTTAGCGGTAGGGCAGATGAAGGCGCGCAGCGCAGGGCCCGCTGCCGCGCGATGGTCGAAAACAACGGCGTGCATGTCTACGCGGGCCGAAAAAAAACCGGCCGCGCTAGGCGGCCGGTTTCTGATGCAGCAGAACAGAACGAAGGATCAGTGACCCTTCATCGCGTCCTTGGCCTTGTGCGCAGCGTCTTTCATGGCGTCGGCAGCTTGCCCGGCCTTGTGGGCCGCGTCCTTCATGGCGCCCATGGCGTTGGTGCCGCTGGCGACCGGAGCGGTGCTGGCCGGAGCCGGAGTCATGGCGGAGGCAGGCATCGCGTTGCTGGCGGCTTCCGCAGCCGAGCTGGCGGCAGCGGCGGCAGAACTGGCGGCGCCTGCAGCGGAGCTGGCCGCCTGTGCGGCACTGTTGGCAGCCGAAGAAACCGCAGCGGCGGCATTCTGCGCTTCGTTCGCGGCAGACTGGCCTTCGCTACCGGAGTGGCTGCACGCCGACAGCGACAGAACCATCGCGGAAGCTAGCGCAGCCGCGAGTACGGTACGGGTGAACTTCATTGGGGATCTCCTGGAATGGCCGTGGTTAGCCACCGAAAGTGGCCGGGCCATTAAACCGCGTCTGGCTGAATAACACCAGCATCGCGGATTTTACGCGCAGATAACGTTCAGTCGACGCTTACCAGCGCGGGACTGACAGGGTGTTGAAAAAACACCCTGTTGGAGCGGGCCACGGATGGCCCGCCGCGAATCAAGCACATCAAATGCTTGATTCGGCGAAGCCGGGTACGGACATGTGCCGTACTCGGCGCGTTGAAAAAGTGCAGGAAAGCACTTTTTCGACAACTGGTCATGCAACCCCGCGCCGGCACTTTTCACGCACGTTCGATCGCGATCGCGGTGGCTTCGCCGCCGCCAATGCACAGCGACGCCACGCCGCGCTTGGCATTCGCGTGGATCATCGCGTGCAGCAACGTCACCACGACGCGCGCGCCGGTGCAACCGATCGGATGGCCGAGCGCACACGCGCCGCCGTGCACGTTGAGCTTTTCGTGCGGAATGGAAAGGTCGTGCATCGCGGCCATGGCTACCACGGCGAAGGCTTCGTTGATTTCGAACAAGTCCACGTCGCCGACTTGCCAGCCGGCTTTGTGCAAGACTTTCTCGATCGCGCCAACCGGCGCCGTGGTGAACCACTCGGGTTCCTGCGAATGGGTGGCGTGCGCGACGATGCGTGCGAGCGGCATGACACCACGCGCCTTGGCGTCGTCGGCAGACAGCATCACCACCGCGGCGGCGCCGTCGGAAATGCTGGACGAACTGGCTGCAGTGACCGTGCCGTTTTCCTTGCGGAACGCCGGTTTCAAAGTCGGGATTTTTGCGGGATCGACCTTGCCGGGCGTTTCGTCGACCGACACCTCGATCTCGCCCTTGCGGGTCGGTACCGTGACGGTCGCGATTTCATCGGCGAACGAACCGTCCTTCACCGCGGCCTGCGCGCGACGCACCGATTCGGCGGCGAACGCATCCTGCTGTTCGCGGGTGAAGCTGTATTTGTCGGCGCAGCTTTCCGCGAACAGGCCCATCGATTTGCCGTCGTACGGATTGGTCAGGCCGTCCCACGCCATGTGGTCGACCAGCTTGCCGTCGCCGTAGCGGATGCCGGTACGGGCGGCCATCATGTGCGGCGCGTTGGTCATCGATTCCATGCCGCCGGCCACGACCACGTTGGCCGAACCGGCCTTGAGCAGGTCATGGCCGAGCATGATGGCCTTCATGCCGGAACCGCACACCTTGTTGAGCGTGGTGCAGCCGGCAGATGGCGGCAACCCGGCCGCGAGTGCGGCCTGGCGCGCGGGTGCCTGGCCCAGGTTGGCCGGCAGTACGCAGCCCATCAGCACTTCGCCGACGTCGGCCGGCGCGATGCCGGATTGTTGCAGTGCGGCGCGAATCGCGGCGGCACCGAGTTGCGGTGTCGGGAAACCGGTGAACTGGCCGAGAAACGCGCCAATGGGCGTACGCTTGGCGGCGGCGATGACGATGTCGGACATGACGGACTCCAGGGTGTTCGATACCGTCGATTATGCGGTGGATGCTGCGCTGCCGCAAATGCGGGTGCACAGCGCGCGGCCCCGTTGATGCAAAATGTCCGTCGTCGTTTCGACTCGAAGGTGGGGATGCCATGCAGGGCTGGTCCGGGGTGGTGCGGTTTCGGCGTGCGTGTGGCTGGTTGGCGGTGGCCATGCTGGCGGCTGCATTGGGAGCCTGTGGCGGTGGCGGCAACGGCGGCGTTCGAAGCACGCCCAGCGCGACGCAACCCCCGGTGTCCTCGTCGCCCCCGCCGTCCTCGTCATCACCGGCGCTGCCGCAGCCGCCGATCGACGCGCAGTTGTCGCTCACCAATGCCTATGCCGCGCACCAGGCCGGCTACACCGGCCGTGGCATCATGATCGGTGTGGTCGATTCGGGCATCATGCGCAGCAACCCGACCGTGGCCGGGCGCGTCAAGGCCGAACTGATCTACGTCGACTCGTCCAGCAACGACACCAACACCGATGACGTGGTCGGCCACGGAACCTGGGTTTCCGAAATCGCCGCCGGCACATCGTTCGACAAGTTTCCGGGCGGCATCGCGCCGGACGCGACGCTGGTCTCGGCGCGGATCATTTCCGACGACGCGCCGGACGACAATGGCAGTGCGCCGCCTTCCACTGTCACGACGGCGGACGCGAGTTTTTTCCAGCAGGTCAACGCCGATCTCATCACCCAGGGCGTGCAGGTGATGAACAATTCCTGGGGCGGCATTACCTGGGATACCTCCGACGCCAGCGTCAATCAGGCGTTCGATCAGGCTTATCAGGCATTCGTGGTCCAGCACGGCGGCTTGGTGGTATTCGCCGCCGGCAACGATTCCAATCCGAACCCGAGCACCATCGCCGCGCTGCCAAGCGTTGCGCCGGATCTGGAAAAGGGTTGGCTGACGGTCGTCGCCAACAACAGCAATGATCCCGGCACGCTCGACAGCTATTCCAACAAGTGCGGTGTCGCGATGGATTATTGCCTCGCCGCACCCGGCGACGTGATCGTACTGGACAAGGACGCCACGTCTTCGACTACCGATCCGAAGTACTACATCGTCGAAGGCACCTCGCTGTCGGCGCCGATCGTGTCGGGCGCGGCGGCGCTGGTGTGGCAGGCGTTCCCATATTTCACCAATGACCTGGTGCGGCAGACGTTGCTCGGTACCGCCGATCCGCTCGGTGGTTCCCAGCCCAACGCCACGTTCGGTTATGGCGAACTCGACGTCGGCAAGGCGGTGCAGGGGCCGGCGCAATTCAACTGGGGCGATGTGTCGGTGTCGTTCGACGGCCTCACTTCGACGTGGGGCAACGACATCGCCGGCGCAGGAGGTTTGATCAAGAATGGCACCGGCACCTTGATTCTCACCGGTACCGACAATTACGCCGGTGGCACGCAGATTCTGGGCGGATCATTGCAGGCGGCGCACGCACTGCCGGGCGACGTCACCGTCGGCAGCGGTGGCACGCTTGATGCGGTGCCGGGTGTGGCCAATTCGCTGACCAACTCGGGGACGGTGGTGGTGAAGGGCGGCGATACCAAGGTTGGCGGCAACTACACCCAGGCCGGTACCGGCACCTTGTCGGTCAGCCTTGGTTCGGTGTTGGGTGTTACCGGCAAGGCGCAACTGGATGGCACCTTGAACATCCTCGGTGAGGATTCCAACTACGTCAGCAATAATCATCAAGATGTTTTGTCGGCCGCCGGTGGCGTGAACGGCAAGTTCGCGCAATTCACCAAATCGTCGGGCGTATTTCTCAGCACCACCATTCAATACACATCCAACTCGGTGTGGCTGGATACCAGCAGCCTCAGCATCACCGCGACGGCGGCGGCGATGGGCATCGTCGATCCGGCCTCGGCGACGGCGGCGACGCGGGTCCAGGACGGCTTCGACACGCTTGATTCGAGCAAGGCGACCAGCGACGCGGTCAAATCCGGCGTACTGCAAGGTGCAAGCGCGATCCAGCGCGCCGCGACGCCAGCGCTGGCGCACGCGACCTTGCAAAGCCTTTCCGGCCAGTTGCACGCGGCCAGCGCCGCGATGTTGTTCGATGGCATCGACGCCAGCAGCCATGCGCTGACCGAGCATTTTGATGATCTGATGGACGGCCGTGCACAGATTGGCGGTTGGTACGACGGCATTGGTTGGCAGGGCAATCTGCAGCGCAGCGGCTATGCGGGCGCGACATTCCGCAGCGATGGCGGCATGGTCGGCGGTGATTTTCGCATCGGCCAACACGCGCTCATCGGCTACGCCGCGGGCCAGAGCCGAGGCTTTGGCCAGCTCGATGCGCTATGGGACCACGACAGCACCCGCATGAACAACCTTGCGCTGTACGGCGGTGTGATGCACGGTCACTGGTATGCGAGCGCGCAGATCGGCGGTGGTTGGTATCGCGAAGACATGCAACGCCTGCTGCGACTGGGCGGTATCGCCATGCAAGTCGGCAGCGGTTTCACCGGTCGCTACATGGCGGGAGCGCTGGAAAGCGGCTATCGATTCCGGGTGGGCGGCACACACATCACGCCTTTCGTGGACGTGCATTATCAGCGTCTCGATCGCGATGGTTTTATCGAGCAGGGTGGTTATGGGTTTGGCCTCAAGGCCAACGCACACACCATCGGACGTCTGCAGGCCGGGCTCGGATTCCGTGCGGTGCGCGACTGGCGGCTCGGCAATGGCATGTGGATGCAGCTCGATGGCAGCGCCGATTGGCAGCACGCATTGCACCAGTACGGCGATGCGTTCGAAGCGAGTTTCACCGGCTTCGACGACTGGCTTCCGGTGGATGGCATCGGCCTGTCACGCGATACCGCGGTGCTGCGGACCGGCCTGTCACTGTGGCCGACTCGCAGCTTCTCGTTGCGCCTGGGTTACATGCGCGAGCAGGGTCAACGCCAACGCTCTGACAGCGTGATGTTGCAGGGCGCGGTGGCGTTCTGATGCGCGGACAAGCCATCAGGCGTCGTTGTCGGTAGATCTGGCTGCAGAGCACACGCCGGTCCGCGGCGCACTTGCGTGGCGCCGAGGGTTGTCACACAGTTCCGACACGTGGAAGTGCGATCCCGACCGGTGAAGGAGAACGACGATGCTCTGGCGAAAAGGCCGTTCCAGCGACAACGTGGAACAGGCGACCGGTGGAGGCGGCGGTTTCGGTTTCAGACGTGTCCACCTTGGTCTCGGCGGCACCATCATCGCGATCATCATCGCGATGTTCTTCCCGTCCACCCGCGGCATCATTTTCGGGCTGCTCACCGGCAGCGGCGGCGGAGCGACGGTATCCAATACGCCGGCACACGTCGCCAAGGTCAACTGCGGAAGTGATGCGCAGACACAATTCGCCTGCAAGATTCTCGGCAGTACCGAAGACGTGTGGTCTGCGTACTTCCGCCATGCCGGACAACAGTACGTCGACCCCAAGTTGGTGCTGTTTCACGGGTCCGTTGCCACCGCCTGTGGTGGAGCGTCGGCAGCGGTCGGGCCGTTCTACTGCCCCGGCGACAAGCGTGTGTACCTCGACCTCGATTTCTTCCAGGAACTCGCCGCGCGCTTTCATTCCGACAGCGATTTCGCGCGCGCCTACGTGATCGCGCACGAAGTTGGCCACCACGTGCAGGACCAGCTCGGCATCACGGACATGGAACAGCAGCTCGCACAGCGCGGCGAACCGATGCAGGGTGCCGATGGGTTGTCGGTGCGTCTCGAACTGCAGGCCGACTGTTTCGCCGGTGTGTGGGCCAACCGCTCGCAGCAGCAGTTGCAATGGCTGCAGCCCGGCGACGTCGAAAGGGCGTTGAATGCCGCGTCGCAGATCGGCGACGACACCCTGCAGCGTGAAGCGCGCGGCACCGTCGTACCCGATTCCTTCACGCACGGCACCTCGGCGCAGCGCGTCCGCTGGTTCAAGACCGGTTTTCAGTCCGGCAACATCAACGCCTGCGATACGTTTCACGCGCAGACGTTGTAGATGCGATGTTGGGCTTCTCCCGGAACAAGTCCGGGATCAGCCCAACCTACGAAGCCGTGTAGGTTGGTGCTGAGCGCAGCGAAGCCCAACGATCAAGCCGCTTCTGTAGGTTGGTGCTGAGCGTAGCGAAGCCCAACAACCGTCGGATCGAAGATCAGACCGAGGAGGACGATCGATGCGATACAGAAGGCCCGCCGTTGCCGGCGGAACCTATTTTTTCACGGTCAACCTCGCCGATCGATCATCTCGCCTGTTGGTCGAGCACGTCGACGATTTGCGCACCGCGGTGAGAATCGTCAAACGACGCCATCCGTTCGAAATCATCGCTTGGGTGGTTTTGCCCGAACACATGCATGCGATCTGGACGCTGCCCGCAGGCGACCACGATTTCTCGGGTCGCTGGTCTTTGATCAAGAGCGGCTTTTCGCGCGCCGTTGCGCGAAAAGATGTCGTCTCGGCATCGCGCGAAGGGCGACGTGAACGCGGAATCTGGCAACGGCGGTTCTGGGAGCATTGGATCCGTGACGAGCACGATCTGCAGCGTCACGTTGATTACGTGCATATCAATCCGGTCAAACATGGGCACGTGAAACGTGCGGCGGATTGGCCGCGTTCGTCGATCCATCGTCATATCAAGGCAGGATGGTTGACCGCCGATTGGGCGTGTGATGTCGACGGCGGCGACATTGGCGGCAAACGGGATTGATGTTTCGCGCCACGTTGGGCTTCGCTGCGCTCAGCGCCAACCTACGGGAGCGGCTGGTGGGGTATTCGATCGTTGGGCTTCGCTGCGCTCAGCACCAACCTACGGCGCCAACCTACGCGGCTTCGGTAGGTTGGGTTGATCCCGGACTTGCTCCGGGAGAAGCCCAACGGCTTCTCAAGCGTTCCCGTAAAACAACTCGCGTCCGATCAACATGCGGCGGATTTCGTTGGTGCCGGCGCCGATCTCGTAGAGCTTGGCATCGCGCAGGATGCGGCCAGTCGGGAATTCGTTGATGTAGCCGTTACCGCCGAGCGACTGGATGGCTTCCAGCGCCACTTGCACGGCGTTGTGCGAGGCGTTGAGCAGGCACGACGCCGGGTCGATGCGCGACTTCACGCCGCCGTCGAACTGCTGCGCGACCATGTACGAAAACCCGCGCGATGACTGCAGCGCCGTATACATGTCGGCGAGTTTGGCCTGCATGATCTCGAAGCTGCCGATCGGCGCGTTGAACTGCTTGCGTTCGCGCACGTAGGGCAGCGTGACGTCGACCGCAGCTTGCATCAGGCCGATCGGACCACCGGACAACACCAGCCGCTCGGTGTCGAGGCCGCTCATCAATACGCGCACGCCTTCGTTGACTTCGCCGACACGGTTTTCGTCGGGGATTTCGCAATCCTCGAACACCAGTTCGCAGGTGTTGGACCCGCGCATGCCGAGCTTGTCCAGTTTTTGCGCGGTGCGAAAACCCTTCATGCCCTTTTCGACAATGAAGGCGGTGATGCAGCGGCTGCCGGCGGTCTTGTCGGCGGTGCGCATGTACACCAGCACTACGTCGGCGTCGGGGCCGTTGGTGATCCACATCTTGCTGCCGTTGGCGATCCAGTGATCGCCCTTCTTCACGGCCTTGCATTTCATCGAACCGACCACGTCCGAACCTGCGCCGGGTTCGCTCATCGCCAGCGCGCCAACCCATTCGCCCGAACACAATTTCGGCAAGTATTTCTGGCGCTGCGCGTCGTTGCCGTTGTGGAAGATGTTGCTGACGCAAAGGTTGGAATGCGCGCCGTATGACAGCCCGACCGAACCCGACGCGCGCGAGATTTCTTCCATCGCGACCAGATGCGCGAGGAAACCCATGCCGCTGCCGCCGAAGTCGGGCGACACGGTGATGCCGAGCAGGCCCATGTCGCCCAGCTTCTTCCACAGGTCCGACGGAAACAGATTGTCGCGGTCGATCTTGTCCGCGCGCGGCGCGATTTCCTTCTCCGCGAAGGCGTGCACGCTTTCGCGCAGGAGGTCGATGTCTTCGCCGAGTTTGAATGGCTGCATGGGCGTTCTCGTTGCAAATGTTTCTTCGTCATTCCAATGTTTATTCGTCATTCCAGGGCCGTTTCCGGCTTCATTGGAAACGGAACCCGGAATCTGCTTTTGAAGATATCCGAGACGAAGAGCAGATTCCGGGTTCGATCGCCGAACAGCCGACGATCGCCCCGGAATGACGACGTTGTTACGATTTTCCCGAGTCCCGAGTCCCGAGTCCCGAGTCCCGAGTCCCGGCGCTATTGTCCCCGCATCCTGCCCTGGAAGCGCGGCTTGTCGTTG
>JBOHYW010000127.1:0-10139 GCA_050738155.1 Rhodanobacteraceae bacterium
TTCGCGACGCTCGAGGAGCTCAATGTCCTCAACGGTTTCGATTTGAAGAAGATGGGTTTGGGTAGCGCGGACACGCTGATGGCCGAGATCGGCGCGCAGCGGCTTGCCGCTGCCGACCTTTCCAAGTGGTATGCCGACCCGCGTTTCTACAATGCGCCGATCAAGGGCCTGCTGTCGCAGAAATACGCCGACCAGCGGCGCAAGCTGCTGAACCTCGAACATGCCAACCCAGGCATCGCCCCAGGCAACCCGCTGCCGTACGCGCACGGCAGCGTCAACGGCATCGAAGGCAACACCGGTGACACCACGGACTTCGAAACCGCGGGACCGGATGGAATGATGGTCTCGATGATCGAATCCAACTACGCCGGCATGGGCTCGGGCCTCGCCGCGCCCGGCCTGGGCTTCATTTTCCAGGACCGTGGTGCGCTGTATTCGCTGAACCCGAAATCGGCGAACGTCTATGCGCCGCGCAAACGGCCGTTCCACACCATCATTCCCGCGTTCGTGATGAAGGGCGGAGAACCGTGGATGGCTTTCGGCGTGATGGGTGGGTACTTCCAGCCGCAGGGCCAGATGCAGGTACTGGTCAACATGATCGACTTCGGCATGAACGTGCAGGAAGCGGGCGATGCCGCGCGCTGGGACCACTGGGGCGACGCCACCCCGACGGGCGTTGCGAAGGCAGCGGGCGCCGGCAAGATCCTGATGGAGCCGGGTTTCGACTCGGGCATCCCAGCCGAGCTGCGCAAACGCGGCTACAAGGTTAAAGTCATGCATCCGGGCTATGCCGGTGGCTTTGGCGGCTACGAAGCGATCCAGTACGACGCCAAGCATCACGTGTATTGGGGCGCGACCGAGATGCGCCGCGACGGCGAGGTGATTGGTTATTGATGGCGCGACTGTCTCCTCTCCCCCAAACACCTTCAACGTTTGGGGGAGAGGAAGCGCGGTAGCTTGGGCTGAACATCGTGAAGCCCAACGTGGTCGAGTCCGTTGTTGGGCTTCGCAAGCTCAGCCCAACCTACGCTGTTCGTTCGCCGGCGTGGAATGCGGGTCCGCCCTCACGTTGGAGCGGTGGCGTTCCTGCGCAGCGCGTACACCGCAGTGTGCAAGGCGGTGACGCCTTGCTCCAAAAAATGCGGCTGCACCGCGAGGATGTCGCGGCGTTCCAGTTGCCCGATTTCCCAATCCGTGCCGAACAGCCGGTGGACCTCGGTTTCGTCCACTGGAAACGGTGGCCCTTCCATTTCATGCGGCGGATAGTCGAGCACGATCAACAGCCCCCGGCTTCCTTTCGGAAGCTTTGCATATACCTCGCGGGCCAAGCGTTCACGCGTGGCGGCTGGCAAAGCGATGGTCGCCGCACGGTCGTAGAACGCCCGGCAGCTCGCAAGCGCGGCGGCATCGACGGTGAATACGTCGCCGTTGATGATTTCGATGCTGCCGGCCGGGGGGTTGGTGATCTTGTAGTGCGTGCCGTCGGGCGCGCTGCGGGTGCGCGCGTGCAGATGGTTCTCGGCAAGGAACGACTCCACCGCGATCGGGGCAACATCCACGCCCAAGACCCGCATGCCCTTTTGCGCCAACCACAACATGTCCAACGACTTGCCGGACAAGGGCACGAATACCCGTGAATTGCGTGGCACGCCGAGTGCCGACCAATGTTTTTCCAGCAGCGGCATGACCGCTTCGTGATGCCAGCCGGTGCGGCCTTCGCGCCAGCGTTGCAGCCAGTATTCGGTATCCATCACGCGCACCTTGCCCAAGAGGGGAATACGTGCAGCGTGACTATAGTCCTGCCCGAAGTCGAATGGGAATCGTTCGGGTTTTACCTGGTGGCACGCCAATGGCTGTTATGCCCGTGTCCGCGACGACCGCGGAATGCGGCCCGCGAACTTGAGCAGGCCTTGGGCCTGCCGCTCCCATGCCAGTATCAGCAGCATTACCAGTGCGGCAACGTCCAGCCAGCCGAACCAGTTGCCCCAGCGCGCGTAAAGAGTGTGCGTGTGGCGCAAGTGCAGCGTTCCGAGCAGTCGGGCATCCCGATTGGCACTGCTGGATTCGGCGATCACCCGACCGCGATCATCGCTGAGCGTGAGGCGGCCATTGCGTGCGGAACGGGCAACGGCGATGCCGCTCTCCACCCCACGCATGATCGCCATGCGACTGTGCAGCCAGCCGTCGATCTTGAAGTCCCACGCCGGCACCAGCAGCAGTTGCGTGTTGCGTTCGGCGTAGGCGCGGCCCATGCCCGGAAAATCCATGTCCTTGCAGATGGCCATGCCGATGCGTGGCGTGCCACCGAGCATGGTGTAACCGTTCCATGGTGCGTAGCGGCTCTCCAGTCCGGGCACCAGATGATGTTTCATGTATACCGCAGGATCGCTGGACTGCGGGTGGAACGCCAGCAGCATGTTGCGTTCGGCGCCCGCTTGCGGCTTGTAGTCGACGCCGGTGAGCACGGTCACGCCCGTGCGCGTGGCGGCGTCCTGCAGCGCGGGCACATCGCGCTGCGACACCATCCAGGAATCTTCCGGAATCAAGACGTATTGTGCGCCTTTTGCGGCCATCGTTTGAATGGCATCGACATAGCGCTGCATGAGCTTGGCGCCTCCGGCAGACGTTGGTGATTGGAGCGGATGGGCGTTGTCCAGCGAGATCAGCCCGACGCTTGTCGGCGTGCCATTGTCCGCAGGTGTTGCGTGCAGGCGCCATGCACCAAACACCAACGCCGCGACAATCAAACCGCCTCCGACCAGCAAGGTGCGCAGGCGCGCCGCACGCGGCGCCGATCCGTTGCACAGCACCGCGGCGCATGCCGGCCCCAGCATGACCAGGAAACAGACGCCGGCCACGCCGGTGAGCGCAGCGACCTGGATCACCGGCAACGCGTCCATCTGCGTGTAACCGGGATTGCCCCAAGTGCCGTTCACGTTGGTGATGCCATTCAGGAACCAAATGGCAACCACGACCACGGGCATGGCAAATGCCGCAGCCAGGTGGCGGTGTTGCATGGCCAGACGGCGGTACAACAGTACCGCCAGCAGCATGATCAACGCCGGACCGAAGATGGCGATCAGTGTCGGCACAAGCGGCAGCCCGACGTAGCCATTCATGTACTTCCAGTACGGCAGGTCGCCGATCACGAACGCGACGAACGCCGCCAGCGCGGCCCAGCGCGCCTGCACCCGCGTGGCCAACCACGAGATCGGCAGCGGCGCCAGCCAGGTCAGCCACCAAACAGGATGCAATTGCGCGCCGAACCACCAGCCGGCAGCGGACAATGCCGCCGCCACAAGCGCGAGTGCCAGCATCAGGCGATTACTTCTTGAGGCCATCGAACATTCTCCACGTGGATTCGAGGTAGAACTGACGAAATTGCGTTTCGTTGAAATTGAACCGGCCGCCGCGATACAGCGCGATCAAGCCGTGCGTGTGCGCGGTCATGGTCATGCACACGTCGTACGGATCGCCGCTTTTGAGCACGCCTTGGCGCATGCCCTCTGTCACGGCGTCGACGATGACGTTGAACGACGGCGACTTGCGCGCCCGGAAATCGTCGGGGAATCGCCGGGCGTCCTCGCGCTGCACCGAGAACGCGTAGTCGAACAAGTGCGGATGTTCGAACGCGTAATCGAAATAGGGCCACGCCAGCGCCACCAATTGCGCCGTGATGTCCGGTTCCGTCGTGCACGCCTGCATGTCACGGGCGACCGTCTGGAAGTTCTCGTCGGAAATTTTCTTCAGCAGGGCGTCGCGATTGGGAAAGTGGCGATAGATCGCCATCGGCGTGATGCCCACCGCTTCGGCTACGCGGCGCATCGTCACGGCTTCGGCGCCTTCGCGATCGAACAGCCGGTAGGCGGCCTTCACGATCTTTTCGGCGGTGGTCAAGC
The DNA here is from genome assembly GCA_050738155.1 of Rhodanobacteraceae bacterium. Classification (GTDB taxonomy): domain Bacteria; phylum Pseudomonadota; class Gammaproteobacteria; order Xanthomonadales; family Rhodanobacteraceae; genus 66-474. The sequence goes on from JBOHYW010000127.1 coordinate 3,900, forward strand.
GTTTCATGTATACAGTGTATACATTGATGTGCCAACCGCGCAACAGGTTTCGCAACGAATGCAGCCAACCGGCGGGTCGGTTGGTTCATAATTGGGGTTTTATCGGCCGTGGACTCTCCCATGAATGCACCCACCCGTATCGACACCACGCGTGAGATTCATCCGCCGCGCGGCACCGAACTTTCCTGCAAGAACTGGTTGATCGAGGCGCCGTACCGGATGATCCAGCACAACCTCGATCCCGAGGTGGCGGAAAATCCGGCGGAACTGGTGGTGTACGGCGGCATCGGCCGCGCCGCGCGCAACTGGGAATGCTTCGATGCAATCCTGCGCGCCCTGCGTGAATTGAATCCGGACGAAACGCTGCTGGTGCAATCGGGCAAACCGGTCGGCGTGTTCAAGACCCACGCGGATGCGCCGCGCGTGCTGATCGCCAATTCCAACCTGGTGCCGCACTGGGCGACGTGGGAACACTTCCACGAACTCGATCGCAAGGGCCTGATGATGTTCGGCCAGATGACGGCCGGTTCGTGGATCTACATCGGCAGTCAGGGGATCATCCAGGGCACCTACGAAACCTTTGTCGAGATGGGCCGGCAGAGTTATGGCGGCAGCTTGAAGGGCAAGTGGATCCTCACCGCCGGCCTCGGTGGCATGGGCGGCGCGCAGCCGCTGGCCGCGGTGATGGCCGGCGCATGCATGCTGGCCATCGAATGCCAGCAGTCACGGATCGATTTCCGTCTGAAGACCGGTTACGTCGATGAGCAGGCGAATGACCTCGACGACGCACTTGCGCGAATCGAGAAGTACACGCAAGCAGGTGAGGCCAAATCCATCGCGCTGCTCGGCAACGCCGCCGACGTGTTGCCTGAACTGGTCAAGCGCGGCGTGAAACCCGACGCCGTCACCGACCAGACCTCCGCACACGATCCGGTCAACGGCTACTTGCCGCAAGGCTGGACGGTCGAGCAGTGGTTCGAGCGCCGCAAAAGCGATCCCGACGGCACCCGCGACGCCGCCAAGCAATCGATGAAAACCCACGTCGAAGCGATGCTGGCGTTCCACGCGCAAGGCATTCCGACCTTCGACTACGGCAACAACATCCGCCAGATGGCGTTCGACGTCGGCTGCAAGAACGCGTTCGACTTCCCCGGCTTCGTGCCCGCCTACGTGCGCCCGCTGTTCTGCCGCGGCGTCGGGCCGTTCCGCTGGGTCGCGCTGTCCGGCGATCCCGAGGATATTTTAAAAACCGACGCCAAGGTCAAGGAACTGATCCCGGACGATGAGCACCTGCACAACTGGCTCGACATGGCGGAGCAGCGCATCCATTGGCAGGGCCTACCGTCGCGGATCTGCTGGGTGGGGCTAGGGCAGCGCGACAAGCTCGGGCTCGCGTTCAACGAAATGGTGCGCAACGGGGAACTCAAGGCGCCGGTGTGCATCGGCCGCGATCACCTCGATTCCGGCTCGGTCGCCTCACCCAACCGCGAAACCGAATCCATGCGCGATGGTTCCGACGCGGTATCCGACTGGCCGCTGCTCAACGCGCTGCTCAACACTGCCAGCGGCGCAACCTGGGTCAGCTTCCACCACGGCGGCGGCGTCGGCATGGGCTACTCGCAGCACGCCGGCCTCGTGATCGTCTGCGACGGCACCAGGGAAGCCGATGCGCGCATCGCGCGGGTGCTGTGGAACGACCCCGGCACCGGCGTGATGCGCCACGCCGACGCGGGCTATCCGGAAGCGATTCAATGCGCGAAGGAAAAGGGTCTGAAGCTGCCGATGGTGTGAGCCCGCTGCCACATCGGCATAGCGGACCAGGCGCGTTGTGCGATGGCGCGCAGCCCCAAGGACTACACAACGCGAGTGTGTAAAAGTCAGTCTCGTGGTCCAAGTCTACGCCGCGATCAGCTTATGGCCCGGCTTGCGGCGAAGCAATGCGGGTGCTAAAGTTTTACTCACGTAAAACATCAGCACCAAGGTGATCGTCATGAGCGCCACTGCGACGCTGCGCCAATCAGGCGGGTCCATCATTCTTTCGATCCCCAAGGCCATCGCCAAAACCATGGCCGTGGAAGCAGGTTCGGTCGTGGAATTGACGGTGAAAGACCGCAAGCTTTCGGTAACGCCTGCGCGTCGCACGCTTGCCGATCGCCTGGCGCAAAGCCCGAAGTCGCCCGCGAATTGGCATCGCGATGCCGCCTCGCTGGAAGATCGCCCGGTCGGGCGCGAACTGCTGTGAGCCGCGGTATTCCCACGCGCGGCGACATCCTCGAGCTCAGCCTCGATCCAACCAAAGGCCATGAAATCCGCGGCACCCGGCCCGTGCTGGTGCTATCCGCCGACGCCTTCAACAAGGCATCAGGCTTGTTGCTGGTTGCGCCCATCACGCAAGGTGGTACTGCATCCCGCGAAACCGGGTTCAGCGTGACCTTGATGGGTAGCGGTACGCGCACGCTAGGCGTGGTGCTGTGTGACCAGACCCGCACCGTCGATGCGCGCGCCCGCAGCTTCAAGCGCGTCGAAAAGGTGCCGCCTTCGCTGGTCGAAGAAGCGCTGGATGCGGTGCGCTCGATACTGGAGTGATGCTACGGGTTTTGGCGATCCGGCCTAGTGGGGTACGCTTGCCCGGGTGCGCAACTGGGGATGCGCTTTGCCGCTGATGCCTGAAAAACTCGCCCGCGGAAAAGCCTGAAGCAACCGGTGGCCGACCAAGGCATCGAAATACCTATCAACAGATGATAAGATAATGCCGAAACGAGACCTTGGCATCGAAACGCTGTTGTTGCTGGATGGCGAGATTTACGACCAGGGTGACGGTTACTGGATCAAGGTAGAAGCAAGACAAGTAGAGCCCGACGAGCATGTTCCGCATGGCATTCGCTACGCATTGACACTGCATGACCGCTACGGAACCCGGTTGCTCGGATACGACAATGCACACGCGGTGAAGCCGCCCAGGCGCAGACGTTACGCGGGTCGCCGCCTCGTCTACGACCACAAACATCGCCACAGCCGTGACAAGGGTGTGGCCTATGAATTCACCAGCGCCGATCAGTTGCTGAAGGATTTTTTTGACGAAGTGGATCGGGTGCTGAAGGAGGTGCGGAAATGAAAAAGGTCATCATCGGCATTGCCTCGCAGGAAGACATCCGTGCCCGCGCACGCGCCATCGCGCGCGGCGAGCATCGTCCTGCCACGGGAGAACCCAAAATCTGGTTCACATCCATGCGTTCGCTGGCGGAAGTGCTGTCGGACGACAACCGCGCTCTCCTGCGCGTGATCCGCGAGGAGCAACCCGACTCATTGAGCCGCCTCGCCGATCTGACGGGCCGCGCCCCGAGCAACCTGTCGCGCACGCTCAAGACCATGGAGCGTTACGGGCTGGTCGAAATGCAGCGGCGGGACCGGCAAGTGCGACCGGTGGTCAAGGCAAATGAATTCGTGATCCGGGCCGCTTGATATTCGCGAAACTTCCCGGCTTGATGCGACGTCGGGCCGCAGGCCCGAGGTATCGCGGGTGCTGGACAGTGAGGCGCGTTCTTTGGCGATCCCGCCGCCATGCGCTAACCTTGCCGCACCAGTTGGGGGCGCCGTACCGTTGCTGACCGGCTCGTCCGCAAAGATCACGTGCGGCTTGCAGCGCTTGGTGTGCGTTGCCACTGAGGGGGCGAGGTGAAAGAAGCAACTGCTCGCATCAAGATCAACCGGACTCCGGAAGCGGTGGGCGCTCGGTCGTGAGCACGCCTCCTTTCAACGAGGACTCGCGCGTCAAGATTCCGGCCTTGCTGCACCTCACGCGGCTGGGCTGGCGCTATCTGTCGCTGAAGGGCGCCCGTTGGAACGCGCGCAACAACATCTTCCCGGACGTTTTCGAGTCGGCCTTGCTGCGCATCAATCCCGAGTTGACGGCGGAAGACGTGCCGCGCTTGTTGGACGCGATCAACCTCGACCTGCAAAACGAAGATCTGGGCCGCGCGTTTCACAAGCAACTGGCGGCCCGTTCGGGCGTGCGCCTGTTCGATTTCGACAACCTCGACAACAACACCTTCCACGTTGTCACCGAACTGCCGTTCGAGAATGGCGACGACAACTTCCGGCCGGACATCACGCTACTGGTCAATGGCCTGCCGCTGGCTTTCGTCGAGGTGAAGAAGCGGATGAATCCCGGTGGCGTGCTGGAAGAACGTGCGCGGATGACCCGCCGCCACGCCAATCCGAAATTCCGCCACTTCTTCAACCTCCTCCAGTTGATGGTGTTCTCCAACAACATGGAATACGACGACGGACAGTTCGAGCCGGTGCAGGGCGCGTTCTATGCCGCTTCGACCTACGGCGAGGCGCATTTCAACTATTTCAGGGAAGAACGCGCCGCGGAGCTGGCGCCGACGCTCGGCCGTCTTGACGACGCCATCGAGGATGCGATCCTCACCGATACCAACCTCGCCAGCATCAAGGGTACGCCCGAGTTCGAACGCAACAAGTCGCCGGACAGCCCGACCAACCGCCTGCTCACCTCGCTGTTCAGTCGCGGGCGCCTCGCCTTCATCCTGCAATACGCCTTCGCGTGGCTGGATACCGAAGATGGCATCCAGAAACACGTGATGCGTTATCCGCAGATGTTCGCGACCATGGCCATCGCGGATCGCTTAGCCGCGGGTGTGCGCAAGGGCATCATCTGGCACACCCAGGGCAGCGGCAAGACCGCACTGGCGTACTACAACGTCTGTTTCCTCACCGACTGGTTCCAGCGCCGCGCACAAGTGGTGCGTTTCTACTTCATCGTCGACCGGCTGGACCTGCTCAAGCAGGCGCACGATGAATTCACGTTGCGCGGCCTCACCGTGCATGTCATCGACAGCCGCGAGGCATTCGTCCGCGACATCAGGCAGAACGTGACCGCCCGCAACGATCGCGGCGTGCAGGAAATCACCGTCGTCAACATCCAGAAATTCGAGCAGGACAACGACGTCGCGGCGTCCCGGGATTACGCCATCAATGTCCAGCGCGTATATTTCCTCGACGAAGTCCACCGCAGTTACAACCCGCGCGGCAGCTTCCTCGCCAACCTCCAGCAATCCGACCCCGATGCCATCAAGATCGGCCTCACCGGCACGCCGCTGATCGGCGCCGAAGTTCAATCCCGCGCGTTGTTCGGCGAATACATCCACAAGTACTACTACAACGCCTCCATTGCCGACGGCTACACCCTGCGCCTGATCCGCGAGGAAATCGCCACCCGCTACAAAATGCAGTTGAAGCAGGCGCTGGCGGAAATCGAAGTGCAGCAGGGCGGCATCGACAGGGAGTTGCTGTACGCGCACCCACGCTTCGCCGCCGCAATGCTGGATTACATCCTCGACGATTTCGCCTGCTCGCGCGTCACCTCCGGCGATTCGGGCATCGGCGGGATGGTGATCTGCGACAGCGCCAGGCAGGCCCGCGAACTGCATCGCCGGTTCCAGCAAGTCGTCTCGGGCCGCGGTGGTGCGAATGTTGCCGAAGCCGCCAACGACGAGGCGTACCAGCAACAACGTGTCGCCGAGGAACCGCCGCCTTACGCCGATCCGCCGCTCACCGCCGCGCTGATCCTGCATGACGAAGGCAGCAAGCAATCCCGTGAGGAACAAATCAAGGACTACAAGCGCGGCAAGATCGACTTGTTGTTCGTTTACAACATGCTGCTCACCGGCTTCGATGCGCCGCGGCTGAAGAAGCTCTATTTCGGCCGGGTCATCCGCGAACACAACCTGCTGCAGGCGCTCACGCGCGTCAATCGCCGCTACCGCCAGTTCCGTTACGGCTACGTGGTGGACTTTGCCGACATCCAGCGCGAGTTCGATCGGGCCAACGCCGACTATTACGCCGAGCTCACCCGCGAACTTGGCGACGAGGTTGAGCACTACAGCAATCTGTTCAAGACCGAGGCCGAAATCCGCGCCGACATCGAAGCCATCCGCGAGGCGCTGTTCGACTATTCGCTCGACGATGCCGAGTTGTTCTCGCAGCAGGTCGGCGCGATCCAGGATCGCCCACAGTTGCTTGCCATCGTCAAGGCGCTGGCCAGCGCACGCGAGCTGCACAACCTGATCCGGCTCGGCGGTTACCGGGAGCTCGATGGCCTGCTGGATTTCCACAAGCTGCGCGAGCTCCACGGCGAGGCGCAACGCGCGCTGGCGTTGCTCAATCTGAAGCACCAGCTCGAAGACGCCCACGACACGTCCGGCCTGCTCAACCAGG
>JBOHYW010000128.1:0-10103 GCA_050738155.1 Rhodanobacteraceae bacterium
GCAGGTCACGCAGTTGCGTCAGCAAGTGGCGTGCGCGCACGCGGTCGGCGTTCATGCCGAAGCGGAAAACCGGTAGCCGGTGCCGCGCACCGTCTGGATCAGCGCGTCCAGCCCGAACGGTTCCAGCATCTTGCGCAGGCGCCGGATGTGCACGTCCACGGTGCGCTCCTCGACGTACACACTGCCGCCCCACACCTGGTCCAGCAATTGCGCACGCGAATAGGCGCGCTCGGGGTGGGTCATGAAGAAATGCAGCAAGCGATATTCGGTCGGCCCGATCTCGATCTGTGTATCGCCGGCGTAAACGCGATGCGCGGGGCCATCGATGCGCAGGCCGCCGACCTCGACCGAGCCGCTGCCGTCGTCGCCCTGCGCGCGCCGCAGCACCGCCTTGATCCGCGCGATCAACTCGCGGGTCGAAAAGGGTTTCACCACGTAGTCGTCGACGCCAGCTTCGAGACCGTTGACGCGATCCACTTCCTCGCCACGCGCGGTCAGCATGATGATCGGCACCTCGGCGGTGCGTTTCTCCGCACGCAGGCGCCGCGCCAACTCCAGCCCCGTCATGCCCGGAAGCATCCAGTCCAGCAGGATCAGGTCGGGCGGCGTATCGGCAATCGCGATCTCGGCCGCGCGCGCATCGGCGGCCTGCGCCACTTCCATGTCGGCCTTGCGCAGCGCGAAGGCCACCATGTCACGGATCGAGGCTTCGTCTTCGACGATGAGGATGCGTTTGTGCATGTGTGGGGTTGACGACAATCCTGTGACGGGATTATTGCAGCGGGGGAACATGACAGTTGCGTGACAACGAGGACCCGCTTTGGATCCCCTCTCCCTTCGGGAGAGGGTGCCCCGAAGGGGTGGGTAAGGGTACGCTCATGCGGGAGGGCACCAATCCGTTTCGAATTCGGCATTCGCGTACCCGAACCCTCATCCGGCGCTGCGCGCCACCTTCTCCCGGAGGGAGAAGGGATAGACAGTCTGCGGATCAGGGCCAATCAGGAAGCAATTGGCGGATTGTCTTTCCGTGATCACCGACTTCTGAGCAGCTTGGGCGCAAGCCCCGCGCATGCGAAACTGCGCGCTTGCCCGCATCCGCTGCAGCCCGATGGACCACGCCGACCTCGCCCGCCATACCCCGCTGATGCGCCAGTACTTCACCGCCAAGGCGGAGTATCCGGCCACGCTGCTGTTCTTCCGGATGGGCGATTTCTACGAGCTGTTCTACGACGACGCGCGCAAGGCCGCGCGGCTGCTGGACATCACGCTCACGCAGCGTGGCGAGTCGGCCGGTGCGCCGATACCGATGGCCGGCGTGCCTTGGCACGCGGCCGAAGCGTACCTCGCCAAACTGGTGCATGCGGGCGAGTCGGTCGCGATCTGTGAGCAGATCGGGGACCCCAACGGCAAGGGTCCGATGGAGCGGAAGGTGGTGCGGGTGGTGACACCCGGCACCGTCACCGACGAAGCGCTGTTGCCGGAACGGCGCGACAACTTTTTGCTGGCGATCGCGCGCGGCGTGGAAGGTCACGGCCTTGCATGGGTCGACCTCGCGTCCGGTCGTTTCGTGTTGAGCGAGGTCACCGACGACGCGGCGCTCGCAGCGGAACTCGCACGGCTGGCGCCTGCGGAAACACTGGTTTGCGAAGGCGACGCGAACCCGCAGGCCGTCGCCACGTTGACCGGCTTGCGGCAGCGCCCGCCGTGGCATTTCGACGAAACCAGCGCGCAGCGCGAATTGACCGCGTTCTTCGGCACCCGCGACCTCGCCGGCTTCGGCGCCGATGGCCTGCACGCGGCAATCGGCGCCGCCGGTTGTCTATTGCAATACCTCAAGGAAACCCAGAAGGCCGCGTTGCCGCACCTGACCGGGCTGGCGGTGGAAAACGCCGACGACACGCTGGCGATGGATGCCGCCACCCGCCGCAACCTGGAACTCGACACCCACGCAACGGGCGATACGCGCTACACCCTGCTCGGTGTGCTGGACGCGACGATCACGCCGATGGGCGCGCGCATGCTGCGGCGCTGGCTGCACCGTCCGCTGCGCGATCGATATGCCTTGCGCGCGCGGCACCAGGCGCTCGGTGCGCTGATCGATGCGCGCGTGTTCGAAGGCCTGCGCGAAAAGCTGCGCGCGATCGGCGACCTCGAACGCATCCTGGCGCGCGTGGCGCTGCGCTCGGCGCGTCCGCGCGATTTGGCAACGTTGCGCGACGGACTCGCCGCCGCGCCCGAATTGCGGGGAGTGTTGTCCGCGGTCGCTGCACCACTGTTGCATGAGCTGCTGCAACGCATCGGCGATCATGCGGATACGGCGAGGCTGCTTGCGCAAGCCATCGTCGAACGCCCGCCGATGCTGCTGCGCGACGGCGGCGCAATCGCCGACGGTTACGACGCGGAACTGGACGAGCTGCGCCAACTCGCCACCAACGCCGACCAATACCTCATCGAACTGGAAGCGCGCGAGCGCGCCGCCACCGGCATCGCCACCCTGAAGGTTGGCTACAACCGTGTGCACGGCTACTACATCGAATTCGGCAAGGCGCAGGCCGACAAGGCGCCCGGGCACTACACCCGCCGCCAGACCACCAAGAACGCAGAACGCTACATCACCGAGGAACTGAAGGCCTTCGAGGACAAGGTGCTGTCCGCGAAGGAACGCTCGCTGATGCGCGAGCGCGCGCTATACGAGAGCGTGCTGGATGTCTTGATCGAAAAACTCGCGCCGCTGAAAGATGCCGCCGCCGCGATCGCTGAACTGGACGTGCTGGCCGACCTCGCCGAACGCGCCGATGCGCTGGACTGGAACGCACCGCAACTGGTCGACGAGCCGTGCATCGCGATCGAGCGTGGCCGGCATCCGGTGGTGGAAGCCGTGCGCACCGAACCGTTCGAACCCAACGACCTCGCGCTCGATGACGCACGCCGGATGCTGGTGATCACCGGCCCCAACATGGGCGGCAAGAGTACCTACATGCGGCAGAACGCGCTGATCGTGTTGCTGGCGCACGTCGGCAGTTACGTGCCGGCCGCCAGCGCCACGCTTGGTCCGATCGACCGCATCTTCACCCGCATCGGCGCTGGCGATGACCTCGCGCGCGGGCAGTCGACCTTCATGGTCGAAATGAGCGAGACCGCCAACATCCTGCACAATGCGACTGCCAACTCGTTGGTGCTGATGGACGAAGTCGGACGCGGCACCAGCACCTACGACGGCCTTGCGCTGGCGCGCGCGGCAGCGGTGCACCTGTCCACGCACAATCGCGCATTCACGTTGTTCGCGACGCACTATTTCGAGCTGACCGAACTCGCCACGCAATTCGAAGGTATCGCCAACGTGCACTTGGACGCCGTCGAATACCACGACCGTGAACGCGGTGAACAACTGGTGTTCATGCACGCAGTGAAGGATGGCCCGGCCAACCGCAGCTTCGGCCTGCAGGTCGCGGCGCTGGCAGGGCTGCCGAAAGCGGTGATCGCGGATGCCAAACAAACCCTGGCACAGCTCGAGCGCGGCACGCATTCAAGCGCCAATGCAAAAGCTGCCGGAAGGTCCGACGGTATGGTCTCGCCGCAATCCGATCTGTTCACCGCACCGGCCACTGCTCCCGAACTGCTGGAGCTGGCAGACGCGTTGCGCGCACTCGATCCGGATTCGCTCACGCCGCGCGAAGCGCTGGACACGCTGTATCGGCTGCGCAAGCAACTCCACGTCTAGCGGGTAGGGTGGAATCGGCACAGCCGCTTCCGCCACACGTCGCGAATCGGGTTCGGCGGAAACCGCTTCGCGGGTTCCGCCCTACTTGCTACGTGGCCAATCGCGCAGCGCGGCAGCTGCAGATGGCTGCGAAGACCATCCCAAGCAGGCCGACGCACCGTCGGCGATCAGGCTTTGTCGTCGCCTTGTTCGGAAGACACCGTTTGTTTGTCGGTGTCGCCGGCTTGTGCCGGTGATGACGGACGCTCCGGCGAAGCCGATGCGGTGGCGAGGCTTGGCCGCATCGGCATGCTGCGTGCGGCGAGCGTCCACGACGACGAGGCAGGCGCCGCTATCGATGGCTGCGCAAGCGGCTGCGCAGATTGCGCGGAAACGGGCGAAGCCGCATGCGGATCATCAGGCGTTGGCGCCACAGTCGACGCTTCATCTTCGCTCGCTACAGCGTCAACTACCGCGGGCGACTGCTCGGCGCGGTGTGCTTCGTCCGGCATCGCCACGTCCGGGATTGCATTCCATTCCTCGGGCGTCATGTCGTCGGGGATCACGTTGGCCGGCGTCGTTTCGACCCGCCCCGGCATGCGTCCGGCCTGCACCAGCGAGCGCACCGCGTGGAACACCTCGACGCGACCGAACGGCTTCTTGATGAAACCGTCGGCACCGAAGCGCTGCACGTAGAACTGTTCGGTCGCCTGCTGGTTGCCGCTCATCATGATGATCGGAACGTCGCGGGTGCGGCTGTCGCGCCGCAGCGCGCGCAACACCGCGAACCCCGACATGCCGGGCAGCACGATATCGAGGAAAATCAAATCAGGGGGCTGGGTTTGCGCCATCTCGACGGCACTTTCCCCGTCGCCGGCCTTGAAGACTTCGTAACCATCCTGCATCAACATCTTGGCGAGCACGACACGGATGGTCGCCGAGTCATCGACCACCAATACACGTGCACCCAGCGTCGCGCGCAGGCGTTCGCCATCCCGGCGCTCGTCGGAAGCCGCGTTCTGGTTCACCAGCCGCTTGAAGATATTGAATACCGCCATGGGCTTCCCCGGCGCTCCTGGCCGCTAGTTTCGGTTGCCCGCTTCGCCTGCGCAAGCGCATCGGACCGCCCGGTGGTTTCGCATATGCCACCGGCTTGACCAAAATTCTCGCAACATCTCGAAGTCTGACATGCAAATTATTGAATGCAAGAGATAATTTTCATGACGCATCCAGGTCGCCAAGCGCTCGAATCAAACGCCGCGCACGTTTGTCAGGTCGCTTCGACGGCGGTTGGTAACCTGCGCGTTCCGCGCGGCGGCGTTCGCGCGTGGCTGCACGCGCCTTGATCGATGCTTCCGATTCGCGATAAAGCGTTTGCGCGACGGCGGCCGAGCCGCGCTTGTGTGCCAGCCCGGTCACCTCGACTTCGAAGGCTTCTTCGCCACGCGTGATGCGCAGTCGATCGCCCAGCGCGACGGTGTGCGACGGCCTGCATGGCGCACCCGCGATCGTCACGCGCCCGCGCTCGACGGCCTGTTTCGCCAGCGCGCGGGTTTTGAAGAATCGCGCGGCCCACAGCCAGGCATCGATGCGGACCAGGTCAATTTCAGGTGTATGCAGTCCTTTCACAAGCAGTATGATCGCAGCAGTCACAGGAGGAGGCGCCAGCATGGAAATACTTGCACATCCGTGGGAATTGGCAGTGTTGTGCTTCGCGACCGGTTTTCTGCTCGCCAGATCGATCTACGTCCGCAGACCGAAGGCCGTCTCTCCAGCTCGCACCGACATCGGCGATGCTGAAATTGAAGCCCAATTGCGCACTGGCCAGAAGATCGAGGCGATCAAACTGTGCCGGCAGAAATACGGCTATGACCTGAAAACAGCCTTGGATGAAATCAACGCCAAGGCGGTCAAGCTGGGCATTCACATCTGACGCGTGTCATTTGCCGAGCAAGGCCCGATTCATCCTCTGCACGAACGCCGCCGGATCGGGCAACGCCGCGCCGGCGGTGATCTCGGCCTGCTCCAGCAACAGTAAGGCAAGGTCCTTTGCCTTGGCTTCGTCGGCTTCCGACTCGATACGCTGGACCAGCGCATGCGCGGGATTGATTTCCAGCGTCGGTTTTGAATCGGGTACTTCCTGCCCGGCCTCGCGCAACAAGCGCACGAGATGGGGCGCCAAGTCGTAATCGGCCAGCGCAAGGCACGACGGCGAATCGGTGAGGCGTGTCGAAACCCTGACGTCGTTGACCCGCTCGCCCAGCAACTCCTTCAACTTTTTCACCAGCGGTTCGGCTTCCTTTGCGACCTCTTCCTGCTTCTGCTTGTCGGCCTCGTCCAGCGGCAATTCACCCTTGGCGACGTTGCGGAATGGCTTGCCTTCGTATTCGCTGAACTGGCCCATGATCCATTCATCGACGCGGTCGAACATCAGCAGCACCTCGATGCCCTTGGCCTTGAAGGCTTCGAGTTGCGGGCTGCCGGCCGCGGCCTTGTAGCTGTCGGCGGTGACATACCAGATTGCATCCTGGCCGATCTGCATGCGTCCGATGTAGTCATCCAGCGAAACAGTCTGCTCGGCACCTTCGCCTTTTGTCGAAGCGAAACGCAGCAGCTTGGCAATGCGTTCACGGTTGGACGGGTCTTCGACGATGCCTTCCTTCAAGGTATTGCCGAATGCCTTGCGGAAGGTTTCGAATTTGTCCGGCTCGTTCTTGGCGAGCTTCTCGATCAGGTCCAGCACGCGCTTGACGCAGGACGCCTTGATTCGCTCGATCTGACGATTGTGCTGCAGGATCTCGCGACTGACGTTGAGCGGAAGATCATCGGCATCGACCACGCCGCGCACGAAGCGCAGGTAGTTCGGCAGCAGCTCCTCGGCTGCGTCCATGACGAAGACGCGCTTGATGTAAAGCTTGATGCCGCGTCGTTCGTCACGTGCGCCCATCAACAGATCGAACGGCGGCTGCGCCGGCAGGTACAAAAGCGTGGTGAAGCGCTGACTGCCCTCGACACGATTGTGACTCCACGCCAACGGATCGTTGAAATCGTGGCCAAGCGATTTGTAGAACGCCTTGTATTCGTCGTCGCTGATTTCGGTCTTAGGTTTCGCCCACAGCGCCGAGGCGTCGTTGACGGTTTCCCACTCGTCGGTGGGCTTGCCGTCCGCCTGCTTGTGCATGCGGACCGGGAAGGCGACATGATCGGAATACTTGCGGATCAGATCGCGCAGCTTCCAGCTGTCGAGAAATTCCGTCTCGTCGTCTTTCAGGTGCAGGATCACGGACGTTCCGCGCGCGGCAATTTCCTCTGCGCCAAGCGAATACTCACCCTTGCCGTCGCTTTCCCAGCGCACGCCTTCGCTCGCATCGACACCGGCGTGGCGGGTCAGCACCGTCACCTTGTCGGCCACCACGAACGCGGAATAAAACCCCACGCCGAACTGGCCGATCAGGCGTGCGTCGGCCTGCTGCTCGCCGGATAGGGACTCGAGGTAACGGCGGGTGCCGGAACTTGCGATCGAACCGAGGTTGGCGACGATTTCCTCGCGGGTCATGCCGATGCCGTTGTCGCGCACGGTGATGGCCTTGGCATCCTTGTCGTACTCGACGTCGATGTGCAAGTCGCTGTCATCCCCCAAAAGTTCGGGCTTGCCGATGGCCTCGAAGCGCAGCTTGTCGCAGGCGTCCGATGCATTGGAAACCAGTTCGCGCAGGAAGATTTCCTTGTGCGAATACAGTGAGTGCGTGACGAGGCGCAGTACCTGCGCGACTTCGGCTTCGAACGGACGGGTTTCGGTGGTGGTGGTCATAACGCGGCTTCCATGATGAAGGCAGCTAATGGGAGTAATGGATATCAAGACGGCGCGCCCAAAAACTGGCGGTCATTGCACGGGATTTCAAGGAGTCGCGACCAATCGTAGGTCGGCTCAAGGCCGAAGCCGGGGCGTTGCCAGGATTCGCCGGTAGACTCCGGGCATCCTGCCCTCCGGCCCTTCGGGCCCGGCTGCGCCGTTCGCGCCGCTCCTGCGGCGCAGTCGTCGCTGCGCTCCTTGAACCGGCCTACAAACTGCCACAAAAACCGTAGGTCGGCTCAAGGCCGAAGGCCGGAGCCGGCGTTGCCGACTCAAGCCGCCGCGCGCCCCATCCGGATGATCCAGCGATACAGCAGGATGATGGTAATCGCGAACACGATGCCGCCGATGATGATCGAAGGCGTCTCGAAACTCTTCCCCACCAGCACGATCGGGCCTTGCTTGCCACTCAAACCCACGATCGCCGCGAAGATCACCGCCAGCAGGCTCTCTCCAACGATCAATCCGGACGCCAGCAGCACGCCGAGTTGCTTGGTCCCATCCGTGTTCGGGTGACGATCGGCGCGTCGGTCGAACCACGCGCCGACCAGCGCGCCCACCACCACCATCAAGGTGGTCGAGGTCGGCAGGTAGATGCCAAGGCCAACCGCGAGTGGCGGCAGACGTGGCGTGTCCTGCCTCTTCGAAAGACCCAACAATTCATCGAGAATGATGATCGCGACGCCAATCGCGGCTCCAATGCCGATCATGTCCCAAGGTACGTTGCCGGTAATCACGCCTTTGGCCAGCGCGGAAATCAAGCCGGCCTGCGGCGCGGGCAACGCGGTCGCGGGGTTCGCACCGGGCGCGCCGAGAAAACCATACGTGTGTTGCAGCAAATCCAGCACCGGCGGAATCACCACCGCGCCAACCAGCACGCCGATCACCAGCGCCCACTGCTGCATCGACGGCGTGGCGTCGACCAGTTGGCCGGTCTTCAGATCCTGCAGGTTGTTGTTGGCGATCGACGCGACCGCAAACACGATCGCGGTGATGAACAAGGCGAAGCCGACCAACGCCTTGTCGGCGCCCGGCGGCAGGAAGGGTTTCACGCCGACCACCAGCAACAACGCCGCGATCACCACGACGAGGATGCCGACGCCCGACAGCGGGCTGTTGGAAGATCCGATCAGTCCGGCCATGTAACCACACACCGCCGACACCAAAAAACTCAGCAGTACCACGAACACCACGCCACCGATCACCAGCGTCGCGATCGCGGCGCCAAGGCCATTGGTAATCGCGAAATGCCACAGCAGAAACGCGATCGGGATGAAACAGATCAGCGAAATCAATCCGACCAGGCCGATCGGCATGTCGTGCTCGGTGCGCGGCAATTGATCGAGCGTGCCGGATTTGCGCGCGCGCGACGCGCGGAACGCGCCGGCCAGCCCGCTGACCAGCGGCTTCACCAACTTGGCCAGTGTCCAGATCGCCGCCACGCCGATGGTGCCGGCGCCAATGAAGCGCACGTAGTGGCTCCAGCCGGCCTGCGCGACGGTCGCTGCCGCACCCGCGGCCCAGTGCAGATGCGTGAAATACGGCACCGCCCACGCCCAGCCGATCAGCGCGCCGACCAGCATCGCGACGCCCACCCACAAGCCGACCAGGTGGCCGATCGCGAACAACGCGAACGACAGGCCGAAATCGAAACCGCTGGCGCCGCCGCGGTCACCGCCGACACGGAAATAATCGGTCACCGCGCCCGCGAACACACGCGTCTGCACGATGATGTAAAAGATCGCCGACACGATCGCTCCCCACAACACCGCTTTCAGGCCCGCGCTGCTGCTCTGCGCGGCGGCGGCGAGATCGATGGCCTCCGTACCGCGTGCGCCACCCGCACCGGGTACGGACTCCACCTCGCCCATGCGGCCGATCTGCTCGGAACCCGCGCTGCCGACTTTCAACACCTCGGCGCAAGCCACGCCTTCCGGATATGGCAAGTCGGAGTCGGTGACCAACGCGCGCCGCAGCGGAATCGTGTACATCACGCCGAGGATGCCGCCGGTCGCGCAGATGCCGGCCGAGATCCAGAACGGGAATCCCGTCCAGTAACCGACGATGATGAGGCCCGGCAGCACGAAGATGATCGACGACAACGTGCCCGCGGCCGAGGCCACGGTCTGCACGATATTGTTTTCCTGGATGGTGGCGTCCCGCATCGCCTTCAGGATCGCCATCGAGATCACCGCAGCCGGGATCGAGGTCGAAAACGTCAGCCCGGCCTTCAACCCGAAATAGACATTCGCGGCGGTGAAGACGATGGTGATGACGATGCCGATGATGACGCCGCGCACGGTCAGTTCGCGACGTTTCGGCAGACCGCTGATTGCATTCATGGATTTCGATCCCGTGCCAGTGACTCCCCGCCGCACACTGGACGCGCGCGACACCCGGCCGGCAGACCGCACCGGCACGTCCGCCGCATGGTAGCCGGCCCGGCGGTTGACGCAAAATTGACCCTTCCCCGCACCCTGATTAGCGCTATATCTCAGTAAACCTCATGCACACGGGAAAATTGGTCGTCATTCCGGGGCGATCACCGGC
>JBOHYW010000129.1:0-9953 GCA_050738155.1 Rhodanobacteraceae bacterium
GCCCGATGAACTTCGCGGTGTACACACCGCCGCGGGCCGCCCACGCGAAGGTACCGGTACTGTTCTACCTCGCCGGGCTCACCTGCACCCAGGAAACCTTCCCGATCAAGGTCGGCGCCCAGCGCGTCGCGGCCGAACTGGGCCTGATGCTTGTCGCACCGGACAGCAGTCCACGCGACACCGGCATCGAAGGTGCCACCGGTGACTGGGAAGTCGGCGAAGGCGCGAGCTTCTACGTCGATGCCACCGAACTGCCGTGGTCGCCGCGTTTCCAGATGGAAACATATGTCACGGAAGAATTGCCGGGCGTGATCGCACAACACTTTCCGGCCGACTTCGCGCGCTGCGGGATGATGGGCCACTCGATGGGTGGCCACGGTGCATTGACATTGGCGCTGCGGCATCCGGGCAAGTACCGCTCACTGTCGGCGCTGGCGCCGATCGCATCCCCAACCCGGGTACCGTGGGGCGAACGCCGGATCTTCATCATGTACCTCGGTACCGATCGCGCGGAATGGAAACGCCACGACACCTGCGAACTGCTGCGCGCGGGCGCGCGCTTTCCCGGCACCATCCTGGTCGATCAGGGCGAACTGGACCCGTACCGCGTGGAGCAACTGCGACCCGAATTGCTGGAGGAAGCTTGCAGTGAAGTTGGCCAGCCGCTGACGCTGCGCATGCTGCCGGGCTACGACCACAGCTACTGGTTCGTGCAGAGTTTCATCGAGGATCACCTGCGCCATCACGCGACCGTGTTGTGCGCGTGAACCCGGCAGGTTGCACGACCCATGACCCGTGACAAAGCCATGCAAGTGATCGCCCACCGCGGTGGCGCAGCGTTGCGTGTCGAGAACACGCTCGCGGCCTTCGATAACGCAATGACTCTTGGCGCCGCCGGTGCCGAACTGGACGTGCACCTGAGCCGCGATGGGCAGGTGATCGTGCATCACGACGGCGCGCTTCATCCCGGCTACTGCAAAGGCGCGGACGGCACGTGGATCGACGAAGACAACCGGCCGCGCATCGCCGACCTCAGCCTGGCGGAATTGCAACGTTATGAAATCGGCGTGCCCCGGCCCGGCAGCGACTACGCCCGACGTCATCCGCGAATCGTGCCGGTACCCGGCCAGTGCATCCCCCTGCTCCGCGATGTAATCCAACTGGCGAAGATGCGCTCGCCGCATTTCAGGCTGGTGATCGAAATCAAGACACCGATGGAACACGCAGCGCGGCAAGCGTGGCGGAACTTGCTCGATGCGACCCTGGACATCCTGCGCGAGGAAGATTTCTTCGCACGCGCCATCCTTTGCTCGTTCGACTGGGGTGCATTGGTGACCGCGAAGAAACAGTGCCCGGAGCTGTCGACGTGGTTCACAACGGTGCCCTTGAGCTGGTTCGAGCCTGGCCAGCCGCCGCGAGAAGACGACCCGCCTGACCCTGACTACCTGCAAACACTCCGCACGCTGTACGGATCGGGCGCCGCGTCGTGGTACGCGGGTCTCAATCCGCGACGACTCGCCGGAGGCTATCCCGAAGCGGTTGCATCCGCGGGTGGCGATGCCTGGTTCATGTATGACCGGGATTGCACCGCCGCGCGCGTCAACGCGTTGCACGCACGCGGGTTGCTGGCTGCAACCTGGTCGATCAACGAGCCTGACCGTGATCGCCTCACCCGGCTGGCGCGCATGGGCATGGACGCGGCATGCCTCGACGAACCCGACCTCGCGCTGGAAGCCACGGCCTCGTCCTGATGCGTGCCATCTCAGTGGGTGCACCGCGTCGTTCGGATTCCGGCGATCCTGAAACGCGTCCCTGCCAACGTTGACCAAGCACACGCTCAGTCAGTCATCACAGGCCGGGGTCGGAACTTGTCGCGGCAGGTATCACGTTGTCGACGGCGGATTCGTAGCGTCGGCATCATCAGCCACGCCCAAGGATCGCTTCGACCCGCGACCGGGCTTCGGTCGCGGCGCGCGCATCGAGGAACGTAAGGCGGGTACGGCGGGCCAGTACGTCCTCGGTAGTGATGGCCATTTCGTGCCGCTTCGCCCAGCGCACTTCGGCTTCGATGTAGGGGTAGCCGACGCTCAGGCGGCGTGTGCCGCCCTCGTTTGCTTCCGCCTCCGTCAACAGCCGGCCGGCGAGGCCGCCGTAGGCATGGGCCAGGTGATCGGCGATGTCGGCTTCGATGTCGTGTTGCGCGGCCAGTGATTGCGCGAGGTGTGCGTCGAAACCTTCCGCGCCGACCAGCTTGAGTTCACGGGTACGACACTTGTTGCGAGCGACCAGTCCGAAGGTTTCGATGACCCGATCGACGGTCTCCTCGGCCATCCGTCGGTAGGTCGTCCACTTGCCGCCGGCGATCGTCACGAGGCCCTTGGGTCCGACTTCGATGTGATGCTCGCGCACGATGTTGGCGGTGCGGGTAGCCGCTTCGGCGATCAACGGCCGCAGCCCCGCCCAGCTCGCGCGCAATGCCGTGCGGTTCGGAGCCGGCTGCAGCCACTCGCCCAACTGCGCCAGCAGGTAATCGATTTCCACGTCGCTCGGCTCGGGATCGAAGCTCGCGGACGCGGCCACGTCGGTGGTGCCCGCGATGGTGTCACCCTGCCAAGGCAGCAGGAACAGCACGCGGCCATCCGAGGTTTTCGGAATCAGCAGGCCATCGCCCCCGGGTGTCCAGGAACGATCGAACGCGAGGTGGGTGCCGCGGCTGGGTTCCAGCAACGGCGCGGCATCCGCGTGTTCCATGCGGCGCAAGATGTCGCCACCGGGACCGGTGGCGTTGACGATCGCGCGCGCATCCATATCGAACGTTCGATTGCTGATCCGGTCGCACACACGGGCGCCATTGAGCCTGCCGTTGTTCTCCAGCAAGGCCACGGCTTCGACCCGGTTGGCCACGACCGCGGACTCGCGCGCCGCGGTCGCGAGCACCGCCAGCGCCATGCGCGCGTCATCGAACTGGCCGTCGTAATAGGCGACCCCGCCCTTGAGGCCGCGCGGTTTCAGGCGCGGGAACGACTCAAGCAGTTTCGCGCGCGAAAGAAAATGACTGCGCCCGATCGCGGCGGCGCCGGCCGCGCGGTCGTACAACCACAGGCCCGCGCGATAAAAGAGCGCCTGCCACAACGTGTACGCGGGCACCACCGTGCGCAGCGGGTGCACCAGGTGCGGCGCGATGTGGAGCAGGATCGCGCGTTCGGCCAGCGCCTCGCGGACGAGATGGAACTGGGCACGATCACGCTGCATCACCGCGGCATCGAGATAGCGCACGCCGCCGTGCACCAGCTTGGTCGAGCGACTCGATGTGCCGCTTGCGAAATCGCCGCGTTCGACCAATGCCACCGACAGGCCGCGCGACGCGGCATCCAGCGCCACCCCGGCGCCGGTCGCACCGCCGCCGACCACCAGCACGTCGAACGACTCCTGCTCGAGTCGCGCCAAATTTCGTGCACGCTCCATGCCGCTCATGCGTCGGCATCCGTGGCCCAGTCGCGGGCGCGTTCGAGCGCACGCTGCCAATTTCGATAACGACGCCGGCGATCGTCTTCGTTCGACGTCGGCACGAAGTGCTTGTCCGCCTGCCACCAACCATCGAAACCATCGCTATCGATCGTCGATGATCCTGCCGCCGCCAGCATCGCTGCACCCCGTGCGGTGGTTTCGGTCGCCTTGGGCCGCAGGATCGGCACACCCAACACATCGGCCTGGATCTGCAGCAGCAGCTCGTTGCCGGCGGCTCCACCATCGACGCGCAATGACGCGACGGGGGCCGCGAGTGCGGCCTGCATGGCTTCGATCACGTCGCGCGTGCGGAACGCGATGGCTTCGAGGCTGGCTCGCGCAAGGTGCGCGGCGGTGGTGCCGCGGGTGAGGCCGAGGATCGTGCCGCGCGCCGCCGGATCCCAGATGGGCGCGCCAAGGCCGGTCAGTGCCGGCACGATGGTCACGTCGCCGCTGTCGGGCACCCCGCGCGCAAGGGCTTCGATGTCTGCAGCCTGCTTGATCAAACCCAGCCCGTCGCGCAGCCACTGCACCCATGCGCCGGCGACGAAAACGGAACCCTCCAGCCCGTACGCCACGGACTCCCCCGGCAGGCTGCATACCGGCGAGGCAATCAGCCCTTCGGTGTCCAGCCGCTGCGAACCCGTGTGCATCACCACGAACGCGCCGGTGCCGTAGGTGTTCTTGACGTCACCAGCCGTGCGGCACTGCTGGCCGAGCAGCGCGGCGGGCTGGTCACCGGCCACGCCGATCAGTTCGATGGTGCCGCCATCGAACCGGGTACTGCCGAAGCGGCCCGCCGATGGGCGCACCTCGGGCAACAGCCCGCGCGGGATGTCGAACAGCTCCAGCAGTTCGGCGTCCCAGTCCAGCGTATCGATGTTGAACAGCAGCGTGCGCGACGCGTTGGTCACGTCGGTGGCATGCACGCAGCCTTCGGTGAGATTCCAGATGAGCCAGCTGTCCACGGTGCCGAACGCGAGTTCGCCGCGCCGGGCGCGCTCACGCGCGCCGTCGACGTGTTCGAGGATCCACGCAATTTTGGTCGCGGAAAAATAGGGATCGAGGCGCAAGCCGGTCTTGGCACGAACCGTCGCGGCAGCACCACTGTCGTACAAGGTCTGGCAAAGCGCGCTGGTGCGTCGGTCCTGCCACACGATCGCGGGCGCGATCGGCCGGCCGTCGGCACGATCCCAGACGATGGTCGTTTCGCGCTGGTTCGCGATGCCGAGCGCGGCCACCTCGTGCGCACCGACGCCGGCTCGGACCAGCGCTTCCCCGGCGGCCTCGCGCTGCGACGTCCAGATTTCCAGTGCATCCTGTTCGACCCAGCCCGGGCGCGGGCAGCTGACGGCAAGCTCACGGCGCGCCGTCGCGAGGACGCGGCCACGGTGATCGAACAGCATCGCCCGACTGCTGCTCGTGCCCTGATCCATCACCAGGAAATGGGTCATGTCTTCCACCACCGCCGGACGCTGCAGCGTAAGCAGCGGCAACCCGCTACACAAGTCCTCGATGCCGAACCCTACGGGCGCCGTTGAACCGTCGACGCCGGGGATCGCCCGCGTGCCGCTCCGGTTCGCACCCCGGATTCCGTCGCGGTCGCGGCTGCATCCAGGCTACTGCCGCTGGTGCAGCGCTACGCCACGTGCAGCGAGCGCCTGGTGTCGGTGCCGGCATGGATGATCTTCGCGCGCAATTCCTCTGGATCGAAATCATCCACGTTGATGAACTCGGCGGTGATGCGGCGCAGATGCTCGAGTTGCGCGCGTTCGATCTCGCTGATCGCGCCCTGCTTTTCGGCTTCGGCGAGCTGCTCGAAGTAATCGTGCGCCTTGATCGCGCCCGATTTCACGGCCTTCAGGAACTTGCGTTCGACCGGCTCGGCCGCGACCACGTCTGGCAGCAACGCGTGCATCCGGCCAACCGGGTTGTTGGCGTTCGGGGTCAGGTACATGCCGTGCACGATGGCATCGCGCGCGGCGTTGGGTGCGGTCAACAACGCGGCCACGCGCCGGCCCAGCCGATCGGACGGCGGCACTTCGCGGCGACCGAACGGGAACACCAGCGTGTGCACGACCCACGCCACCGGCCGCACCGGGAAGTTGCGGATCACGCCATCCAGCGCCATCTGCATCCGCCATACCGACTCGTGGAAAGCCCAAGCCAGCATCGGCCGCTCGATTTCCGGGCGACCTTCATCCTCGTAGCGCTTCAGCATCGCCGAGCAGATGTAGAGGTAGGACAACACGTCACCAAGCCGCGCGGAAATCTTTTCCTTGAACTTGAGTTTCCCGCCCAATACGCCCATCGCGGTATCGGCCAGCAACGCCAGCGCCGCGGAATAACGATTCAACTTGCGGTAGTAACGGCGCGTGTAGTCGTCGCCCGGTGCCTTGCCGAACTTGGCAAAGGTGATGCCCAGCCAGAACGATCGCACCGCGTTGGAAATCCCGAAGCCGAGATGGCCGAACAGGGCCTCGTCGAGCGCACGCAGCGCTTTCTTGCGGTCGGGCTCGTGTACCGCGTGCATTTCCTTCAGGATCCATGGATGGCAGCGGATTGCACCTTGGCCGAAGATCATCAGGCTGCGGGTCATGATGTTGGCGCCTTCCACCGTGATCGGGATCGGCGCGCCCTGCCACATGCGGCCGAGATAGTTGGACGGCCCCAACTGGATGCCCTTGCCGCCGTGCACGTCCATGGCGTCCTTGATCACTTCGCGGCCAAGATCGGTGGCATGGCATTTGGCGATGGCGGACGCCACCGCCGGCTTCTCGCCGCGATCGACCGCCGCCGCCGACGCACGCGACAACGCGATGGTCGCGTACGCAAAACCGCCGATGCGGGCGAGCGCTTCCTCGACGCCTTCGAAGCGCGCCACCGCGAGGCCGAACTGCTTGCGGATGCGCGCGTACGCGCCGGTCGCGGCCACCGCCAGCCGCACGAAACCGGTGGCGTTGGACGGCAACGAAATGCCGCGCCCGACCGACAGGCATTCCACCAGCATGCGCCAGCCGTGGCCGGCCATATGCGGACCGCCGATCAGGGTGTCGATGGGCACGAATACATCCTTGCCGTGCAGCGGACCGTTCTGGAACGGAATGTTGAGCGGGAAATGCCTGCGGCCGATTTCGAGCCCTTGCGTTTCACGAGGAATCAGCGCGAGGGTAATCCCCAGGTCTTCCGTGTCGCCCAACAGATGTTCGGGGTCGTACATGCGGAACGCCAGACCCACCAACGTCGCGACCGGCGCCAGCGTGATGTAACGCTTGTCGAAGGTCAGCTTGATGCCCAAGGTTTCCTTGCCGTCGACGGTCTGCTTGCAGACGATGCCATAGTCGGGAATCGAGGTGGCGTCCGAGCCCGCATACGGCCCCGTCAAGGCGAAGCAGGGGATCTCGCGGCCATCGGCGAGGCGCGGCAGGTAATGGTTCTTCTGATGTTCACTGCCGTAGCGCAGCAGCAGTTCCGCCGGGCCCAACGAGTTCGGCACCGCCACCAGCGACGACAGCGTCGCCGAAATGCTGGACAGCTTCTGCAACACCGCCGAGTGCGCCAGCGCCGAGAACTCCAGCCCGCCGTATTGTTTCGGAATGATCATCGCGAAGAAGCCACGACGCTTGATGAAATCCCAGATTTCGGGTGGCAGATCGGCCAGCTCGTGGGTGATCTGCCAATCGTCCACCATCGCGCAAAGCTCCTCGCACGGGCCGTCGAGGAAGGCCTGCTCTTCCGCACTCAGTTGCGGTTTCGGCTCGGACAGCAGCTTCGACCAATCCGGCTTGCCAGCAAACAATTCGCCCTCGAAACCGACCGTGCCGGCGTCCAGCGCGACCTGTTCGGTTTCCGAAATCGCCGGCAACACGCGCTTGAACAACGTCAGCACCGGCGCGGCAAACAGCGCTCGCCGCAGCGGCGTCACGTTCAGCGGCACCGCCACCAGCACCACGAAAATGCCCAGCAGCACCCACATCGGCGTCCACGCGCCGAACCCGATGCCGACCACGACGATGGTGACGATGGTCGCCAGCGTCCACTGCCACAGGCGGCTGCGGAAATACGCGCAGGCAAGACCGACGATGGCGACGCAGACCAAGGTGATGATGGTGCTCATGGCTGGATTCCCATGCAGGGGTTTCGATCATCGCGACGACTCGGCGTCACGTGTGGCGCGGTTGGTGCCAGGGTTTTCAAAAACGAGGCGATCGCGGCAGTGAGTGCGTGGCAATCATCGCCCACCACGGCGTGGCTGGCGTCGGCAATTTCGACGTGCCTGGCGTTCGGCACATTGCGCAGGAATTCCGCCACGCTTTGTTCGGATACTACGTCACTGCGCCCGCCCGACACCAGCAATACCGGCACCTCCACCTTGCGCGCGGCGTCCAGCACCCGTGCCTGATGCCGGTCAGCTTCGATCGCGATGGTATCCAGCAGCGCCGGATCCCATTGCCAATGCCAGCGGCCATCCTCGCCACGACTCAACAACGCTGCCAACTCGTCGAGTGTGCGGCGACGTGGGCGCTGCGGCGCGTAAGCGCCGACCGCGGCCGAGGCGTCTTCAAGCGAAGCAAAGCCATCCTTGTGCGCGCGCATGAATTCGAAAATGCGTTCGACGCCCGGCGCTTCCCAGCGTGGCGAGATGTCCACCAGCACCAGCGCGCGAAAAGGACTCGGTCGAACCTCTCCCGCTGCAACCAATCCCAGCAAACCGCCCATCGAATGCCCGACCAGCACCGGCGGCTGCTCGAGTGCAGCGGCGACGCCCACCAGGTCGTCGACGAATTGCTCGAGGCGGTACGCACCGTCGCTGGCATGATCGCTGTCGCCGTGTCCGCGTGCATCGAAAGCAATCGTGCGCCAGCCCTGCGCCGCGATGGCCGCGGCAACGCACGCCCACACGCGGCGACCCTGGCCGAAACCGTGGGCAAACAACAACGGCGGTGCATCGGCCGGGCCACGCGTTTCCACCGCCAGATTCAATCCGTCGGCAGTACCCACGTGGCTTGATACGCCCGAAGCACTGGCAGCTCCTCGTTCCATACGCTGCAGTATGGAATTAAGCCATCAGACTGTCAATACGCTAAAGTATGGTCATGTCCGACAAGCCGACAGCCAACCCCGGCAGCGCCCCGGTTCCGCGTCGCAGCTCCGCCCATCCGCGTCTTTCGGCGCTGGATTGGGAACGCGGCGCGTTGCAAATGATCGCCGAAGAAGGCGTGGCGGCACTGGCGGTCGAAGCACTGGCGCGACGACTCGGCGTCACCAAGGGCAGCTTCTACTGGCACTTCAAGAATCGCGAAGCCTTGCTGCAGGCGACCTTGAAAGGCTGGGAAGCCGACGACGAGAACGAGCTGCAAAGCCACATCGGTGCAGTGCACGACGACCCGCGTGAACGGCTCGACGCGCTGTTCCGCTGGGTATCCGGCGAGATCCAGCCACATCGAATCTATGCCGCGCTGCTGCAGGCGCTCGACCACCCGCTGGTGAAACCCGTGATGACGCGGGTTTCGCAGCGTCGCATGGATTTGCTGATGCTGGCTTTCCGGCAGGCCGGCCTCGCCATCGAGGACGCCCGCCATCGCGCACGGCTCACCTACGCGGCCTACGTGGGTTTCCTGCAACTGAACGTGGCGCTGGAACTGCCGCATCTTTCGCACGAGCAGTACGAGGCCTATGTCGAGCACGTGATCGAAACGCTGGTGCCCTGAATGTGCGATCGTCCCTGATCGCCCCGCACCTGGCGGCAAAGCGGACTTGCATGGAACCAGCGCCGTACAGACCAGAGCGGCCTTCCATGGCCTGACTTTTCACAACAGCGGCTTCGACTGCAGACTTGGTCGCGAGCTGCGACCACACATAACCCGCCCCTGAACGCGTCTTGCAAAGGCCATACGCGAGGATTACCGTCATCTTTCTCCATCCTCCGGAGCCCACCTCCACTCCAATCTTGCCGCCAGGCTGACTCGAAAAGGGTCGTCGGATAGAGAACGCCACAACAAAAACCACGGGCGTTCTCTCCCGCAGTGATGCCCCTTTTGCCTGCTGAATACAATTATTGAATACAACTGGAGAACTTCAACGATGCCAAGCAAACTGGATGCACTGAACCGATGGATCGATGACGTTGCAAAGAAAACCCGTCCCGACCACGTTCACTGGTGCGACGGCTCCGATGCCGAGTACCAGAAGCTCGTGGACGGGATGTTGCACACGGGCGAACTGATTGAACTGAATCAGCAAACCCACCCGCGCTGCTACCTGCATCGTTCCGATCCCAAGGACGTCGCGCGGGTCGAAAAACTCACCGTGATCTGCACGAAGAACAAGGACGACGCCGGCCCCAACAACAACTGGATGGACCCGGCCGAGGCGCATGCCAAGATCGATGCGCTGTTCGACGGCTGCATGCAAGGGCGCACGATGTACGTGATCCCCTATTGCAT
>JBOHYW010000130.1:0-9953 GCA_050738155.1 Rhodanobacteraceae bacterium
ACACCGGCAGCGGCATGAGCGAGGAAGACCTCGAACGCGCTTTCCAGCCGTTCTATCGGGGCAGCCGCACGGGTGGCAAGGGCCACGGCATCGGGCTTGCAATCGTGCGCCGCATCGCCGACCGCTACGCGTGGCAGGTCATGCTGGAAAGCACGCCCGGCATGGGCACCACCGCGACCGCGCATTTTCCAGCCGCGCGACCACCCGACGCGCTGCTGCCGGAATACGCCGCAAAGCAACCAAGCTGATCGATGTCCAGCACAGCGGCAATTGACAGGCGCGTGTTGGGCGTCGACGGCGGCTTCGCGCTACCGTTCAACACCGACGGCATGTTCCGCGACTGGATCGACGCGGATGCGCAACCGCATGTAGCGATCTGGCGCGAGGAATGAATCTCGCGGCCGTGTCATTCATGCGATGGGTGACGCGCCGATGTTGCGCAGTCGTTTGCCGCCCATCAATTTGCGTTCGATATGTTCGAGGCTGACGCCCTTGGTCTCGGGGACCAGCGCCCAGGTGAACAGCAGGAACACCGCGTTGAGCCCGGCGTACAACCAGAACGTGTTGGCGTGCCCGAAGTGATTGAGCAAGGTGAGGAAGGTGGCGCCGACGATGGCGTTGCTCACCCAATTGGTCACGGTGGAAACCCCGATGCCGAAGTCGCGGCCCTTGAGCGGCTGGATTTCGGAGCACAGCGTCCACACCAGCGGACCGGCCGAAAACGCGAAGCCCACCACGAACAGCAGCAGCATGGCAACCGCGAACAAACGTTCGCCCTGCGTGCCCAGGCCCATGTACATGAGGACGCCGACGATGCCAAGGCCAATGGTCATGACTACGAAACCGGCGTAGAGGATGGGCTTGCGCCCGATCCGGTCCACGAACCCGATCGCGATGAAAGTGGCCAGCACATTGGTCAACCCGACGATCGCGGTGAACCACATCTGCATGCTGGTGGCATAACCCATGTCGGCGAAGATGCGTGGCGCGTAATACATCACCACGTTGATCCCGGTCAGTTGCTGGACGACTTGCAAGGCGATACCGAGACCGACTGACCTGCGGAAGTTGCGGTTTTCCAGGAACAGCCGCCAACCTTGTTGCGGGGTGCGTAGTTGTTGCTTGATCTCTGCGACTTCCCGTTGCACGGCCTCGGCGTCGCCGCGCAACTTCTGCAGCACCGCATCGGCATCGGCGTCGCGTTGCCGTAACATCAGCCAGCGCGGGCTTTCCGGCAGCCGGATCACGCCCAGCAAAAACAGCACGCCGGGCAATGCGATGATGCCGAGCATCCAGCGCCAGCCTTCGATGTAACTGAAGCCGGTGTCGGACAGGAAGGCGACGAAGATGCCGATGGTAATCATCAATTGGTAAGTTGAAATCATCGCGCCGCGCCGATCGAACGGTGCAATCTCTGCCAGATACAGAGGCGCGGTAAAAGCGGCGATGCCGATCGCAAGGCCCAGTACGAGGCGCGCGCCGATCAAGGCCTCGGGCGACCACGCGGCCGCGGACAGCAGCGACCCGATCACGAACAGACTGCCACTGAACACCAGCGAGCGCTTGCGCCCGAAGCGCATCGAAAGCCATGCCGCGAGCGCCGCGCCGACCGCGGCGCCGACCATCATGCTGCTGACGATCCGTTCCAGCATGACGTCGCTGATGGCGAAGTCGTGCTGGATGAACTGCTGCGCGCCGGAAATGACGCCCACGTCAAGGCCGAACATCAATCCGGCAAGCGCGGCGAGTATCGCGACGAAGGCGGCGTGGCGGCGAGCATGCCCGGCGGCGGTCGTGGCGATCGTGTTCATCGGAGCGTGCCCCTGGTGCGTGGATGTGGGATGAAGTATCGGCGTATCGCCGGTTCAGTCGCGAATTCGCATCATTGCGCTGCGCTGGCGCGTTTTGCCGGGGCGTCGCCGCATCCACCTGCGGTTTCGATGAGATGGCGCATCTTCAGATATACGCCATTGGTCCAGCCGAAACCGATCACGTTCTGTTTGTAGCCGGCGGTGATCTTCACGTCGGCGTTGCCGAGCAGCATGTTGTATTTCTCGCGGATGGTGCCGTCCTTGGCGAAGCTGCGGTCGATCGTGCCGGTGAATTTGCAGGAGATTCGAACCGCATCGGCTTTGAACCCGTAAGCATCGAGACCCTTGACCGCGATCCAGTTGGTCGGCGCCCAGCCGAATGGCGCATCCCATTGCGCGCCGGTGACGCGGGTACTCATGGCGAGGCCACCCTTGTGTTCGAACAGTTTGAGCTGCTTGACCAATTCACTCGCCTGCTGTTTCGAAGCGACGTGCGCCCACAGCGGGTAGAACATGGTCAGGTAGGGATCGCTGGATGGCTTGCCCGCGACGAAGTCGTAATCCATGTAGCGGCCCTGCTGCGAGTGCCACAGGTATTTGTTCATGGCGTCGCGGCGGGCCTCGGCGGCCTTGGCCCAATGTGCGGCATCGGCCGGCTTGCCCAGTTCGTTGGCGAAATGCTGCAGGTCGTGCGCGTAGCGGTACAGCAGGCTGTTCAAGCCTACGCCCGCGTAGTGATGGGTGGAACCGCCCCACGGACCGAAGTGGAAATCGGTGTCGAATCCGGATTCGCGCATGGCGCGATCGCCCTTGTAGTAATCGGCGGTGAGGCGGTAACCGTCCAGCCAGGCGTTTGCGCAGGTTTGCGACGCGACAACGTCGCAGCTCGTTTTCTTCAAGGAGGCTGCCTGGGCGGCGTCGGGATGCTGCGGAGCCTCGATCAAGTAGCCGGCATTTTGCGACGGATGCGCCAACAGCCAATGGATGACGCTGCGGTAATAGTCGCTGCCCGAGGATTCGATAACCGGGCCGTGGCCGAAATCAAAATAGCGCGAGAGGCCGGTGTTGCCGGCCAGATGCGGCTTGCGCGTCCATATCTCGTAGTTGCGCACGGCCAACGGATAGGCGCGCGCCAGCCATGCGTGTTTGGCCGCCGCGTCGCTGAAACTCGTCGGGTCATCCAGCACGGCGGTCATCATTGCCGACAACAATGGCGGTTGCGAACGGCTGAGGTAATACGTGCGGTTGGCATTGAGCACGCCGCCGTAGTACCTGACTTCGTACAACGCGTTGTTGGTCATGTCGAGCGCGAGCTTCTCGCGGTGATCGGCGACGAGTCCCAGCACGATGAAATAGCTGTCCCAGCCGTACATCGCGTTGAACCTGCCGCCCGGAACGCCGTAGGGGTAGGGCAGGTAAAGCAGCCCCTGTGCCGGCAGTTTTTTCGGCTTGAGCTCGCCGAGTGAGCGGATCGGCGCGGGCAGGTTGGCCACCTTGACATGGCAGCGCCTGGCGCTTTGCGCAAGCGAGGCCGGTGTCGCCACATGCCACGGTAGATAGATTACCGAGTGCGATGGTGCCTTCGGATCGATCAGTGCCCGGCACTCGTTCACCGAGCGCGTGAGGGTGCTCCACGCTTGGTCGATGTAGCTGCGAGTCTTGGCGGGATTGGGTGTCGCCGCGCAAACGGCGGTCGCGGAAAACGCCGTGAAGGCGAATACGGCAAACAACGAACGAACTTTCATTGCGAGATCCCCTCTAGCAGGGTGTTGAAAAACACCCTGTTGGTGCGGGCCATGGATGGCCCGCCGCGAATCAAGCACATCAAGTGCTTGATTCGGCGAAGCCGAGTACGGACATGGGCCGGACTCGGCGCGCTGAAAAAGTGCAGGAAAGCACTTTTTCAACAACCTGCTAGATCATGCAGACACCTGTGGTCTGGTTGGCACCATCCATCCTAGCGACGCTTGCGTTGGCGGGATTTCGGCCGTGGTGGTGCGGTGGAACCACGGACCACCAGTTCGGGATTGAATCCTTCGTTGTCGACGTCGCTGCCGTTGATGCGTGCGATCAACATGCGCGCGGCGCGCTCGACGATGACGTCGGCGCGCTGGCGTGCCGTGGTGAGCGGCGGCCACGAGTGACGCGAGAACGGGCTGTCCTCGAACCCGGCAATCGAGACGTCGAACGGCACGTGCAGGCCGACCGATTGCGCGGCGGCCAATGCACCGGCGGCAATTTCGTCGTTGCACCCGAAAATGGCGGTGGGCGGTGCGGCGAGGTCGAACAGGCGGCGCGCGCCACGAAAGCCGTCGTCGAACACGTAATCGCCTTCGATCATCAATTCATCGCGCAGCGGAACGCCATAGCCGCGCAGCGCATCCTTGTAGCCCTTGAGGCGCTCGGCACTGGCATGGTGGTGCTTGCCGCCCTTCAGGAAACCGATCCGCACATGGCCGAGTTGCAGCAGGTGGGTGGTGATGGCATATGCGGCGTCGCGGTCGTCGACGTAGATGCACGGAAAGCCGTCGCGGGGATCGCGCGCGGCGGAAATGATCCGGACAAACGGAATGTTGTAGGTGGCAAGCCTGCGCAGCGACGCCGTGCGTTCCGAGACCGGCGTCGTCAGCACCAGCCCCGAAAGCCGTGAGCGGTGCACGAAGTCGCGCAGGTCTTCAGCCAGTGCGGGCGTCCTGGAATTGCACGGTCGGATCTGCAGGCCGAAGTGCAGGTCGTCACAAGTGGCAAGCGCGCCCTGCTGCATCGCGATGATGTAGTAGGCGTTGGGGTTGTCATAGACCAGTCCGATCGTATAGGCATGGGCGCCGCTCAGGCCGCGTGCGAGCAGGTTGGGGCGATAGTCGAGTTGCTCGATGACGTGCAGCACGCGCTGGCGGGTTTCCGGACGCACCGAACGTTCGCCATTGACGACACGCGATACCGTTTTGGCGGAAACGCCGGCGTGGCTGGCGACGTCTTCCAGGGTTACGGGGGCTGACAGTGGAGGCGGAGTTGTGCCGGAGATCATTTCAGGGTCGGCATACGCTTGTGTGGGTCCTGATTTGTAACGTGACAGCGCTGTCATAACTGCCATTGGACGACAGTGTGACACATGTTGGTTGGCAGAAACAGTCCCGTTTGTCGCGCGCGTATTATGTTGCGACGCAGCATGTAAAGGCCTTGCTGTATAAGCCTTTTGTTCGATATTCCGTGCCAGAAGCAGCTTACCGCAGCCACACCATCATCATTCGAAGTGTGATGCACTGCAGATTGACAGCGTTGTCGTGCGGGGGTCAGACTGCACCCTGCGTGTGATCGGTGGATTATCGGCATGAAGGTGCGCATCACCGCGGTTCGTCGAAGCCGGCAAGCCTGTCCCGATGGGTTTCACCCACGGGTTGGAGATGCGGGCGGACTCCACGCGCGGGTCTGCCGGGATGCCGGCGAGGGGGCTCGATGCGCTGGGTATATCGCGGTCGCGTTGTACCTCGTCATGCGGGTGCACGAGCAGGCGATGGCGCAGCGGGGTTTCGACAGTACAGGTCATCCGTCGGGCGGATGTTTCGGTGTCGGTGCGTGGTTGCAAGAGGGGGCGCAGTGATTTTCGAACCATGCCGACACGTTGCGGTGAGCGGAATTTCTGTTGGTCCAGGCCGGGGGTATTTGGTGCGCGCACAAGCACGATCAACAGGCTACGGGCCTCGTCGGACAGCACTTTTGTGTGTGTTGGCCGTTGTGGTGGCGTTGGCGGTCCCGTGCGTCGCGCGCGCGCATCCGGTATCCGGGCCCTGGAATGTCACGGTGCTGGGCGGAGGGGTTGGCTTCAGCCATCCGCTACCTGCAGACGCGAGCGTGCTCGGTGCGGATGCCGATTGGTCCGCCTACGCGTGGGTGCACCCGCACGCGATGCCTGCAGGCCGTCAGTTGATCGCGGGATTCGGTGAGCCTGATGGCACGGCTCGCTATTTCATGCTTGATCGTGGCCGCCTGGGCTTTTGGTGGGGCGGCGATCACGAAGTTGTCACGCAGTCCGCGCTGCAGGCAAACACCTGGCAGTTCATCGCTGCGGTGGCACACGACGGTCATCTGCGGCTGTATGTCAATGGTGCGCAAGTCGCGTCCGTGCCAGTCCAGGCTCGTGCAGTTGGCGCGGTGCTTGAAATCGGCCCCGTGCAGCAACCCTGGCCGGGGGCCAAGCACTTTGGTGGTGATGTTGCGGCGTTTACCGTTGTCGATCGTGCGGAAAGCGTCGATGACGTGAAGCAACTGTTCCGCAGCACGCGTCCGACCGCCTTGACGCATTACCAGCTCGCGGGTGGGCACTGGCCTCTGCAGACCCATCAGATGGCCGGGCAATTGGTGCCGCAGCCGCCAGCCACATTGCCGCACAGCAAGGCTCCGTATTCGGCGCCGCACGCGCGCAACCCTGGGCCGCATCCAGCGCTCGCGCAAAGCAGTACCCGTGGCGATACCTGGGCTCTTGAAGACTGGTACCTGGCGTCTGCAACGAAGCTGGGTCGGCTCGGTGGGTCTCAATTGTCGCAACCAAACCATGCGCAGGGTTCCCACGCTTGGATGCTGGCCACGGTGCCGGGCACGGTGCTCACCACCCTGGTCGACCGCGGTGTGTATCCGAACCCGGCCTATGGCCTGAACAACATGGCGATCCCGGAATCGCTGCACGAGCACGACTGGTGGTATCGCACGAGTTTCGACTTGCCGGCGGATCTCGCAGGAAAGCACCTTCGACTCACGTTCGACGGCATCAATTACGCAGCGGAAGTTTGGATCAACGGTTCGCGGGTCGGGAGCGTCCGGGGCGCGTTCATCCGTGGCGAATTCGACGTAACCAAACTTCTGAAGCCGGGACAACGCAACGCCATTGCGGTACGCGTATCGCCGCCGCCACACCCGGGTGTGGCGCAGGAAGAATCGCTCGTGTCAGGGCCGGGGCCCAATGGCGGCGCGGAGGCGTTGGACGGACCCACATTCATTGCGTCAGAAGGGTGGGACTGGATCCCTTCGATCAGGGATCGAGACACGGGGCTGTGGCAGCCGGTCACATTGCATGCAACGGGTGCCGTACGCCTGGGCGATCCGCGCATCGTCAGCCACATTCCGGTACCCGATCTGACCCGCGCCGACGTAGACATCGGCGTGCCGCTGAAAAACCTCACCCAGCACCCCGTGCGGGGCACGTTGGAATTGTCATTCGGCCGGGTGCACATCTCCCGGTCGGTAGACGTTCCGCCGGGTGGCACCGTGGTCAGGCTGACCCCGGCGGATGCGCCCGAACTTGCGCTGCACAACCCGCATCTGTGGTGGCCCAACGGGTATGGAGATCCCTATCTCTACCAGTTGAACATCAGCTTCAAGGTCGGCGATCGGGTCTCGGATACCCGCGCGCTCCACTTTGGCATTCGCCAGGTCAGCTACGAGCTGTCCCTGTTCGATTCGGCTGGCGACCTCGATCGCGTCCTGGTCACGCCAGATCGGAAACAACACCACGCTGATCGCGTGGTCAATGTTGACTACAGGGCCATCCATCCCACGCAAACACCGCACGTCTGGGCGTACTCGCTCATGCAGGGAATGGCGCACTCGCCCGCGGTCAAAGTGTTGCCGCCCTCAAGCCTTGCGCCCTACCTGGTGCTTCGGGTCAACGGTGTGCGCATCGCCGCCAAGGGGGGGAGCTGGGGCACCGACGACTTCATGAAGCGCGTGTCGCGTGAACGGTTGGAGCCATATTTCAAGCTTCAGCGCGCAGCGCATCTGAACATCATTCGCAACTGGGTGGGACAAAGTACCGAACCCGCGTTCTATCAACTCGCTGACCAGTATGGATTGCTGGTCATCAATGAGTTCTGGGAGTCCACGCAGGACTACAACATGGAGCCCATGGACGACTCCCTGTTTCTACGCAACGCAGCCGATGTCATTCGCCGGTACCAAAGCCACCCATCCATCGTGCTTTGGTTCGGACGCAACGAAGGGGTGCCGCAGCCGTTGCTGAACGAAAAACTGGCCAAGGTCGTGGCCAAGCTTGACGGCACGCGCCTGTATCTACCCAGTTCCAACGACATCAATCTGTGGGTGAGCGGCCCGTACGACTACCAGCCACCGCAGGATTATTTCACCAAATTATCGAAAGGATTTGCCGTCGAAGTGGGCACGCCGTCGTTTCCTACCGCGCGCGCATTCAGCGCAATGATGCCCAAGGCCGATCAATGGCCCATAAGCGATGATTGGGCGTATCACGATTGGCATCAGTCCGGCAATGGCAATGTGCATGGTTTCATGGCGGCCATGGCCGCGCAGTTTGGCCCCGCCACGAGTCTTGCTGATTTCGAGCGCAAGGCGCAGATGCTGAACTACGTCGAGTATCGGGCGCTGTTCGAGGGGTTCAATGCGCATCTGTGGACCCAGAACAGCGGGCGCATGTTGTGGATGTCACAGCCGGCGTGGCCCGACACGATGTGGAGTATTTACAGTCACGATTACGATACGCAGGCGTCCTATTACGGCGTAATGGAAGCTGCGCAGCCCGTCCACGTACAGATGGACTTGCCGACCCGCCAGATCACGGTAATCAACAATACGCGCGACGCATTGAAGGGCGCCCACGTGCAAGTCACCGTATATGGCCCCGGCAGCCAACCGCTGACGAATACGAACTGCAAGGTGACGGCGGCAGCCGGATCCGTGGTGCATGCGTGCCCACGGCTGGATCTGAACGCCCAGGTACAACGCGAGGGCATGGTCTTCGTGGATCTGGTACTGCGCAGTTCGAGCGACCAGGAACTGTCGCGCAATTTCTACTGGACCGGCGCAACACCCAGTCGCCTGCGGGCCCTCGACGCATTGCCGCAAGTGAAGCTGCAACTCTCGGCGGTGCGTGAAAGCGGTGGCCGGGTGGAGGTCAACGTGACGAACCCCAGTCGGGACATGGCGCTCAACACGAAATTGACGTTGGTAGATGCGCAAGGACATCGGATATTGCCTGCGTATTACTCCGACAACTACCTGAGTATTCCTCCGGCCGGCTCACGACGAGTAACGATAGACGTCGATCCACAAGTACCACTGAATGGTGCAGTGGTTCGGCTCCATGGCTGGAACGACGCCCCCCTGTACACGGAGGTATCTGTGCCATGACGTAGCAGTAACGGCTTCGAATCAGGTAATGGCCAACCCAACTACCAAAGCCTGATCATTCGGTATTCGATCCACATTATGTGCAGGGCGTGTATGCCTGCACCCAGCGCACGAGGTGATTTATGATGACTCTTCGTAAAAGCCTGTTGTCTGTCAGCATTGCGGCAGCAACATCATTAGGGAGTGTGGCGTACGGTGCCGCTGCGGTGCCAGGCACCGCTTCTCAAGACCAGACTGTGAATCAAAATACGCCGACGACCGAGTCCAGTCCGGCGCAATCCAGCGGGACAGCCAAGACGAGTGGCCAACCCGCTACGTTGCAGGCGGTCCAGGTGGTGGGCATCCGCCGGTCTCAAATGAAGGCAATTGAACTCAAGCGCACGGCGCCTGGCATTCAGGACAGCATCACTGCAGTCAGCATCGGCCAGTTGCCGGATATCACCATCGCCGATTCGCTGCAGCGCATCACGGGCGTCCAGGTGGACCAGACCGCCGGCCAGGGCACCTCGATCAATATCCGTGGCTTGCCTGAAGTGGAGACGCTCATCAACGGCGAGTCATTCCTTGGCGCGGACAATATCGACAGCAATCAGCCAAATTACCAGACGCTGCCGTCGGAGTTGTTCTCGGGGGTGGACGTTCTGAAATCCGCCACGGCGAACAATTTGACGACCGGCATTTCCGGCACCGTGAATCTGCGGACGCAGCGCCCCTGGGATTTGCCATCGGGGTGGACCGTTGCTGCCACGCTTGAAGCCGGGCGGGGCAGCGTCGCGGACAAGACCAAGCCGGATGGCAACGTGGAAATCGGCTACAACGACGGCGGCCGATGGGGGATACTGCTGGGTGCCTCATATTCTGATTTCGTGCGCAACTGGGGGACCCAGGGTTGGCAGCCAAACCAGACTGGCGCCATCTCCGGCGAGAATTCGAGCTCCGCGAGCGGCCCCCTGGGTTATCTGGACCAACAGGGAACCTGGCAAGGCT
>JBOHYW010000131.1:0-9930 GCA_050738155.1 Rhodanobacteraceae bacterium
GTGGCTGTTGCGGTTTGCGCTGGCGCATTCGATCCTGCACCAGCAGCTTTCCACCAAGGCTGCGCGCACGATCGAGGGTCGCGTGGTGGCACTGATGCCGGGTCGCCGACGGATCACTACCGCCGGCATCGACGCGGCCAGCGACGAGGCGTTGCGTGCAGCGGGTGTGTCGCGCAACAAGATCGCGGCGTTGCGCGATCTTGTCGAGAAGTCACACCAAGGCATCGTGCCGACGCCGGCACAGCTGGCGCGGATGCCCGATCAGGACTTGATCGATCATCTGGTGCAGGTGCGCGGCATCGGTCGCTGGACAGTCGAGATGCTGCTGATGTTCCGGCTTGGCCGTCCCGACGTGTTGCCGGTGGACGATCTGGGTGTGCGCAAGGGCGTGCAGATCGTGCATCGTTGGCCCGAGATGCCGGCGCCGCGCGAGTTGCGCGAATTCGGCGAACGCTGGGCGCCATTCCGCAGCTTGGCGGGTTTCTACATGTGGCGCGTGGTGGAAGCGGCGCAAGTGGCGAAATCCGTGCAGCGGGCGCAGGCTTGACGGTCTGCGCCCACGGTTGGCCACATGCATCAGGCCGAAATGATCACTCGATCAAGGGATCACACGCGACCACTTGGCGCAAGTCGGCTTCATGTGCCTGCCAATGCGAACGACGCGCAGCAAGGGTGTTCGATTCGGCAGGTTTTGCGAGCAAGCCCGGGCGGGTCGAGCGTGACCGCAGCCAGCCCGACAGGGGCCGGCTTCCGGCCGAGATCAACGCCATGGCGAGCTTTCAAAAAACCCGCGATCAGGGAGCCATGCAGTTGCTCCGGCTCGAATGCGAAGCGCTGTGAGAACGCACTGCCGGGTACCGGGTTGTCGCGCGCATCAACGAGCCCTCGCGGCAACACGTCTTTCGCCAGTTGCTCGAGCAGACGGAGGCGCAAGGGGACCACAGGGTTGTTTCGCACCATGGGGTAGCTGGTCGGCGGCGCGAATGCTTCGAAACCGTAGCAACGTACGTAAAACTGGGCGTGCCGCGGATGCACACCGATGACGATGTCGGTCAAATCGACATGCAAGGCAAAGTGTATGGCCCAGCGCATCATGCTGAACAAGGCCATGACGCCGCGTGCGGCACTCCGGCGACGATCCGCCAGCATCCCCACTTCAAGCAGGCGGCACCCATCACGTCGCAACTCGTCCAGTTGGGTTGCATAGACGCTGTCCAGCGCGAGCCCCGTGGGGTTGTCGCGGAACAGTGTCATCGTATAACCGACTTCCGATCCTTCCGGGCCCCATATCACGCACGCATGTCGTCCCACGGCGGTGGGAAAGGCATGCACGCCAAACGGGTTTTCGTCGATCAATCCCATTTGGGAATAACGCTGGTAAACCAACCGCCAAGCCGACTCCACTTGTTCGAGGTTGGTCGCGCACGAACACGATGGCTCGCTGCTATGCACTGCTGAGTGCGTCAGCCGTGTCGTGTCGAAGACTGTTTCAGGCATTTCCGTCGATCTGATCAAGGTTCATGGTTGAGTCGCCTGTCGACGACACGTTGCACGCCAATCCCTTGACCCATCGACGTAGCCCCGCATCGACGACGTCGATCAAGACGGGCTTTACGGTACTGCGCGATGCTGCCGCGGTTGATGTATGCCGCGATGCCCTGGGGTCCTTCGCCAGAACGGGTTTGAGAACTGTCGGGAACTTCACGGCTGAAAGGCCAAGCCTGTTCAGGAAACACCGTGCAACACCATTCCCTTGGTCATTCAGAAACGACCAATGTCCATTCCGGAAGCTTCTCCCTTTGTTTAATTATGTAACTTGTATGATCGGACGGCGTGAAATATATGCTATAAACGCGTGGATCATAAGACACGATTTCGTGAAGGGCGTATCGTGTCACAAAAACCGTGTTGCGTCTTCTCAATCCGTGTTCCGATTCACGTTGCATGCAAGAAGCTGAACATGCATACGCTGCGGGCGCGCGTCGAAACACTTGATCGAAGGCGCAAAACGTATGGCAAGTCTTATCCGGCGAACGTTTGATATCGCCGCCGGTGCGACGTTTACCATTGTGTGCTCCTGGTTTGGTGATCGCATACGCACCGTCACGGTGTGGATGTGATCTTGGTCAAGTAGTTTAGGGACTGCGGTATTGTTTCTGAAAGAACGTATTTTTGTGTATACCTTTATTCTTGCGTAGCTTGCGGATGTGGGCGACCCGAGTACCGGGCATACAAACAGCCGTGATTGGCCAAAATGTTGGGCTGGCATCGAGTATTTTGTCTTGAAACAAACAGTTGTAGATGTGCAGGTACGAGCCGTGAACCGGGACACGAAAGAAAGCATTCTGCGCGCGGGTATCGCCGCACCCTCGGCGGATAATTCGCAGCCGTGGCGGTTTGCGTGGCATGGCGACGACCTGGAGCTCCGGATTGATGCGGATCGCAGCGGTCGCGTATCCGATACCCGTTATGTCCTCAGCGACTTGGCCGCCGGTGCGTGCCTGGAAAACATGATCATCCGCGCCCGCTCGTATGGTTACATGGCGGACCTTGAGACCTTCCCGAGGCAAGACGACGCGCTGTGGGTCGGCCGCATCCGTTGGCGTCGCGATCCCGAGCGCGATCAAGAAACCGATCAGCCGGAGCCACTGGCTGCTGCCATCGACCAACGTCACACCGACCGCCGCTTCCCTTGGCGCGGCCCGATCACCCCTGAGACGCGGTCGCGCCTGGATGCCCAGGCCTCATCGATTCCCGGGCAGCGGCTTTGGTGGCCACGGACGTCGCAAGAGAGAAAAGCCGCTCTTGCCGTCATCAGGCAGGCCGAAAGCTTGCGTTTCAGCAGCCCGACCCTGCATGCGGAACTGTTTTCGAGCATTCGTTTTTCCGCCGGCTGGCACACCGCCTGCGAGGAAGGTCTGGCCCCGGCGGCGCTGGCCGTGGAGCCTCCGTTGCGCCCGGTCTTTCAGGCAATGCGTCGTCCCGCGGTGATGACCACGCTCAACCGGCTGGGTGCGGCGTCCATGCTGGGGTGGCGCTCGGCCGGGTTGCCAATCCGGTTGTCACCCGGTCTCTGCCTCATCGTCATTCCGTTCACGGCGCGATCCGATGTGCTCGCGGGCGGCCGCGCGCTGCAGCGTGTGTGGCTTCAGGCAACCCTGGAGGGGCTGTCGATACAGCCGTATGCGGCGGCGGGCGTACTCAGCTTGGGATTCGTACCCATGGAGCCGGCCTTCGAGCCGGCGCGCTCACGGCTGCGTGCGGCTTTGGGGGAACTGTGTGCGCCGGGATATGGGCTCGTGTTCTTCCGGCTTGGCCGTGCGTCGTCAGCACCGCGTACGCGCAGCGGACGGCGCGCGCTCGCAAGTTTCGGTGCGTTCGATGGCGGCGTCGTGTGACGGACGGGTCGGCAAGCGTATCCACCAGCGCGATCGTGCACCGGGAATGGCCCAAGCTCGCGCCGAGGCTCAATCAGCGTGTTTGCGCGCGTAGCGACAAACCGCACAAACTACTGCTGCCGTAGGGATCTACGGCAGCAGTAGTGAATCCGGTGTGTGCGGCTGATCCGTCACCAGCGCCGAGGACGAATCCGTGCGTCCTCGGCTACTCGTCTCATCCATGAGGTCGATTGGGCTGGTCCGCCCATTGAATCAAGCCGCTTTCTTCCCTTTGCGCCGCCAAGTCAACAGCAAACCCAGTCCTGCCAAGCCGAGTCCCATCATGCCGAGGGCATTTGGCTCCGGGACTGCAACGGCAGCAACCGACTTTGCCGTTCCGGAACCGCAAACGACATAGGGGCTGGGGGCGCTGGTGCCTTCGCAAGTGTTGGGCGAGAAGTCGCTGATGAACTGGATGTCAGCGAATTCATTCAGGTTGTCCTTGAAGGTGTTACTGTCGAAGTACGATGCGGCATCACCACCCGTGACGTCGAGCAATCCGTTTCCGTTGCCCTGGAACTGGTTGGAGAGGAAACTGCCGGGGAACGAGGTGGTCGCAATCAACGTTCCAGTATCACCGTTGGCGTTCTCGAATGTGTGGCCCTGGGTCGTCAGGAACACGCTGGCGCCCATCGGGGCGGCGGTGGTCGGATCGGACGGGTCGAATATGCGCTTGTCGAATGCGTAGAACGTGATCGTCCCGCCTGAAAACACGGCCTTGGTGGTGCTGAGGCTGGTGTCGGTGTAGCCGGTAAAGGTGAACGTCAGTTGGCAGCCAAACGCATTTGCACCCGCGCAATAGCCGGTATTGCCATTGATCGAGTTGATCATGCCATAGCCGCTGAGGGTAGGACTGGAAGGGCTGACCAGAGTTTCGTACAGTTGGGCGCTCTGGAAGACGGCGCCCGTGTTGAATTGAATGTTATCCTTGACGATGGTGGTGGCCAGTGCCGAACCGGACGCCATCATTGCGACGGCGATGGCACTGCCCAAAACAGTTGCCTTGAGATGTTTCATGTGACGCCTCCTTATGGAGCCTGCCTCGACGTGCAATTTTCGTGCACTGGCTCCTCGAATCCTTGTCCCTGCAGCTAGACGAGAAGCATCACCCGTGCCACCACCGGAACATTGCTGGTAGCATGTACATAAAATATTGATATGAAACGTGAATAGTGTGCAGTCTCGTTGGGCGCGCGATCGCCGCCGGACCTCGTTGAATCATGGATCGTAAAGTATTCCGACGCACACCCTGCCCATGGTAGCGAGCACGGCTCATGGGCCGAGCCAAAGCTGGCTAAATTTGTACCGAATTATCAACGAGGTGCATGCGCGTGCCGACTACGGCGGCGGCCCATTCCCGGACTGGTGCAGCACGTAAGGTTGTTCGACACCGGGGCCGCCGTGCCGGACAGTGGTCCGGCATCGGGAAATCACCCGCCAGGCCCATCATCGCGCGAGGCACTGGCAAGGCAGCTGCGACACGGTGACGTTGAGTGCCGCAGCAAGCCGGTGTACTGTGCTCAATGCGGCAGCGGCGTGATGCAACAGTGCCGAAGGCAGGTATCGCATGAGCTCCGATGAACCGGTTGCGACCGAACCGTTCGACTACGCCACGGCATTCAGCCGGACGATCGGTTGGATGACCGCGGCCGAGCAGCCGCGGCTTCGTTCCAAACGTGTGGCGATTGCCGGACTCGGCGGCGTCGGCGGCAGCCATTTGTTGACCTTGACCCGGCTGGGTATCCAGTCGTTCAACCTGGCGGATCTCGACCGTTTCGGCACGGAAAACCTCAACCGGCAGGCCGGCGCGTTCCAGTCGACCATCGGCCAGCCCAAGGTCGACGTGGTATCCCGGATGGCGCGGGACATCAACCCGGACCTGGACATCAACAAGTTCCCCGACGGTGTCACCTTCGACAACATGGAGCAGTTCCTGTCGGGGGTGGACCTGTACGTCGACGGGCTGGACTTCTTCGTGCTCGACATCCGCGCCAAGCTGTTCGCGATGTGCGCCGAACGCGGCATTCCGGCGATTACCGCAGCGCCGCTGGGCATGGGTGCGGCGGTACTGGCGTTCCTGCCGGGTCGCATGACATTCGAGGAGTACTTCCGGCTGGAAGGTCAGCCAATGAACGAGCAGTTGCTGCGCTTCATGGTGGGATTGGCACCGGCCGTGCTCCACCAGTCCTATCTGGTCGATCCGTCCGCGGTGGACCTGGCCAATCATCGGGGACCCTCGACGCCGATGGCGTGCGAAATCTGCGCGGGGATCGCCGGCACCGTGGCGTTGAAGATCCTGCTCGGCAGGGGCAAGGTGCTCGCGGCGCCCCACGGCCTGCACTTCGACGCCTATCGCAACAAGCTCGTGCACACGTGGCGGCCGGGGGGCAACAGCAACCCGTTGCAACGACTGCTTCTGTCCTTGGCGCGCCGCCGTTTCATGCGCTGATCCGTTGGTTCGAA
The DNA here is from genome assembly GCA_050738155.1 of Rhodanobacteraceae bacterium. Classification (GTDB taxonomy): domain Bacteria; phylum Pseudomonadota; class Gammaproteobacteria; order Xanthomonadales; family Rhodanobacteraceae; genus 66-474. Next base: position 5,901 of record JBOHYW010000131.1, read on the forward strand.
TGATCAAGTCGAAGATTGCAGGCGATCGTTTGGCACGGCGTTGATACGCGTTGGGGAATTGTTGACCAACGAATTTTCGTCATTCCCGCGCAAGCGGGACTGCGCAGGCAGGGTGCCGAAGCGAACATCGGCGTTCGCGTTTGCAATTTCCGGATCAAATCCGGGACAGGTTCTGCAAACGCAGTCCGGATATCGCTGCGCGATTCCGGGATGACAAACAAAATCAGGGCTTCCTGGGCGCAAGGCGTGCCAGCACCAATGCCATGGGCGAGCCGGGATTCCACGAGATGCCGGCGGCATCTCGTGCCGGCGAGCGGCCGGCAATGGATGGCCGGGTCGGCGCCCCGCGCCATGGACGGCTCTACAGCAAGGTCTTTGAGCGCCAGCACCAGTGCCAAGGTTCATAAACCAAGCCATGCCGGTTGCCGCACGGATACGACATTGCGAACCCGAAATGTGGCGCGTTGGTGCGCAGCCACGCGAACGCGGGTGATCGTTCGAACTCTTCTTCCAAGGCTGCGAAACCAGGCGTGGTGAGGTCGACGCAGCGACCGGTGTGGTGTTCGCTGTAACCAGGCGCTGCACTGACGCGCAATATTTCGTCCATCGATTGGCCATGCGCGAGTTTCCGTTCAACGATGCCTAGCTGGTATTCGATCGAACGGAATGCCGATACGATTTGCAACGTTACGCGGTCGCGTCCCGCTGCATCGCGCATGACAGCGAGCGCCCGCGCCGCGCGTGGTTGCAGCCATTGCTCGCGGTCGTGGATGTCGCGGCCAATCGAAACCAGCCGCGCGGGTTCGCGTTGCAGCAGCAGATGATGGGTGCGCCCGTAGTTGCGCGGGACGCCCCGCGCAAAGCCGCGTTCGACCAGTGCGCGGCGTTCGGCATCGTCGCGACAGCGGCGAGGTGGATCGGCCATGGTGCCGCTCGGCCTTGTGTTCACTGCGAGGCTGATGGTGCCGTCGTGGCCGGCACGATGTGAAAGCCCGCAAACTTGCCGGAAGCATCACAGGCGAGGCGTGCGCCAAGGTCGCCTTTCGCGAAATGCAATGGCACCGTGACCACGACGTAATCCTGATACATGACGTTCTGCGGTGCGCTGCGCGATTCCAGTTTGCCGTATCGCGTGGCAATCGATTGCCACGCTGCCGCGAGTTTTTCGGAACCGAAACCTTGCATCTTGGCGTCGAAATTGTCCGTCGCGGCCTTGTAATCGGCCTTGGCCAAGTCGTCGAGGAAGGCATTGCTGGCATGCACGCATGCTTCGATGCGCATGGCGCCGGCCTGTCCTGCCATCGCGGTTGCATGGGCGCTGGCCGCCGGGTGTACGCCGGATGCGAACGGTGGCGTTGCGGCTGCCGGGGCAAGGGAGAACAGGGCGAACAGGGCAATAACGGCCAAGCTGCGCGGCATGGGATTTTCTCCTTTCGAGACGCCATGGGGGAGCGTTCGTCGAAGAGGTTCGAAGCGGCCCTGTGCGGTGTCAAGCAATGGTGTCAGTCGGTGCTGTGAGGTTGAGTATTCGCCCAGCATTAGCGCAACCGCACCTCGCCCCTCAACGCGGGCGAGGGCGCTGGTTTGCAATTCAAACTGCGGCACTACCTGCCAGCCAGATCCGGGGCAGTGCTGGCAGATTGCTTCAATCCTGCATCCGCCGCGGTGGCAACATCCGCCGCAAGGTGTTGTCGCGCTGCGCGAAATGGTGGAACAGGGCGATGGCAGCGTGCGCACCTGCGAGGTACATCAGGATGTTGCCGAAATTCTTGTGGATACCTTCGATCATGTGCGCGAACTGGCGGTCAGGGCTCGGCACGTGCGGCAACGGGATGCCGAGGAAATCCCAGCCACCGGGATTCCACATTCGATTGGCGATGCCCAACAACGGGGTGCCGATCAGCAACACGTACAACGCCAGGTGCATGCATTTGGCCGCTGCCAGTTGCCAACGTGGCGCGCTCGGCACGATCGGCGGTGCCTTGCCGTTGCGGCGGCGCGCGAGCAGGCGCGGCAGCATCACCAGCAGCACCGCCATGCCGAATTGCATGTGTGCCCATTTGGCGGCGGCGTGCAGCTCGGTGCCGCGCGCGGTCCAGTCGTGGAGGTAGATCAGCAGCAAAGCACCGGCGACGAGACCGAACACGAGCCAGTGCAGACGGCGCGTCCAGGCGGAATAGCGGGAAACAGTCATGAGGTGGGATCGTCGGAAGTAGTCTGCAAATGATAATGGTTATCGTTACTGTTGTGAACGTCGGCAGATGTCACGGCGAACATTGGGTGCTGGTTAGAATGGCCGGCCAACGTCGATGCGAGGGGCTTGCGATGCACACCACGTCCACCGGGTGGAACCTGTACGCCACGGAAATCCTGGCTTCGACGTTGCTGTTGCTGCTGGTGCTGGCGGTGGCCGTGCTGGCCGCCGTGTTCGTGGCCGATCGCCTGCAGACCCGCAGCGCGGTGCTGCGCAATTACCCGGTCATCGGACATTTTCGCGGCCTGTTCCAGCATCTCGGCGTGTTCTTCCGCCAATACTTTTTCGCGTCGGACCGCCAGGAATTGCCGTTCAACCGCGCCGAGCGGGTGTGGGTGTATCGCGCGTCGGACAATCTCGACAACACGCGCGGCTTCGGTTCCACTCGTGACATGCGCAGCGAAGGCGCGCCGTTTTTCGTGAATACGCCGTTCCCGACGCTCGGCGAGGAAGCCGTCATGCCCCAGCCGGTGCTGATCGGGCCGCACGCACGCGAACCGTACGCGCACGCGGCATTCTTCAACATTTCGGCCATGAGCTTCGGCGCACTCTCGGCACCGGCGGTGCGTGCGCTGTCGCGCGGCGCAGCCAAGGCCGGCGTCTGGCTGGACACCGGCGAGGGCGGGTTGGCGCCGTATCACCTCGAGGGTGGCTGCGACGTCGTGTTCGAAATCGGCACCGCGAAGTATGGCGTGCGTGCGCCGGACGGTCGCCTGGACGATGACAAATTGCGCGCGATCTGCGCGCACCCGGAAGTGAAGATGGTCAGCATCAAGCTGAGCCAGGGTGCCAAGCCAGGTCTTGGCGGATTGTTGCCCGGCGCCAAGGTCACACCGGAAATCGCGGCGATCCGGGGCATTCCCGAAGGCCGGGATTCGATCAGCCCCAACCGACACCCGGAGGTCGGCAACGTTGGGCAACTGCTGGATTTCATCGCACATGTGCGGGAAGTCAGTGGCAAGCCGACCGGCTTCAAGGCGGTGCTGGGCGGCATCGGCTGGATCCGCGAATTGTGCGACGCGGTGCATCGCCGTGGCCTCGAGGCCGCGCCGGATTTCATCATCGTGGACGGTTCCGAAGGCGGCACCGGTGCTGCACCGCAGACGCTGATGGAAGGCGTCGGCTTGCCGCTGCGCGAGGCGCTGCCGCTGCTGGTCGACACGTTGATCGAACATGGCCTGCGCGAACGCATCCGGGTGATCGCGTCGGGCAAATGCATCACGGCCTACGAAGTCGCCTGGGCACTTGCAGTCGGTGCCGACTTCGTCAATTCCGCACGCGGATTCATGTTGGCGCTGGGCTGCATCCAGTCGATGCGCTGCAACCGCAACACCTGCCCGACCGGCGTGACCACCCACAATCCGCGCCTGCAGCGCGGCCTCGTGGTGCCCGACAAGGCCGAACGCGTCGCGTACTACGCGCGCAACGTGATGCGCGAGGTCGGCATCATCGCGCACAGTTGCGGGGCGGACGATCCACGCAAGCTGCGCCGCGAGCATTGCCGGATCGTGGGCGACGATGGGTTGTCGCAACCGCTGGATGAGTTGTATCCGTATCCTTCGATCCGCGCGTGACCCGATCGCGTTGCGCCTCACGTGGGGAGGGTGCCAACCGCGCTCGACAATGACCAACGCTGGACCGGCAGCTTTTGTAATCACATGGACTCGCCCCCGCGCATTCAGGCTTCGATGAGCCAGTGGTGGTGAGCTATAGCTTCCATCACGAAAAGGCGAGGGCGAGCCCATGAACAAGATTACCGCGATAGCCATGGATTTG
>JBOHYW010000132.1:0-9873 GCA_050738155.1 Rhodanobacteraceae bacterium
TCCCGGAACCCCTCGGGGCTGATATGCCAGACCCGGCGAGAGGGGGCAGACCCTGACCGCGGCGACCGCAAAGAACGGCGCCCGGCCTTGGCCTGTGCCCCCTTGATTGATGCAAATGTCTATTGTGTCAAATAATAAACAAATCGGTAGCAGAAAAACGGATATGTATGTAGATAGGTTCAGTCGTCGCCGATTTGAAAACCGGATTTCACTGTGGGATGACGTTCATCTACTGGTGTGCCCGGAACCCAGTGAATCGGGTTCCGCGCCAGTAAAAACCGGTATGCCATGATTGCGCGTGAACAGTGCACCCGACTGCTTTCTGCTTTGGTTACGTGATACCACAGGCCATGCGGCGATAGAGCAGATGTTCCCCAAGAACACCTGGCAGCACGGGATATCCACGGTGGAAGTTTCACTCCGCCAGTTCTGAGTTCTGGTGCACGGCCCTGCTCCAGTGCCCCGATCGCCGTATAACGCCAGGTTTTTTCAACGATCGTCTATCTTCAAGATCTCACCCGCGCGCGGATCGCAGACAAATACATGACCGGCGTTGTCGTCGGTGACGCAGTGGGCATGTTTTGCGGTCTTGTAAACGGCGAGCGGCCTGAGCACACCGGATGGCAACACATCGAAGATGGTCAGTGTGGCGGAACGTGCGCCGGGCACATACAAGTGATGCAATCGCGGGCTGTAGCTGATGATGTCGATGCCGGCGCCGGCCGGCGCGCTCGCCAGTACCTTGCCTTGCTCGGCAGGCGCGAGTGTCACGACTTTGCCTTCCCGGCAGGCCACGAATACGTGATCGTGCGCTTCATCCAACGCGATGCCGTTGGAACCTTTGCAGGTGTTCGGCCATTCGGCGAGCACCTTGTGCGTGGAAAGTTCCATCTCGACGGTCTTGCTCTTCCATAGGTTGGAGTAGGCACGGTCATGCTGATTGTCTATTTCCAGCGATTCCGGACCGCCTGCAACGTGTATCGTGGTTTCCGGGGTCAGCACGGGTTTGGAACCCACGGACAATTTGAACACCTGGATTTGTTGCTTCCCCGGCTCGGTAACCCAGATTTCATGCATGCGCGCCACGTATCGCACGTAATCCGGTCCGCCGGCGAGTCGGGTGCGATCGACTACGGCGTGGGTGTGCGGATCAATCGTGACGATTTCATCCGGGTCGTGATCGCTGGCGAACAGATAACCCTCCGCATACATCGCAGAGCTGGTTCCCTCACGGTGCTGTTTGGTATGCACTGGCGTTGCGCTCACACCCGGGATGACGGTGAGCGCGCCGGTGGCGGGATCAATCAGCGCCAGGTTGCCGGTGGCGCCCGCTGGGACAGTTACGCGATTGAGCGCTGCAGCGTAGCCAATATCATCAAACCCGATGCCGTGTCCGCCACCGGGAATCTTGATGATCGCCTGCGGAGTTAGCACTGCCCCTGCAGCCGATGCGGCCAAGGGTGTACCGAGCAACAGACAAGCAAAGACAAGCGTTTTCATGATGAGATCGACCTCTTGGCGGTGTGGTGGCCGGTTCCGAGCCGCTCGTTGCCTGCGCCGCCAGAGGAAGGACGGCCCGTCAATACGACGAACAGCGGGCAATGCAGGCGCCTCATGAAACGCCCTTTCAATATCGACCTTGTGAAGTGTGCTGCGGCTCACTTTGCTTTCGCTTAGCAGTTGCCAGGCACGGCCACGAACCTGCGTTGAAGCCCGCCCATCCGGTTTTCCACGGAGTGGACTGACGGCTCTCGCGGTGCAACAGGCGCCCTGCTCCCCTGTTGGCCAACGGAACGAACCGAGCTGCTATCGGTCCGGCTTGCGCGGGGGCATGTTTTCGACCGCCGACTGGATCATGCCTTCGCCGCTGCCGGTTTCGCCTCCACGACCCGAGCTGCCCCCGGTCGACCCTGGTGCGATGCCTTTGTCACAAGGCCACTCATTGCGTGGCTGCACGCGGACCTCGTTGCGGATGTCCCGGACTCCGCCGCAGTCATCGGCGATGTCCTCGATGCGATGCCTTGTGCTGCGTTGCCCGACGTTGCCACTCAGGGTGACCACGCCGTCATGTACCTCGACCATGACGTCGCTCGCGTCGACGTCGTCGGCATTCCACAACCGTTCGCAGATGTCTTCCTGGATGCGCTCGTCCGAACGCGCGTAGTTCTTTGGCCCGCGTCCCCGGTAACCACGCGCCTGTTCGCTACCGGCGGGTTCGCCGTAGCGCCTCCGCCCGTACTCATCACGGTAACCTCGATCGAAGGGTTCGGGTGCGCGCCTCGTTCCGAAATCTCCCGGCATGTTCTGCGTCCGCTGTTCGGTGTCGAACTTGTCGCGATAATCCGCCTGCGCATTGCGGCGCGCGATGTCGCCGAGCCCGTGCGCATCGTCGTCCCGTGCATACCTTTCGTGATAGCGTGCCATGCCGGTTGCCTCCTTGTACTGAAGACGTCGGGACATGCATTCGATGTGCCATGCGCCCTCCGGATGGGACATGGTTCCCGGCGCAGGCGTGGCGGTGGCCGATCTCGCGTGGCTGGTGTCGTCGCATCCGCATCGTGACGCAAGCAACCACGAAAATAATCGGACACCACGAATCTTTTTCCGGCATGGCCTCTTTTCGCACGCGGCCGCGGGAATGATCCGGTTCAACGCTTCGCGCGGAAAAACGTCCTGAGCAGTTGCGCCGATTCGTCAGCCAGAAGCCCTGCAGCGACATCCACGCGATGGTTGTGACGGCTCGATATCAGCGTGTCAAACACGCTGCCCGCCGCACCGGTCTTCGGGTCGTTCGCACCGTACACCACCCGCGCGACGCGTGCGTGCACCAGCGCCATCGCGCACATCGCACACGGCTCCAGCGTCACATACAAAGTCGCACCGGGGAAACGATGATTGCCAAGACGTTGTCCTGCATCGCGCAACGCACCGATTTCGGCATGCGCACTGGGGTCGCTCAAAGTGATGTTGCGATTCCAGCTTTCGCCGACGACGTTTCCATCCAGCACCAGCACCGCACCGACCGGAACTTCGCCGTCGGCATCGCGGGCATGCGCCGCCAATTCCAATGCGCGGCGCATGTACTCGTGATCGTCGGGCGAGAATGATTCGTCGGACATGCGCAGGGAGCGAAACGCCGGGCGGGAAGTGCGATTCTAGTGGACCGCGATGCACTAACCTCCCCTTCCGCTCGCCCGAGTCGACAGCTCGCGCGACCACCCTTCAACGATGCGAACCCGACCGCATTGCGCTGCGCCAGCCGTGCGACGCCAGCCGCAACCACGGCGACGCGTGGAAGGCTGCCATCAGGAGATACATCGCCGTCATGCCACCCAGCGGCGACATGCCGTGCGTCGGTGAGCACAGCATGTCCGCCGCGCCACTGCCAGCGATGCCGGTCAGCAACGCCATCACCGCGAAGGTCGGCGCAGCGGCGAGGTGCAGCCATTCGGCGATGCGGGATGCGCGTGCGCCGGCTTCGCCTTTGGTCGCGTCGTGGATGCGTGCCGTGGCGTGAATCCCGTTCATGTGCCTTCCTCCGAAAACGCGGCTGCGGCGACGATGCCGATCACGTTGTTTCAATCCCGATCGTATTCGTCGCGCCGGCGCCACCAGATGTCGCTTGTCTCGTTGCGGCCGCGCGGCGCGCGATCCAGCCACTGGTAGGCGCCCCACAGGCAATCGAGCCCACGCGCGTAGGTCGAATAGGTGTGACAGACGGCGCTGTCGTCGAGCACGAAAGCGCTCATGCCCGGCAGTTCGCGCAGGTAGGTTCGCCCATCGACGCCAGACATCGCCGCGAACTGGTTTGGCGCGTCCGGCGTCGAGCGGGTAATAGCCGGACTCTTGCGGAAGTTGTATTCGTAGCCTTCCTTTTGCTGCTGTTCGGTCAGGCCGACGCCGAAATCCGCGTTGAAATCGCTGCCGAACGACGATGCCCACGGAAACGTCCAACCCATTCGTTGCCGGTACGCCTGCAACTTCGCCAGTGGCGCGCGCGAAATCGCCCACAGCATCACGTCGTGATTGGCAAGGTGCGCGGCGAATCCATTGAAGCCGTCGGCGATCATCGAGCACGACGGGCAGCCCGCGGTGTAATCCGGCCCGAACATGAAGTGATAGACGAGCAATTGCGAACGCCCGTGGAAAAGATCCGCCAGCGAAGCCTTGCCGTCGTCGGTGTCGAACCGATAATCCTTGTCGATCCGCACCCACGGTAGAGCCTGCCGTTGCTGCGCCAGTTCGTCGCTGCGGCGCGTGAGATCCTTTTCCGCGTCGAGCAGTTCCAGCCGCGCCTTCAGCCATTGGTCGCGCGTTCCGGTCTCGTGTCGGGTTGTGGTCATCACACGTTCTCCGCTTCGGACTCAGGCCGCGATCGATGCGTTGAGCGCGTAGCCGGACATCTGGTCGCGCAAGGCGTCCTGGAATGCCGGGCGCGCCTCGCAACGCTTGACGTAGGCGTCGAGCGACGGGAATCCCGCCACCAGGCCGGTATGCCGGATGAACCTCAGCACGGTCGGCATCAGGATGTCGGCCGCCGTGAAGCAACCCAGCAGGTACTCGCGATCGTCCAGCCATTCGGAAAGCGCCGCCAGACGCACCTTGACCTCGTCGACCGCACTGGCACGCCGCAGGCCTGTCCACTCTTCGCCCTGGTGCAACTTGTCCAGAACGAACAGGTTCCACAGCGGCGGCTCGACGGTATTGAGCGCGACGAACATCCAGGTCAGCGTTTCGGTCCGCAGGTCGGACGGCATCAGCGCCTCGCACCGTTCGGCAATGGCGTAGACGATGGCGCCCGATTCGATCGAAGTCTGGCCGCCCGATTCGAGCGCCGGCACCATGCCGAAAGGATGTTTGCGGCGATAAGCCTCGGAGTTGCGCTCCTCGGCATCGATCCAGCGGCTTTCGTAGGCGAGCCCGGCTTCCTGCAACGCCCAGCGAACCCGCAGGTCGCGCACGAGCCCTTGGGCGAAAGGCGGTACCTGGCTGAACCCCCATACGGCGATCGGCTGCATGTCGTTTCTCCTCGATTCACGTTTTGGCAATGCCGGTCACGACCGGCGTGATCGATAGAATGCGTCCGGATGTTCGCAAAGTGGGAGTGACAAATGTGGCGCGATAGAAAATGGACTCGCTGATTACCGCCGCGGCGCTGGCGCTGGCTGCCGGTGACCCGCTCGGCGCATTGAATCGGGTTGCGTTGCGCGACGACGCGCCCGCGCTTGCGCTGCGCGGCACCGCAATGGCGCAATTGGGTGATTTCGATCGAGCCAGGGCACTGCTGCGGCGGGCGGCCCGCGCATTCGGCCCGCGCGAAGCCGTGGCGCGCGCGCGCTGTACCGTCGCCGAAGCCGAAATCGCCTTGGCTTCGCGCGAGCTTGCATGGCCGACCCGGATGCTTGCCGCGGCGAGGGCAACACTGGAAGCCCACGGTGACCAGGCAAATGCCGCGCACGCACGCTACATCGAGATTCGACGCCTGCTCCTGATCGGGCGGCTCAACGATGCCGAACGGTTGCTGGACAACCTCGACCCTCTGCCCTTCCCTCCCGCACTGCGCGCTGCGCACGAGCTGGCCGTGGCCGGGATCGCGATGCGGCGTGTGCATGCCCGGTCGGCGCGGGCCGCGCTCGAACGCGCAGCACGCGCGGCACGGCATGCCGGCATTCCCGCGCTCATGGCCGAGGTCGAAAATGCGCTGCGTGAATTGACCGCACCGGCGGCACGTCAGGTCATGCGCACCGAACAACGCATGTTGCTGCTGGGCGACATCGAAACACTGCTGGCGTCGCCGGCGCTCGTCGTGGACGCGTGCCGCTACGCCGTGAGCCACGCCGGAACCACGATCCCGCTCACGACGCGACCCGTGCCGTTCACGTTGCTGCGTGCGCTTGCCGAGGCATGGCCGGAAGACGTGCCGCGTGACATGCTCGTCATGCGCGCTTTCCGGTTGAAGCACGCCGACGAATCGTCGCGTGCCCGCCTGCGCGTTGAAATGGGAAGGTTGCGCAAGACCTTGCGACCGATTGCCGACGTGCGGGCGACGCCGCGCGGGTTTGCGTTGACGCCGCATGATGCCCGCGAGGTCGTGGTGTTGGCGCACCCTGTCGAGGAAAAACACGCAGCGGTATTGGCCATACTCGCCGACGGCGAGTCATGGTCGAGTTCGGCGCTGGCATTGGCCCTCGGCAGCAGCCAGCGCAATCTGCAACGCGGACTCGAAACATTGGCAGCGGACGGCAAGATCCGCTCGTTCGGCCGTGGGCGGGCGCGGCGCTGGATGACACCATTGCTGTCCGAATTCACGACAATCTTGTTGCTCCCCACTCCGCTGGGTGGCGAGTAGGCTTGCATCACCAAGTGGCGGGAGCCTGAAGCATGCAACGATCGACGGCGGATATTCTCGAAGAATTCGGGCCTTTCAACGGCGCGGAACAGGTGCATGGCGTCTGCTTCGACGGTCACGACCTCTGGTTTGCCTCCGGGGATCATTTGAACAAGGTCGATCCGGCCAGCGGAAAATTGCAACGCTCGTTCGATGCCGCCGCGCACGCCGGTACCGCCTTCGACGGCAAGCATCTGTTCCAGATCGCCGAAGATCGCATCCACAAGATCGACCCGGAGAGCGGCCGCGTGCTCGCCACCATCCCTGCCCCCGGCAGAGGTGGCGATTCGGGCCTGACGTGGGCGGAAGGAACCTTGTGGGTGGGCGAATACCGCACCCGCAAGATCCACCAGATCGACCCCGAAACCGGCACCGTCTTGCGCACCATCGAGTCCAAACGCTTCGTTACCGGTGTGACGTGGGTAGACGCCGAGTTGTGGCACGGCACCCTTGAAGATGACTCTGCAGACTTGCGGCGGATCGATCCACAATCCGGTGAAGTTCTCGCAGTCATCGACATGCCACCCGGCACCATCGTGTCAGGGCTCGAATCGGATGGCGGAGAACGCTTCTTCTGTGGTGGCGGCAACAGCGGCAAGCTACGGGTCGTGCGGCGGCCGCGGTGAGATCGCTGGAAGATCGAGGCAGGCAAGCGGATCTGGGTGGGCTGGATCAAACCGCAAAGCAGCGGAAGACTCCAGGCATCCTGCCTTCCGGCCCTTCGGACCCGGCTACGCCGTTCGCGCCGCTCCTGCGGCGCAGAAAGCCTCTAGCGTCCGAACCGGCGTCCGCGATGCTGATACGTGCGCACGGCACGCAAAAAATCGATGCGCCGGAACGCCGGCCACAGCACGTCGCAAAAATAGAACTCGCTGTAGGCGGCCTGCCAGATCAGGAACCCCGACAGCCGTTGTTCGCCACTGGTGCGGATGATGAAGTCGGGATCGGGCACGCCTTCGGTGTACAGGTAACGCTCGATTTCCTTGGTGCTGAGGCCGGCAGCCACCGACTCGAGCGAGCGCCCCTCGGCAGCCGCGGCTGACAACAGGCCTTTTACCGCGTCGGTAATTTCCTCGCGCCCACTGTAGGCAAGCGCGATGGTGAGCAACATGCCGTCGTGTCCGGCCGTGGAAAGTTCCAGCGCTTCGCTTGCCGCCACCACTTTTTCCGGCAGCCGTTCGCGTTGGCCGATGATCTTCACCCGCACGCGTTCGGATTTGATCCGCGGTTCTTCCAGCAAGCGCGCGCTTTCGCGCACGAACAGATCCAGCAGGCATTCCACCTCGGCATTCGAGCGGCCGAAATTTTCGGTACTGAAGACGTAAAGCGTCACGTGCCGCACGCCGAGGTCGAGGCACCATGCGAGCACCTCGCGCAGCTTGTTGACACCGAACTGATGCCCGAGCATCGCCTCGAGTCCCTTGCTGCGGGCGAAACGTCGGTTGCCATCGAGGATCAGTCCGATGTGCGCGGGCACCGCCTGCTCCGTCACCTGGCGAACCAGGCGACGTTCGTATGACCAGTAAAGCGGATGCAATAGCGGCCTGAACAACCGCCACGCATAGTGTCGCAATCCCATGCCGAGCGCACGCGGCCAATCCGTGGTAGCCGCTTTCGCGTCATCAGCCGCGAGCGGGTGGGAAGCACTCGAATCCATGGTTGTCCATTGTAGGCGGGAAACCCGGGCGCGAAGGTTTTTTTTCGCGCCCTCTAAATGATCCGTAAACCCCGCCGCGTCTCGCAAATCCGGGCGCGAGATTCGGATGACCTGCCGGGGCATTGATAAAACGGATGCGAGATCACTCCCACTCGATCGTTGCGGGGGGCTTGCCGCTTATGTCATATACGACGCGAGAAATACCGTGCAACTCATTGATAATACGACCTGAAACACGTCCCAGAAATTCGTAAGGCAAGTGCGCCCAATGCGCGGTCATGAAGTCGATCGTTTCGACCGCGCGCAACGCGATCACCCATTCGTAGGCACGGCCATCGCCGACCACCCCGACCGACTTCACCGGCAGGAACACCGCGAAGGCCTGGCTGACCTTGTCGTAAAGGTCGGCCTTGCGCAGTTCCTCGATGAAAATGCGGTCGGCTTGTTTCAGGATATCGGCAAACTCGCGTTTCACTTCACCCAGGATTCGCACGCCGAGGCCGGGACCCGGGAACGGGTGCCGGAATACCATCTCGCGCGGCAATCCCAGTTCGACTCCGATCCGGCGGACTTCGTCCTTGAACAGTTCGCGAAGCGGTTCCAGCAACTTCAGATTCATTTTCTCCGGCAGGCCACCGACGTTGTGGTGGCTCTTGATCACGTGCGCCTTGCCGGTCTTGCCACCAGCGGACTCGATCACGTCCGGGTAAATCGTGCCCTGCGCCAGCCACCTCACGCGCTCGAGTTTCTGCGCTTCCTCGTCGAACACTTCGACGAACAGCCGGCCGATTACCTTGCGTTTGGCTTCGGGATCGGCGACACCTGTGAGCGCGCGGAAGAAACGCTCGGAGGCGTCGACCCGGATCACGCGCACGCCCATATGGCGCGCCATGGTGTCCATCACCTGGTCGCCCTCGCCTGCGCGCAGCAGGCCGGTATCGACGAACACGCAGGTCAACTGATCGCCGATGGCCTTCTCCAGCAGTGCGGCGACCACCGAGGAATCGACCCCGCCCGACAGCCCCAGCAGCACCTTGTCGCCGCCGACCTTTTCGCGAACCTGTGCGATGGCAGCATCGACGATGCGCGCCGGCGTCCACAACGTCGCGCAACCACAGATATCCGTCACGAACCGGCGCAGGATCGCCATGCCGTGTTCGGTGTGGGTGACTTCGGGGTGGAATTGCAAGCCGTACCAATGGCGCGACTCGTCCGCCATCACCGCGATCGGCACCGACTCGGTCGACGCGACAAGGGCGAATCCTTCCGGCAACGCGGTCACGCGGTCGCCGTGCGACATCCACACATCCTGCCGCGCCGGAGTGCCTGCAAACAACGCGCACGGCCGCGTATCGATGGCGGCGTGGCCGTATTCGCGGCCGTGACCGCCATCGACCTTGCCGCCTAGCTGCAGCGCCATGGTCTGCATGCCGTAGCAGATGCCGAGCATCGGCACGCCGAGCGCGAACACTTCGTCGGGCGCGCGCGGTGAATCCGCCTCCACGGTCGACTCCGGACCACCGGAAAGGATCACGCCCTTCGGTGCGAATTTGGCAATCTCCGCAGGATCGTGATCCCACGCCCAGATTTCGCAATACACCCCGATTTCGCGGATGCGCCGCGCGATCAGTTGCGTGTACTGCGAACCGAAGTCGAGGATGAGGATTTTGTCGGTGTAGATGCTTGGCACGGGACTCGGGACTCGGGACTCGGGACTCGGGTTCCGTGAATCCGGAAGGTTTGTATTCGAAGCGTCATTCAATCGGCGTATGCGCTTGAACGGCGCACCAAGCCTGAATTCCGCCTTTGCGAGTCCCGGGTCCCGAGT
>JBOHYW010000133.1:0-9866 GCA_050738155.1 Rhodanobacteraceae bacterium
AGGTAGTAAGCGAACACTTGTCAATCACTCCCAGCTACTGTTCTTTCCCTTCTGCATGAAGGGACGCTTGTCTTCCCCCTTCGCAGGAAGGGAGAGCTTGTCTTCCCCCTTCGCAGGAAGGGCGAGCTTGTCTTCCCCCTTCGCTTGCGAAGGGGGATTGAGGGGGATGGCTTTTCGCTCCTCACGAAATCCATCCCCCCGCGCCTGCGGCGCCCGCGCTCCCGCGCGCGTTCGCTTCGCTCCGCCCTTCGTTCCGAAGGGGGTGGTCATCACACCGTCCTTGTCGCTTCCGCCGGCGAAACTCTTGATGCACGCAACGCCGGCGCGAACACCGCGCCCTGCCCCAGCAGAAGCAGAACGATGACCCCGATCACCACGTACGCAAACGACATGCGATCCATCTGGAACTGCCTCATCATCCAGAGGTTCAACCCCACCGCGAGAACCGCACCCAGCACCACGCCCGCACCCGCGATCAGCAGGTTTTCGGTCTGGAAATAACGCAGGATGTCGTTGCGGGTCGCGCCCAGCGCACGACGGATGCCGATCTGCTTGCGCCGCTGGCCGACCCAGAAACTGGTGAGTCCGATGATGCCGGCACCGGTGATCGCCAGCAGTACCGCGCAGATGATGCCCATCAGGATCGCGGTGCCGCGATCGCTGTCGTAGGCGCGGCGGCGGACTTCGGCGAAGCTGAGCACGCCGTCCTTGGGATCGATGATGCGCAACCGACTCTGCGTGTACAGCGCCTTGGGCGCCTCGCGCATCGCGGCCGACAGCTCACCAGGCTTGGCACGCACGATGTAATAGGTACCGAACGAGCTGGCCAGGCGTCGCGGCCATATCAGCGCCTGATAGGCGTAAGCACGCGACCATGTATCGACTTCCGCGCGCTGCAGCCGTTCGACGATGCCGACGATCGTGGTAGGCGTCGTACTCATCGCATAGAACGTCTTGCCCAGCGCCGAACCGTGCGGATACAGCTTGTCGGCCAGCGCCTTGGTTACGATCACCACCGGCGGCGTCTTGGTATCCCGCGGCCTCATGGGCACGACTTCATCGCGGCGAAAATTGCGCCCTGCAATCAGCTTGAGGCCCAGCGTGTCGATGAAGCGCGCGTCGCCGAAATACACCGTCGCATCGGTGGTCTTCTGCACCTGTTCGGGCGTCATCGTGATGAGATCGTCCCAGCCACCGCCGCGCAATGGATAGGAGTTGCTTGCCGTTGCATCGCGCACCGCGGGCAATTGCCGGAGCGCGGCAAGATCGGTCTGCATCTGCGCGTCGATCTGCCGGTCCGACGATTGGCCCGCCCATTGGCTTTCGATCACGAACAGGTTGGCTTCGTCGATGCCGGTGGGTTCGGACAGGTGCGACAGGCGCTGATGGATGATGAACAGTGCGTTGCATACGATCGCCAGGGTCAGTGCGATCTGCACCGCAATCAGCACGGTGCCGGCCTTGTGGTGGCGCAGTGCGGCGAGGATGGGTTGGATTTGCATATTGGTTCTCTTCACTTCTGACTGTAGGAGCTTGCGTGCAGGTGACCTGTCGCGAGCACGCCCGCTCCTGCATTCAATTCGATCGCAAATGCCAGGCAGGCTGCACGTGCGCCGCGCGCCAGGTGGGGTAGAACGCTGCAATCACGGTGGCGGCGATCGCGACTGCCAGCGTCAACGCCACCAGCGACAAGTCCACGTGCGCCAGCCGCGCGATCTCGGGGCGAAACAACAAACCCACGCCCGACACGCCCGCGGCGGTGAGCACCAGCCCGAGCAGTCCCCCGGCCAAACCGACCGTGCCTGCTTCGATCAGGAATTGCATGTAGATCTCGCGCCGCGATGCACCCAATGCGCGACGCACGCCGATCTCGCCGGAACGACGCATGAACTTGGCGAGCAGCAAGCCGACCGTGTTGACCAGACAGATCAGGAAAAATCCCAGCGAGATCATCAACGAGATGCGGCTTTCCGGCGGCACCACGTGCATGTAGGCCAGCCATTGCGTCACGTCGCGCAGGCGCACGTTGGGCGCCCAGCCGAAACGGCCGGCACGTTGCTGGTCGGCGGAATAGCCTTGCAGGAAATTGCGGTAACGCGCGACGTCTGCCGCGTTGTCCAGTTCCACCCACGGCGTGATCCACACACAATTGCTCCGCAGGTAGTCCTCCCAGCCACTCATCGTCAGCTTTCCGCGGCAACTGTTGTTGCCGGCGGTACCCATCTGGAGGTCGAGCGCGCGGGTGAACGGCAGGTAGAAATCCGCGGGTTGCTCGAATCCGCTGCCGCCGAACAGCGAATAGAAACGCGGCAGGGGATTCCACTTTCGGGTCACGCCCACGATGCGGTAATCGTGGCCGTCCAGGTTGATTTCGCGTCCGATGCTGTTGGCATCACCGAACAGCTTGCGATTGAATTCCTCGCTCAGCACGATCACCGGCGCGCGGCTTTCATCCTGCGTCGCGTTCCAGCCGTTGCCATACCGGAATGGAACCTCGAACATCGGGAAGAAATCGCCGTACACCGCGTAGCCGTTCGCCTTGACCGGCAAGCTGCGGTTGCCGCCCGGCATCACCGACAGTTGCACCGGGTACAACAGGGTCTGCCGCTTCGCCGCGTGCGCGCGCATCAGCGCCATCGCATCGGTGTAGTCCAGTGCCTGCGGCGGCTCGCCATCGCCATTGAAGCTCTGCTGCGGCCCCCAACTGTCGATCTGCGGCGTGAACAGTTGCGCGGATTTGTCCGGAATCGGATTGCCCGACACCGCGCGGAACACGGAATACGTGATCATCGACGCGGCCACGCCGAAGCCGATCGCCACCACCATCAGCGTGGTCAATGCCGGGTTGCGCTTCAGGCTGCGCAACGCGAGGTCGAGGTAGTAGGCGAACATCGTTTAACTCCGTCGATTTGAGCCCCTCTCCCATCGGGAGAGGGTTGGGGTGAGGGTTCGGAACATGCGCGGTATTTCGCGGGAACCGAACCCTCATCCGCCCCTTCGGGGCACCTTCTCCCGGAGGGAGAAGGGAATAGCAATCTCACACCGTCCTTGTTGCTTCCACCGGCGATACCTTCGACGCACGCCACACATCAACCCTGGTTGGCGGCATCGAATGCACCTTCGAACGAGTAATACGGCATGGCCAGGTCCTGCACGTTCGCACCAAGCGGTGGTTTGACGCCGCCAGCTTTGGTGGCTGGAACGGCTTCACGATGGAGTTGTTCCATCTGCGCGCGTGTTGGATACACCGTGATGGTGGGCAGGGTGCGTACCATTGTTTCCATGCGCTGGGCAGGTGGCGCGGCACTCGCGACCGCGGCCGTGCTCCAGACGTGGAACAGTGCGAGTACCGCGCCGTTGATCAGGATGGAAAGGACGATGGCGACGAATTTCTGGACGTTCATGGTTGCGGATCTCGTGGAGCCGGTCGCGCCGCAACGCGCAAGGGCTGGTTGTTCCCCTGGTTCTGGAAAGCCATCCCCCTCGGCCGCGCTGCGCGCGCGTTCGCTTCGCTCCGTCGTCGGTTCCGAAGGGGGGCGAAACGCAAGCGCCATTCCGGTGGGTCGCAGCTCCCGCGGCGGTGGGAAAACAAGCGGGGTTTCACCCGACCACGATCGTTTCAACACACCGACACCGGGAAATGCTTCACCTACATGCTCGAAAGAAAATCGTGCCATTTCGTTCTCCTTACACCGCCCCGCCCTCGGCGGCGGCTTCGGCGTGTTTTTGCTGCGCATGGAAACGCGGCTCTTCGGCGATATCAACGGCCTGGCCATCGATGACGTGCACGCTGCGTTGCGCGCGCGTGGCCAGTTCCGGATCGTGGGTGACCATCACGATCGTCGCACCATCACGGTGGATGTCTTCCAGCAGTTCCATCACGCTGCGCGCCATTTGCGTATCGAGGTTGCCAGTCGGTTCGTCGGCGAGCAGCAGACGGGGTGAGCCGGCCAAGGCGCGGGCAATGGCGACACGTTGCTGCTGACCGCCCGACAATTCCGCCGGATAGTGCTTCATGCGCGAGGCGAGGCCGACCCGCTCCAGCGAATCCTTGATGCGCTTGTCGCGCTCGGCCGATTTCATGCCGCGATAGCGCAACGGAACTTCCACGTTGTCGTGCACGTTGAGATCGGGGATCAGGTTGAAGCTCTGGAACACGAAGCCGATCTTCTCGTTGCGGATTTTCGAGCGCGCGTTGTCTCCCAAGCCGCTGACGTTGTCGCCATCGAGCAGGTATTCGCCACCGGTGAAGCTTTCCAGCAGACCCGCAATGGTGAGGAAGGTGGTCTTGCCGGAGCCGGAAGGCCCCATTACCGCGACGAATTCGCCTTCCTTCACGTCGATGTTGAAATCGCGCAGGGCGTAGGTCTCCACCACTTCGGTGCGGTAGACCTTGGAGAGATGAGTCATTTTCAACATGGTGGTTTCCTCGGTTTTGTTGAAGGTTCAGGTTAGACGGACTGCTTTGCGAGAACGTGCAGTAGGGTTGGGGACGGCTTCGGACAGCGAGTAGGCCGGTTCAAGGAGCGCAGCGACGGAACCGGCAAAACCCGTCACTTGCGACGCCGGCTCCGGCCTTCGGCCTTGAGCCGGCCTACCTAAATCAATTGCTGATCGCGACTTTCGCCGCACCGTTGAAATTGCTGGTGCCGGAAATCACGACCTTGTCGCCGGCCTTGAGGCCCTGCAGGATTTCGACCTTGTCGATCGAGCTCGGTCCCAGCGTCACCGGCGTCTTGTAGGCGATGCCATCGCGGACGACATAGGCGTAACGGCCGCCCGATTCATCCACGAACGAGCCGCGCGCAACAGTCAGCACGTTCTCGCGCTTGTCCATCAGGATGCGCACCGACAGCCGCTGGTTCTGGCGCAACTGCTTGGGCTTGGCGCCTTCGAAACGCACCCGCGCCACGACTTCGCCATTCACGACTTCCGGCGAAATCGCACTGACGGCACCCTTCCAGTCCTGGCCGTTGCCGCTGATGGCCGCAGGCATGCCGGCCGCAAGATCGCGCGCGAAACTTTCCGGCACGTTCACCTGCACTTCCAGCGCGGACAGGTCGACCACGGTCAGCAGCTTGGCGTCCTTCGGCACCGTTGCGGTCTGGGCGATGAACAACTGCCCGACCTGACCCTCGACCGGCGAACGCACGTTCAAATCTTCGACTTGGCGTTTCAGGTCCGCGACCAGCAACTTCTGGCGCTGCCACGCCAGCTTCTTGGCCTGGATTTCGAAGGTGAGGCTGGAATCGTCCATGCCGAGGTTGGACTTCGCATGGCGCAATTGGATCTTGGCCTTGTCCAACGTGTCGTGGTGGCGATCGACATCGAGTTGCGACACCGCACCCTTCTTGAATGCCTCCTGGTAACGCTTCAGGTCGCGCGCCGCGCTCTGCTCGTCGATCTGGGCGTTCTCGTAAGCTTCCTGCAATTTGGAGCGCTGCTGGTTGGCGTCGATTTTCGCCTGCTGATAAGCGACTTCCAGGGCGTCCGCGTTGCTCTCCTCCTGCGCCAACTTGTTGGTGAGTTCCGGGCTGGCGATGACCGCCAGCACCTGGCCTTTCTTCACCCTGTCACCGGCGTGTACCTTCAACACCACCGCGCCACCAGCCCGCGCATACAAGGTCGGGCTGACCGCTGCGACCACGCGTCCGTCGGCGGCGATGTCCCGCACGAACTCGCCGCGCTCGACCGTGGCGATTTGCAGCCTTGACGCACTGACCGATGAACCCGCACCCATCAGGCGCAGCGCACCCGGCACCAGCCAGACGAGCAGCAGCAGCACGACTACGCCGATACCGGCGAAGATCGCCAGCTTCTTCTTGTTGACGCGCTTCTCGATGATGCGGTCCTGTGCGGAAGTGTCGCGAATACTCATGTGTGGTCCTCGTCGCCGATGGCGGCCATGCCTGTAGTGGAGCAAGTACGATGCCAACCGCACCGGAATTTTTTCTGATTGTTTTTCAGCAGCTTGCGAGATAGTCGTTCGCGTGGAACGTGTCCGCGGACAGTCCGCGGACACTTGCGTACGCTTGGCTCCCTCCCCTTCAAGGGGATGGCCGGGGTGGGGATGGGTTGCTTCGGCACTCAACCCACCCCCATCCCAACCTTCCCCCTGATGGGGAAGGGGTGTAAGCCAATCACCTACGACTCGAACCGATGCAACCATTTGGCCTGCTGGTGCATCCTTGTGTCATGGACTTGCCAGCGCACTTCCGGCAACACGTCGAACCCGAGCTGGTCGGCCGCCTCAAACGCGGCGACCTTGCCGCGTTCGAATCGGTCTATCGGCAATTCGAACGTGCGGCGTGGACACTGGCGCTGCGGCTGACCGGGCGGCGCGACATCGCACAGGAAGTTCTGCAGAACGCGATGCTCAAGGCCTTCGAACGCGCCCGCCAATACCGCGGCGACGCGCCGTTTGCGGCCTGGCTGCGCAAACTGGTGGTCAACGAGGCATTGATGCAGTTGCGCCACGATCGTCTGCACGTGATCGAGGTGTTCGACGACACCCTCGTCGATGACGATGCGCCGGCGCCGTGGGCACTGGCCGACGCCGCCACGCTCGACCGCGCACTCAACCGCCTGCCCGACACCGCACGCGCGGTGCTGTGGCTGTATCACGTCGAAGGATTCACACACGTCGAGATCGCCCGCGAGTTCGGGCGCTCGGTCAGTTTTTCCAAGTCGCAACTCGCGCGCGCAACACGGCGCCTGCGCGAGTTGCTTTCACCCCAAGCGGAGGACACGCCATGCACGATCGGCTCGACCACCACCGCATGAATCAAGACGCCGCACTGGCCGCCGCAATGCAGGCGCTGCCCGCAGACACACCGCCGCGTGACGCCTGGCCACAACTGGCTGCGCGGCTGCGGCGCCGGCGACACGTCAGGCGCGTCGCCCGGATCGCCCTGCCCGCTGCATTGGCAGCCGGCATCGCCCTGGTCTTCGTGTGGCCGCACGTGCACCTGCATCGAAGCGCGCAACCGCCGGTGCGGATTGTGCAGCCATCACCGGCTGCACGATCCACACCCGCCGCCGATCTTGCCACGCTGCAAAGCCGTTCCCGCCAGTGGCAGGCGTGGGTGGCACGGCTCGATCGCGAAGGTGCGCCGCTCGACGGCCGCGCGCTCGCCACCGCCGTCGGCCTGCAGGACCGCATTGGCCTGGTCGACCTGCAGTTGAGTGCCGCGCGCGACAGCACCACCGCGGCACAACTATGGCAACACCGCATCACCTTGCTGCAACAGCTCGGGCTGTTGCACCTGCAACCGTACACCGTGGCACGGCAGACCCGCGCCACGTCCAACACCATCGTCATGTGAAACACCGAGGCGCCCCATGAAACGACTGCTCCCACTCTGCCTGTTGCTGCCGCTTGCCAGCATCGCCGCCACGCCGCCTGCGTCCAATCCCGCGCCATCGACCGACGCCGCCGTCCAGCAACAAATGGACCAACTGCAAACACGCATGAATGAACTCGCCAGTCGGATGGCCACGCTTTCCGCGAAGATCGGCAGGAACGCCAGCGCCAGCGCGTTGCGCTATCTCGCCCACGGCAATCGCGGCATGTTCGGCATGGCCGTCAAGCATGGCGACGATGGCTTGCACGTGGATGCGGTGACCCCGGACGGCCCCGCCGAACGCGCGGGTCTGGAGGCCGGCGACGTGATTGTCGCCGTCGATGGCAAACTGGTGTCGTCGCAAGACGGGGCAAAACTGGATGGCCTTGCCAGCCTTCCAGCCGGCCAGCCAGTTCGCTTGACCATTCGACGCCAAGGCAAAACCCTGCATGTCGAGGCAACGCCGGAACACTTGCAGGTCGACGATTGGCAAGGCATCGCCCGCGAGGCCGAACGCGCCGCAAGCCAGGCCACCGCGTGGGCGAACTCGCCCGCGTTTCAACAGCGAATGCAACGGGAGATCGATTCGGCGATGCGCCAGGCCTCACGGGCGAGCACGCTCGCGATCAACGCCCGCAAACGGGCTGGCGATTGGGCAATCACGTCGCCTTGGTGGGGGCTGAACCTCGCGCCATTGAACCCCGATCTCGGCCGTTACTTCGGCACCGATCACGGCGCGCTCGTGTTGTCGCGAGACGCCAAACGCTACCCCGAACTCGAACCGGGTGACGTGATCACCAAGGTCGGCAGTCGAACCGTCACGCGTCCACAGGATGCGATGCGGGCATTCCGCGAAGCGCCGAATGACAAACCAGTTGCCGTCAGCGTGCGCCGCCACGACAAGACCATCAAACTGGCATTCAAGACGCCACCGCGCTGGATGGTATTGCCACCGCCGCCACCGGCACCGCCAGCGCCTGCGACGCCACCTGCTCCGCCGCCACCCGCGGCGCCCACGCCGCCACCGCCGCCACCGCCTGCTGCACCCGTTCCACCGCCGCCGGTTTCACCACCACCCGCGCCGCCGCCGCCGACATCTGCGATCCCGTGACGAAAAGCCATCCCCCTCAATCCCCCTTCGAAACGAAGGGGGAAGACAATCACCCCCCTTCCGCAGGAAGGGGGTCGCGCTGCAAGCGCGGGGGGATGCCCGCACGAAGCGCGACCGCGCAGCACCGGGGGGATGTACGTTCAACGCGAAGGTCACCGCTTCAGTCGCACTACAACCTGCTCGATATCACTCAATACATCATCCAGCCGTTGCGACACATCCAGGTTCGTGTATCGCAAGACAGTAATGCCTTGTCCACGCAACCAATTGCCGCGGTGCTCGTCGTAGCGCTGCCCGCTCGGCTCATAGTGCTGGCCGCCATCCAACTCGATGGCCAAACGCAACGATGGCGCATAGAAATCAAGGATGTAATTACCCACGACGCGCTGTCTCAGGAAACGCACGCCGCATAAATTTCGCATGCGCAAGCGCGCCCACAATGCACGTTCCGCCGGCGTCTGGTTCTTGCGCAACGCCGCGGCGCGCTGCTTCATCATGGTGTGGTCCGTCACGCTTGAATCCTCGTCCGGTGAGATCACCGCTGACCGAGGCTATCACGATCGCAAGCTCTCACTGCACGTCGAAAGCCATCCCCCTCAATCCCCCTTCCTGTGGAAGGGGGAGGCAAAATCAGGCGCTTCGCAGCTACTCTCCTTCCTGCGGAAGGGGAGGTCAAAACTGGCGCGTCGCAGCCGATCATCCGCATCTTGCAAAAGGGAGAACAGAGTCGGGCCGCGCGGTCGCTCACCCCCTTCCGCGGAAGGGGGTCGCGCTGCAAGCGCGGGGGGATGCCCGCGCGGAGCGCGACCGCACAGCGGAAGACGGTGCTCACGCCCCATGCACTCGGACATCCCACACCACAGCCAAGAACCACCACCAGCACCCATCACGCCAACGCCGCATCAATCCGCTGCATAACCGCATCATCGAACATGTCGACGACATCCAGTGCGGTGAAATTTTCTTCGAGTTGTGAAACACGGGTTGCGCCGAGCATCACCGTCGACACATTGGGATTCTTCAGGCACCACGCGATGGCGAATTGCGCGGGCGACACACCGAGGTCTTTCGCAATGGGCAAGAGGTTTTCAACGCGCGCGAGATCAGCCCGCCCCTCCGGCGATTCGATGCTGTCGCGCAACCACTCGTATCCGGGCGTCGCCAACCGTGAATTGTTCGGCACGCCGTGGTTGTACTTGCCGGTCAGCACACCCGATTTCAGCGGCGACCATACCGTGGTGCCCATCCCGAACTCGCGATACAGCGGGGCGTACTCCGCTTCCACCCGCTCGCGGTGCAACAGGTTGTATTCCGGCTGCTCCATCGTCGGCGCATGCAAACAGTGCTTTTGGGCAACGGCATGCGCTTCACGGATCGTCTCGGCCGACCACTCGCTGGTGCCCCAATACAAC
>JBOHYW010000134.1:0-9861 GCA_050738155.1 Rhodanobacteraceae bacterium
TCGCACGCCTTCACGTCCGTAAAATTCTCTTCGGTCACCAATCGCGCCAGCGCCTCTCCAATTGGTAACAGAAGCGACTCGGGAGACTTCCAGCGACGCTTGGCCACAAGCTGCAAGCCATGTTCATGTCCGGCTTTTGAGGCGACGACCCCGTAGTTCTCGTCGCGCTCGAGCAGCCGATTCAGAGGTGTGAGTTCCTCGACGGTTGCCGTCTCCAGGGGGCGGCCCTTGTGTGCGCGCACGAAGGCCCGGAACCACTCTCGCAAATCCCGCGCTTGGGCCGCAATGCGGTCGAGTTCCCCCGGCATGGTTTTCTCGCGCATATCGCGCAACACCTCCAGAGGAACCAGATGCGCTCGTTCGAGCCACGCGAGCAGACCCTCGCCGTCACCTATTCGATCCAGCAGAGGGTCGTGCGACGTCGTGACGGAATTGAGGAAATCGAGGCCGAGCGAATCGGCAATGAATAGCGGGGGCGCTGGACGGGGCATGGATGAACCTTTCAACGAGTTCAACGTAACCGACGAAAAGGCACTTGACAAGTTACTTGAGCGTAATTAACCTGCACGAGACGCTTTAGATGGTTACATGGTCATGAGATGGTTACATGGTCATGAGGCCGCTGGGCTCTGGATTGAACCCCTGAGGAAACTCTGATTTTGCTCGTCATTCCGGCGAAAGCCGGAACCCATCTTGATTTTCTTCCAATGAAATCAAGAACAAAATGGACCTCGGCTTTCGCCGGGGTGACGAAAACAGGGATTAATCAGAGGTTCCCTGAACGGTGGATACCCAACCCTCTTCAGGATCATCGTTGCAGCTTGACTGGCATGGCCGACATGGGCCCGATCGTTCGATCCATGAAAAGTTCCAGTAAAACGCTTCTAGGGCAGTTACTGGTTCTGTCCCGCTGGTTGCCTGTCAAGGGCCGCACCCAAACCCTGGCACCGACTGCTCAAGCCAAGACCACCGTCGCAGAAGGCCTCGCCATGCGCAGCGATAAAGTTGCAAGCCGCCACGCCGTGGAGCAAGCCTCGCTTGAAAGGATTTCGACCGATCGGATCGGCGCGTTTTCGGACGCCGTCATCGCGGTCGTGATTACCATCATGGTGCTCGAGCTGAAAGCGCCCGCGAACTCGGGGTTGCCCGCTCTGTGGCCACTTTGGCCGACCGCGGTCAGCTACGTGGTGAGTTACCTGGCCGTTGCCATCGTCTGGGTCAACCACCATCACCTGCTGCGGTTTGTCCGGCACCTGACGCCTCGCCTCGTCTGGGTGAATTTTCTGCATTTGTTTGCTGTATCGCTGGTGCCGTTCTCGACAGCCTGGATAGCTCGCACACACCTGGCGGCCATTCCCGTGGCGTTCTACGCAGGTGTTTTTGTCTTCGTGAACGTGGCATTCCGGCTCTTCGAGGGAGACGTTTTTGCGCAGGCTGATGAGGCACGCATCTGCGCTCTTGCAAGGCGCATGGCAAGGCGTCGCTCTCTTGGAACCATCCTGCTCTTTGTTGTCGCGGCGCTGGTCGCGCTGTGGCTACCCCCGCTCGGATTCGCCCTTGTTTGTCTCACCTTGGTTCTTTACCTGCGGCCCGAGGCGCCTGGCAGCATATTTCGGGCTTCACGCCTTGGCTGAACCTTGCTGCCCGTCCCCTGAAGTCGTTTCGTTCCACCGCTGCCGATCCTGAGGAGAACTGCCATGTCCACCATTCAATACCGCACCGCCGATGTCGATGGCTTCAACGTGTTCTATCGCGAAGCCGGTTCGCCCCAATCGCCCAAGCTCCTGCTGCTCCACGGCTTCCCGAGTGCCAGCCACATGTTCCGCGACCTGATCCCGCTCCTGGCCGACCACTTTCACATCATCGCACCGGACCTTCCGGGTTTCGGCCAATCAGCCATGCCGCCGCGGGGCGAGTTCGAATATACCTTCGAGAGCCTTGCCCATGTCATCGACCGTTTCACCGTGGTAGTGGGCTTCGACCGCTTCATCATGTATGTCTTCGACTACGGCGCGCCGGTGGGTTTCCGCCTCGCCACCGCGCATCCGGACCGCATCATCGGAATCGTTTCCCAGAACGGCAACGCCTACGATGAGGGGCTGAGCGAAGGCTGGGCTCCCATCCGCGCCTACTGGAAGGATCCGTCTGAAAAGAACCGCGAGGCACTCAGGACCTTTCTCGCCCCCGAGACGACCCGGTGGCAGTACACCCACGGCGTCCCAGACACGTCTTGGGTATCACCTGATGGCAGCGCGCTGGACAACCACTACCTGATGCGACCAGAGGCGGACGAGGTTCAGCTCGATTTGCTCGGCGACTACAAGAACAACGTCGCGCTGTACCCGGACTTCCAGTCGTATTTCCGCGCTTACAAGCCGACCCTGCTTGCCGTGTGGGGCAAGAACGATCCGTTCTTCCTGCCACCGGGCGCCGAAGCTTTCAAGCGCGACATTCCCGATGCGGACGTGCGCTTCGTCGATACCGGGCACTTCGCCCTGGAAACCCACGTCGTCGAAATCGCCGAAGCCATCAAGGACGTTTTCGTCCACTGATCGGGCAACGGGTGAGGGCCGTGGTCTTCGCCCATGCCACGGCGTCAAAATTGCCGGTCATAGCTTGACCGGATCAAAGCGGGTAGTAACGCGTGACCGAGCCCTCTTTTATTTTTCGAACGAGTCCGCGCTTGAGCAGCGTGTCGCGTGCGCCATCGGACTGTTCTATGTTCAAGAGCCGATTGATTTCCGAGGGACGTATACCTGGGCGCGCCTTTATCAAGGAAAGCACCTTTTCCACCAGCACTCCCGAGCGCCCCGGTTTCGCCAGCTTGACTTGATCGCTGTGTCTTCGCAGCTTTTGCTCGCGTGAGGTTCTCGCCACCAACTTGGACTGTTCTGTTGCTCGCTTCATCGCAGGCGACCTCCATCTGCGGACGTTCTTCTCATCCTACGAGGTGTCCCGAGTCCGTGAAGGGCAGCTTCGTCATAAAAACACCTACGGCAAATCATCAGGAGTGAACTCAAATGGCAGCGCATCCACTGATTGTGTTCGATGTCAACGAAACCCTACTCGATCTCAGAGTCATGGAGCCTACGTTCGAGCGCATCTTCGGAGACAAAGGCGTATTGCGACTATGGTTCGCAGACCTGATCATGTATTCGGCGGTCCTGACGCTGGCGAAATGCTACATCCCTTTCACGGATATTGGCTCGGCCGTGATGAAAATGCTCGCCGACACACGTGGCGTCAAGATCACCGAAGCGGACAACGGCCAATTGATCGAGAGATTCTCGACGATGCCACCGCACCCGGAGGTGCCAAGGGCACTAGGCAAGCTCCAGCAATCGGGGTTTCGCTTGTTCACGCTTACCGACAATCTGCTCGAGGTGCAAACTCGCCAGCTGGAGCACGGCGGACTCCTCGATTTCTTTGAGCGTCGCTTCAGCGCGGATGGCGCCAAGCATCATAAGCCGTCGCCACAGGCTTACGCTTACGCCCAGGCGCAGCTCGGAGTCTCACCATCCGAACTTCTCCTCGTTGCATGTCATACATGGGACACCCTCGGCGCCGTCGCTGCGGGGTGGCAAGCCGCGCTGATCAAGCGGGAAGGCAACGATTTGTTGTCGGTCGGCCCGCAGCCGCAGATTGTAGGCACAGATCTGGAAGACGTTGCCGATCAGCTAATCGCACGCAGCAACTGACCACCCCCAAAGCGCGCCACGGACTCGCACGAACACTCAGCGGCCCCGTCGTGCCTTCAAATATCCGTCCAGAGAAATCGGACCCGCCCCGCCGAAACAGAGAGCGAGCAGACCAGCGACGTACAGCAGATCGGTCTCGTAGCCGGGCTGGCCAAAGTGCGCTCCGGAAGCACCATAGGACACAAGCTTGATGGAGCTAAATCCGTTCGGCAGATGAACCGTGAAGATGGCTACCAAGAGCACGACGATCATCGGTACAGCCGCAACCGGGACGAGTGCGCCGGCAAGGGAAGAGGCGCTACGGCAAATTTCTGGAGAAATGATTTTATGTTCATATCGGACGGTTCGTTCCTGACGCTAGCTCGGCTACTTGTCACCGAACGACCATGCGAAGAAACTGAGACAAGCTGCTTGACCCGCCGCTTTATGGCGTCCGCTGCCATGGGACAGGTTCAGTGTGCAGGTCGGCACGAATCGCGGCGTCGGGATCGGGAGCCGGCTGCGTTTGGCGCTTCAGGTAATCGTGGAATCCGGACACCGACACGTCCAGCACCCGACACAGCACCCTGACCGGATAATGAGTCCGTTCCTCAGCGACGAAGGCGTACCTCACTTGGACTCCTTGGCGAAGAACGCCGTCGCTTTTTTTAGGATTTCACGCTCCATCTTCAGCGTGGCGTTTTCAGCGCGCAGCCGACTGACTTCGCTCTCCAGCGCGCCGACGGGCTTGCGCTTCGGTGACCGCAGGTCATGGCCGGCACGCGCAGCATCCACCCAGTTGGCCAGTGACTTGAGCGGGATGTCGAGCTGCCGGGCCGCCTTGGTGCGACCGATCGAGTCCGACAGCGCCACCGCCTGCGCCTTGAAATCATCAGTGTAGGTACGACGGGAAACACGTTGCATTGGGACCTCCAGGTTGCGATGAGAGTATCGCTTCCTGGCGTCCGTTCTGACGGGGCAGCTTCACGCATCCCCAGCCAGGGCCGCCGTTGGCGTGGTAAACGATCCACGTCTGCGTGCCGTCGGGTGATTTGAAGAAGCCGTTGCCGCCCGGAGCATACACGCCGTTGACCGGATCGGACTTGAACACCGGTTGGCTTGACTTGTGCCACGACGCGGGATCGAGCGGGTTCGCGTGGGCGGCTGCGCTCAGCATCCCGAGCGCGTAGTGGTCGGACCAGCAGGCGCTGGCCGAGTAGGTGATGAAGAGTTTGCCGGCGGGGCCTTCGAGGAAGGCCGGTCCTTCCATGATCTTGCGGCCCCCATGCATCTCCCAGGTATCGGTCGGGTGCGTGATGTCGACTTGGGGTGATCCCAGCGTCCACGGATTGACCATGGGCGCGATCACGAGGTCGCTGTGATCGCCCACGTACGCGGAATAGATGAATTACAACTTCTCTCCGAGCTGGAACACCGTGGGATCGATGCCGGGGCGCACGATCTTCAGCGCCCCGCGTGACCGCCAGCGTCCCTTGGTGGGATCAGTCGATGCGTTTTCCAGCACGTAGACCTGCCGGTGGGCATCGTCGTCATGGGCCTTGTCGGAGGCGGCGAAGTAGAGGAACCACTTGCCGTCGAGGTAATGCAGTTCCGGCGCCCACACCGACGCCGAGCCCGGGCCTTTTGCCCGTGCGCGCAATACCACGGTGACGGGTGCCTCGGCGAGGTGGCCGAGATCCCGAGTCTTGCGAAGCGCGATGCGGTTGCCAAGGGTAGCGGTGAAATAGAAATCACCATCGTGCTGAACGATCCAGGGATCCGGTCCGGACGGCAGCAGCGGGTTGCTGACCGTTTCGCCGGTTCGGGCCAGCACGCAAGTCGGGACGGCCAGTGCCACCGCGAGCAACACCTTCGCCAAGTGCCGCCGCGATTCCCGGATTGGCCTGTTCGCTCGCGGCATCTTTGCTATCGGCCAATTTGTCGCAATCGCTTGCCCGACATCAGGTTGCGCTCGATCTGCTCCAGCGTGATGCCCTTGGTTTCCGGTACCAGCCACAGGGTGAACACGAAGAACAGGACGTTGAGTCCGGCGTACAGCCAGAAAGTGTTCGCGTCCCCGAATTTGTTGAGCAGCGTCAGAAACGTCGCGCCGACGACGAAGTTGCCGATCCAGTTGGCGAAGGTCGACGCGCCGATACCGAAGTCGCGGCCTTTCAAGGGCTGCACCTCCGAACACAGGATCCAGATGAGTGGTCCGGCGGACATCGCGAAGCCGACGATGAACATCAGCAGCATCGCGACCGTAAAGATCTGTTCACCACTGGTGGTGATACCGATGTGCATCATGGCCCCGACGATGCCGAGGCCGACAGCCATCGTTGTGAAGCCCGCATAGAGGATCGGCTTGCGCCCCACCCGATCGACCAGCCCGATGGCGATGAAAGTTGCCAGTACATTCGTCACCCCGACGATCACGGTCCCCCACATCTGCGCATGTACGCCGAATCCGACGTTGCCGAATACGCGCGGCGCGTAATACATCATCACGTTCATGCCGGTGAGCTGTTGCATGATCTGCAGCAGCACGCCCAGCCCCACGGAGCGACGGAAATTGCGATTCTGCAGGAACATGTGCCAACCGCGCTGTGGAGTACGCAATTGCTCCTGGATGTCGGCGGCTTCGCGCGCGACGACGGCGGGATCGCCGCGCAACTTCGCGAGCACGGCCATGGCCTCGTCACGCCGACCTACCATCATCAGCCAGCGAGGGCTGTCGGGCAGCGCCAGTACACCGAGCAGGAACAACACGCCGGGAATGGCGATGATGCCCAGCATCCAGTGCCAGTTGCCGGAGTAGCTGAAGGCCGTGTCAGAGAGAAATGCAATCAGGATTCCGATGGTGATCATCAACTGGTAGAGCGACACCATGGCGCCACGAATGCGCTCGGGTGCGATCTCGGCCAGATACAGCGGCGCGGTGAAGGTGAGCACGCCGATCGAGACGCCCAATGCCAGCCGTGCAAACAACAGCATCTGTACCGAATTGGACATTCCGCAGGCAATCGATGCGAGTGCGAACAGCAGCGAACCGGCAATCAGCGATCGCTTGCGGCCGAGGTGCGAGGACAGCCAGCCTGCAATCAAGGCGCCCGCCGCGGCGCCCAACATCATCCAGCTCACGATGTGTTCGACGGTGCGGTCGGAAATGCCGAAATCGTGCTGTATGAATTGCGTCGCGCCGGAGATGACCCCGATGTCGAGGCCGAACATCAATCCGGCCATGGCGCCGACCAGACAGGTGAAGACGGCAGTGGCCTTGGGATGGGCTGCGACCGCTGATTCGGACGTTGTGCTCATGGGATTTCCGTGGACGAGGGCTCGGACGAGCTTGATGGCGTGGTCGATAGTTCGCGGGCATCGGCGGCTGGATGACCCGCGAAGCGCGTCTCCGGCAAGCCGCGTGGCGTGACGCGCGTGCGGAACAAGGCGCCGGCAAGCGGATCATTGGCCAACGTGACGGCGTCCAATCCGTCGCGTGCGCTGGTGACGTAAAGCGTTGCGAGGTCGCAGTCGCCGAACGCCGGCCGCGTGGGTTGGCGCGTCGGAACCGGCAAGACGAAGTCCTCACTGCCGTCGGGGCGGTAGCGCACCACGCGCCCGGCACCCCACTGCGCGTTCCACAAGCCGCCTTCCGTATCGATGGCGGAACCGTCCGGTTCGCCCGCGGCATCATGCAGGTCGGCGAACAAGCGCGATGATCCCAACGTGTCGCCGTATTCGCAGCAACGAATGCTGCGTGCAAGCGAGTCGCAGTAGTACATCGTGTCGCCACTGGGACTGAAGGCCACGCTGTTGCCGATGGCCACATTTTCGAGTGGCAGACGTTGCAGCGACAGATCGGTATCGAGCCTCCATAACCCACCGATGGCCTGCTTGGGACCGCCATCGGCCGGTTCATGCAAGGTGCCGAAGACGAAGCGGCCTTGGCGATCACATGCTCCATCGTTGCAGCGTGTGGGCAAGTCTTGTTCAACGCTGCACAGCGTGTGCAACGCGCCGTCACTGAGCCGGAAAAATGCGAGTCGTGAAGCCAGCGCGAGCAACAGCCAGTCCTCGGCCTCGCATAGCGCGAATGAAGCAAGGCGCTCTGGCAAAGCCCAGCGTCGCGTCTGGCCATTCGACGGGGTGTAACGCCACAGCGCGGCCGCCTGGATGTCGGTCCAGTACAGTGCCTGTGCGCGCTCGCACCACACGATGCCTTCGCCGAGGACGTTGCGCGCGTCCAGCGCAACCTGCATCGGCGCGAATGCCGCGTTCATACCCATCCGCCATCGACGATGAAATCCTGGCCCGTGCACATCCGACTGTCGTCGGCGGCCAGGAACAGCGCGGCGCGCGCCAGATCTTCCGCCATCAGGTAACCGGGCATGCACTGCACCCGCTTGATCTCGGCTTCACCTTCGGCGTCCAGCCAAAGCGTGCGCTGCTTTTCGGTAATGACCCAGCCGGGTACGAGGCAGTTGATCCGGATGTTTTGCTGCCCGAGTTCACGCGCCATGCCGTTGACGAAGCCGCTTACCGCGGCCTTCGCCATCGCGTACAGGGGATAGTCCGCGTTTTTCTTCATCCATCCGGTGGAACCGAGGCAAACGATCGAACCACCGCCGAGATGGCGCATGTCCGGGATCACCGCCTGGGTGGCGAATACCTGGTGGCGCAGATTCACGGCGATGTTCTGTTCGAAGGCGGCGGCGTCAACCTCGGCGAGAGCGTGGCGGGCGTCGTTGGCGGCGTTGTTGATCAAAACCGCGACAGGTCCAACACGCTTGCGCGCGGCCTCGATCGCAATTCGAAATGCATCCAGGTCCGTCACGTCGCAATCCAGAAACACCGGAGCATGCGGGACGTTACGCAGTTTCCCGAGCAATGCCTGCGCCCCGGTCTCGTCCACATCCAGAAAACAAACCCGCGCTCCCTGTCGCGCGAAATGTTCGACAAATGCGGCACCGATGCCGGTGGCACCGCCGCTGACGAGGACGCTGCGATCGCGCAGGCTCGGATAGGTGGCGTATGCAGGGGACATGGCGCCTACCATTCGGCCACGCTGCCATCGTCGTGGCGCCACACGGGATTGCGCCAGTTGTGGCCGACCTTGACGCGATCGATGACGTAGTCTTCATTCACCTCGATCCCGAGGCCTGGACCTTTGGGCATTCCCACGTAACCATCCGCATAGGCAAAGACGCTGCGGTCGGTCACGTAGTCGAGCAAGTCATTGGACGTGTTGTAGTGGATGCCAAGACTTTGTTCCTGGATGAACGCGTTGTGGCACACGGCGTCGAGCTGCAGGCAGGCGGCCAGTGCGATCGGTCCAAGCGGGCAGTGCAGCGCCAGCGCCACATCCCACGCGGCTGCCATGGAAGCGATCTTGCGCGTTTCGGTGATGCCACCCGCATGCGACGGATCCGGCTGGATGATGTCCACGCCACCCGTCTGCAGCACGCGCTTGAAGTCGTAGCGCGAGTACAGCCGTTCGCCCAGGGCGATCGGTGCCGAAGCCATCGCCGCCAGTTCCGGGATGGCTTCGAGGTACTCGGATCGAACCGGCTCCTCGATGAACATCAACCGGTACGGCGCGAGTTCCCGCATCAGCACCTTGGCCATGGGCTTGTGCACGCGGCCGTGGAAATCGAGGCCGATGCCGACGTCGGGGCCCACTGCATCGTGGATCGCCTGCACGTTGGCAATGACCCTGTCCACCTTCGCGTGCGTATCCACGTACTGCAGTTCTTCGGTGGCGTTCATTTTGACCGCCGTGAACCCATGCGCCACCGCATCCTTCGCAGCCCGTGCCGTGTCGGCCGGCCGGTCGCCGCCAATCCATGAGTAGACGCGAATGCGCTCGCGGACCGGACCACCGAGCAGTTCGTAAATCGGGCGCCCGAGATCCTTGCCCTTGATGTCCCACAGCGCCTGGTCGATGCCGGCGATGGCGCTCATCAGGACCGGACCGCCGCGGTAGAACCCGCCACGGTAAAGGACGTTCCAGTGGTCCTCGACGTGACGCGGATCCTTGCCGATGAGATATTCGGACAGCTCGTCCACTGCCGCTGCGACAGTGGCTGCGCGGCCCTCGACCACGGGTTCGCCCCAGCCACTGGGACCGGTATCGGTGTCTATCCGCAGGAAAAGCCAGCGCGGCGGCACCTTGAACGTCGTGAGT
>JBOHYW010000135.1:0-9720 GCA_050738155.1 Rhodanobacteraceae bacterium
GGACCGGATGGTTTTCAGCTCCACCTGCACCAGAACAGCCATCCGTGGCCTGACTTTTCAGAATTTGTTCTTGCGTTCGTCCATGAACGCTGCTTCGCCGGATTGACGATGGACTGATTGATTTCGGTTCACCTGCACCAGAACGGCCATCCGTGGCCTGTCTTTTCAGAATTTGTTCTTGCGTTCATCCATGAACGCGGCTTCGCCGGATTGACGATGGACTGATTGATTTCGGTTCACCTGCACCAGAACGGCCATCCGTGGCCTGACTTTTCACAACAGCCGCTTCGTTCGGAGCGTCCGAGGAATACGCAGTGCTTGACCAAGATCGATTCGACGCGCTGGCCCGCGAGGGCCATACCCGCATTCCGCTGGTGCGCGAGGTGCTCTCGGATCTCGATACGCCGCTGTCGGTGTATCTGAAACTTGCCGACGGACCGTACACCTTCCTGTTCGAATCGGTCGATGGAGGCGCCAATTGGGGGCGCTATTCGATCATCGGCTTGCCGGCCCGGCGGGTGTTCGCGTTCAATGCGCACACCTTGACCGTGAGCGAGGACGGCGTGATCGTCGAGACCCGCGAGGTCGCCGATCCGTTGGCGGAAATCGAAAAACTGCGCGCGCAATACCACGTGCCGCACTTGCCGGACCTGCCCGCGTTCACTGGCGGACTGGTCGGCTATTTCGGATTCGAAACGGTGGGTTACATCGAGCCCAGGCTCGCCAACTTCGATGCCCCCGATGAACTCGGTACCCCCGACGTGCTGCTGATGCTGGCCGAGGAAGTCGCGGTGTTCGACAACCTCAAGGGGCGGCTGTACTTGATCGTGCATGCCGATCCGGCTGAACCGAATGCCTGGGCGCGTGCGCAGCGCCGGCTGGATGCGCTGGCGCATCGCCTGCGTCAGGGTGGTGCCGGTTATCCGAAACTCCCGCAAGGCACCGCGCTGGACGAGCACGATTTCAAGTCGTCGTTCACCCGGGGGGCATTCGAGGCGATGGTCGATCGCTGCAAGGAATACATTCGCGCAGGCGACGTATTCCAGGTGGTTCCATCGCAACGCCTCAGCATCGGCTTTCGCGCCCGGCCGGTGGATGTGTACCGCGCGTTGCGTGCGCTGAATCCGTCGCCGTACATGTATTTCGTCGATCTCGGCGATACCCAGATCGTCGGCTCGTCACCGGAAATCCTTGCGCGCTACAAGGATGGCAAGGTCATCGTGCGGCCGCTCGCTGGCACCCGCAAGCGCGGCGCTACGCCCGAACAGGATGCCGCACTGGAAAAGGAATTGCTGGCCGACCCCAAGGAACGCGCCGAACACCTGATGCTGATCGACCTCGGTCGCAACGACGTGGGCCGCATCAGCCAGACCGGCAGCGTCGAGGTCAGCGATGCATTCGCGATCGAACGCTATTCGCACGTGATGCACATCGTTTCGCAGGTACAAGGCGCGGTGCGACCGGGCACGAGCTACATGGACGTACTGCGCGCGACGTTCCCCGCCGGCACGCTCTCGGGCGCACCCAAGATCCGTGCGATCGAGATCATCCAGCAACTCGAACCCTTCAAGCGCAACATCTACTCCGGCGCGATCGGCTGGATCGGCTGGTGGGGCGACGCCGACACCGCCATCGCGATCCGCACCGCGGTGATCAAGGACGGCAAGCTGCACGTGCAAGCCGGCGCCGGCATCGTGCACGACTCCGACCCGGCCGCAGAGTGGGAAGAAACCATGAACAAGGGCCGGGCGTTGTTCCGTGCGGTGGCGGAGGCGGTGCGCGGGCTCTGATCGGCTGATTGATCGCGTCGCGGGAGCGATCGCCGGCATGGCCGGATTCCACGGCGATTTTCGTGGGAGCGCGCCATGCGCGCGACAAGCAAGCAGGGCGGAACCCGCGCAGCGGTTTTCGCCGAATCCAAGTCGCGGTATATGGCGGAAGCGGCTGCGCCGATTCCGCCCTACCACTTTTCGCCGAATCGCGCGCAGCACTGGCGCGTGCGATCAAGCCAGCGCGCGTACCTTCACTACCGCCGGATCGTCGGCGTACACCAGCAACATGCGGCGTACGCGGTCCTGCCACAGGCGCCCGAATTCGCGGCGTTGCGCGGCGTCGGCTTGGCCGGTCATCACTTGCTGCATCAACAGTCGCTGCATCGGGTCGGCGGGCACCGGGCTGGCGTCGATTTCTATCTCGATCGATTCGCCGGTGTCGACGCGTGTGAAGCGGATACCCGCGACGTCGCCTTGTGCGTAGTGCAACAGGTGGTTGCGGGCGAATCGCCCGCCCAGTCCCTTGAAGCCGTTGTCGGCGGCGGCGCCGGTGACCAGCGTCAGCACCTGTCCGATGACGCCGGCTACGCCTTCGTCTTCGCGCTGGGGCATCGCCACGCTGATACCGCCACGTTCCGGCACATTATCAGGGTAGAGATGGTTCAGCGCGGCGCGCGCGCTGAGCCACCCGCCGGCGACGGTGGGGCAGGAGTGCCCGGCCAGCCTCACCGCGTCGGCGTAGTGGTACTCGATCATGCCGTCGGAAGCGGCGCCCAAAAACTCGGCAAGTCCGTCGTGCAGGCGCAGGGCCGGCACTTCGGCGAAGAAATCCGGGAAGGACATTACTGCGTGACCACGAAATCAATTACCACTGGGCCGTCGCCTCCGCGCTGCTGGTAGATCACGTCGATGCGGTCGCCGTAGCGCTGCTGCATCTGGTTGAGCAGGGGGATCGGATCATGATCGTTGACGAAGCGCATGGCTTCACCGGCTTCCAGCGCATCCAGTGCGCCGAAGATCGCGGAGTGGCGGAAGCGATGCGCGATCGCGCGCGCATCGAACGGGTGGGGTGTGTAGGTCGGCGTTTCGGCGGGCGCGTTCATGGCGGTTGTCCGTGTGCTGTTGGAGTCGGGGCACAGAATGCGCCGCGTCCACGCTCTCCACCTTGACCTGTGTCAGGGCGACTCATCTGATGCGGGCGTCACCTTGCCAAGGAACGCGTCGCGTTGCGCGGCGGGTTCACCGCCGATTTGGCGCACTGCGGCATAGAATCGTTTCCAATTATCGTCGCATCGTTTGAATAATGTCGCGAACGCCGGTACGCCATGGTCGTACAGGCCAAACGGCAGCAGCTTGGCGTTGTTGACCGGTGTGTCGAACCAGTGGTCGTAGCCACCGTACCCGTGCCATGTCGTGTCACGCAGGTGCTCGTATTGGCGATGCATGGTCGCGAACAACTGCGCCTTGCCTTCGCGTTTGGCTGCGTCGGAGGCGTCGCTCAGGTACAACGCCTTGAGCTTCTTGCGTGTATCCAACACCAGTTCGGTGAATTGTTTTTTGCGTTCCGCGACGGCCGGGTCGGGCGGTGGCAAATGATTGTCCCGGTGCCATTCGCGCAGGCCTTCGCGTTGCACGAAGGTTGCGAAGGATTCGTTGAACGCGGTGTCATTCTTGACGTAGTACTCCTGGTGCGCGAGTTCGTGGAAGATCGTGCCGATCATCTCGTCGTCGCTCCAGCGGTCCATGCTGCTGAGCAGCGGGTCGGCGAAATGGCCGAGCGTGGAATACGCTGGCACGCCGCCGATCCAGACGTCGTCGCCCTTGGCTTCGAGTTTTTTCGCCAGCGCCTGCGCGCGTTGCTGATGGTAGAAGCCCTGGTAGGCCACGCAGCCGGCGATGAGGAAACAGTGTTCGACCGGTTGCAGCGACAACGCCGGCGTCGCGAACACGTTCCACATCACGAACGGACGGTGGATGTCGGCGTAGGTGGTGTAGCTTTTGTTGCGCGGCAGCTTCAGCGTGTCGGATGCGAAGGCACGCGCACGCTGCGCCAGTCGCAGGCGTTCGCGCAGTTTTGCCGGTGTGTCCGGATTGTCGATCACTTGCGGAATGGGTTTGCGCGCACGCAACACGGCCATTTCGCCCGCGGCAAGGTGGGCGTAATAGCCAAGCGTCGAACAGCCGCCCAGAAGGCCAAACGCGACCACCGCTGCCGATGCAGCGGCATATTTTGCGATGGCCTTGTTTCGACGCATTCGAGCGGTCACACTTGCGCTTCTCTCGCGGGCACTTCGGCCCGATCGGACGGATCGCGATGTTGCTGCTGATCGACAACTATGACAGCTTCACGTTCAATCTCGCACAGTACCTAGGTGAGCTTGGGCAGGACGTGAAGGTGTTGCGCAACGATGCCATCGACGTGGCCGGGATTCGCGCGCTGGCACCCGAGCGCATCGTGATTTCGCCCGGGCCGGGCACGCCCGACGACGCCGGCGTGACGCTGGCGCTGGTCAGCGAGATCGCCGGCGATATTCCGATATTCGGCGTGTGCCTCGGTCATCAGGCGATCGGACAGGCATTCGGCGGCAAGGTGGTGCGCGCCACCGACATCATGCATGGCAAGACCTCGCCGATTCGCCATCGCGGCGACGGTGTATTCGTCGGGCTGCCCGATCCATTCGAAGCCACCCGTTACCACTCGCTCATCGTCGAGCGCGCGTCGCTGCCGGAATGCCTGGAGGTGACCGCGTGGACGGAAAACGCCGACGGCTCGCTGGATGCCATCATGGGCTTGCGGCACAAATCCTTGCCGGTCGAGGGCGTGCAATTTCACCCCGAGTCGATCGAGACCCGACACGGCCACGACCTGCTGCGCAACTTCCTTGCGGGTTCGGGCAGGAGCGCTCGTGAGCGCGACCTCGGAGTCGCAAGGCCGAAGCAAGGTCGCGAGCACGCTCGCTCCTACAGCGAAAAACCGACCGCATGACGACGCGTATCTCGCCCCACGAAGCGCTGCAGCGCACGATCGAACATCGCGAAATTTTTCACGACGAGATGGTTGATCTGATGCGGCAGATCATGCGCGGCGAGGTGTCGCCGACCATGACCGCGGCGATCCTGACCGGGCTGCGCGTCAAGAAGGAAACCGTCGGCGAGATCGCCGGTGCCGCCACGGTGATGCGTGAACTGGCCGAGAAGGTGGAGGTACCGGCGCATCCACACCTGCTGGATATCGTCGGCACCGGTGGCGATGGCGCGATGAGTTTCAACATTTCCACGGCCTCGATGTTCGTGGCCGCGGCGGCCGGTGCCTGCATAGCCAAACATGGCAATCGCAGCGTGTCGTCGTCATCGGGGAGCGCCGACGTGCTGGAGACGCTGGGTGCGAAGATCGACCTCGCGCCTCGCCAGGTCGCCGCCTGCATCGAGGCTTGCGGCATCGGTTTCATGTTCGCGCCGCGCTTCCATCCGGCGATGAAGGCGGTCGCGCCGGTACGTCACGAAATGGCCGTGCGCACGCTGTTCAATATCCTGGGTCCGCTGACCAACCCGGCGGGCGCACCCAACATCCTGATGGGCGTGTTCCACCCCGACCTGGTCGGCATTCAGGTTCGCGTGCTGCAGCGGCTGGGCGTCGAGCGCGCCTTGGTGGTGCACGGCAAGGATGGGTTGGACGAGATTTCGTTGGGCGCCGCGACCCTGGTCGGCGAACTGCGCGACGGCGAGGTGCGCGAGTACGAGATCGAACCCGAACAGTTCGGTGTTGCAATGGCGTCCAGCCGCAATTTGCGCGTCGGCGATGCTGCGGAATCGAAAGCGATGCTGTTGCACGTGCTCGACGGTGGCGACGGCGTTGCACATGACATTGTCGTGCTCAACGCGGGTGCCGCGCTGTACGCAGCCGGCGTTGCCGGGTCGATCGAAGATGGTATCGCGCGCGCCAATGCGGTGATCGCCAATGGGTCGTCGCGGACGAAGCTGGATGAGTTCGTTGCGGCTACCCAGGCTCTCGCGGGCAGAGATTGATCGAGCCCGTATCCCCCGGCGCTTCGCCCCTTCCGTTGGAAGAGGGTAAGCTTGCCTTCCCCCTTCGCTTGCGAAGGGCGGAGCGAAGCGAACGCGCGCGCAGCGCGAGAGGGGGATGGCTTTTGGTATGCGGGTGCATCCCCCCGGCGCTTCGCGTCGGCCCCCTTCCTTCGGAAGGGGGTAAAGGCTTTTATGCTTTCCCGAGTCCCGAGTCCCGAGTCCCGAGTCCCGAGTCCCGAGTCGAGTTCGATAACCATGTCCGACATCCTGCAACGCATCCTGCAACGCAAGCGCGAGGAAGTCGCCGAGCGTCGCAAGCTGGTCTCGCTGGCTGATTTGCGCGAACGTGGTGCACAGGCGCCACCGACACGTGGTTTCGCGGCGGCGATAAAAGCGCGCGTGGACGCAAGACAGCCTGCGGTGATCGCCGAAATCAAGCAGGCCAGCCCGTCGAAGGGCTTGATCCGCGCCGATTTCGACCCCACCGCCATCGCCCGCAGCTATGCGGCCGGTGGCGCCACCTGCCTGTCGGTATTGACCGACGTCGATTTCTTCCGGGGCAGCGATGCGTATCTTGGCGAGGCGCGGGCGGCCTGCGAGCTGCCGGTGTTGCGCAAGGATTTCGTCATCGACACGTATCAGGTGCATGAAGCGCGTGCGATCGGCGCCGACGCAATCCTGTTGATCGCCGCGGCGCTCGACAACGCGGCACTGGTCAACCTGCACGCGCTGGCGATCGAATGCGGACTCGACGTGCTGGTGGAGGTCCACAATGCCGTCGATCTGCAACGCGCATTGCCATTGCCCGCCGAGGCGCGCACGTTGCTCGGCATCAACAATCGTGACCTGCGCAGTTTCGAAACCCGCATCGAGACCACCTTGCTGCTGCAGGGCGACGTGCCGCGCAACCGTTTGCTGGTGACCGAAAGCGGCATCGCGACCCGCGAAGACGTCGCGCGCTTGCGTGGGGCGGGCGTGCATGCGTTCCTGGTCGGCGAGACGTTCATGCGGGCGGTCGATCCCGGCGCCGAATTGGCGCGGCTGTTTGCCGAGGGTTGAACATGGATCAGGGGACGCGACCCAAGGGGCAACGCGTGGTGCTGTTCGATTTCGACGGAGTGTTGCTTCATGGCGATGCGTTCGGGCTGTTCATGCGCGACCACTACGCGCGAGAGTGGTGGCGCAAGGGATTGGTGCTGTTGGCGACGCCTTGGCTACTTCTGGTTCTGCCTTTCTCGCGACGTCGGGTGGCGCGCGCGCTGGTGCACATCGGCTTGCTGGGAATCGACGAGCAGCGTTATGGCCGACTGGCCGAAGCGTTCGCCGCCACGCTGGTGCACCGTCCACGCCTGTTCTGCCGCGAAGGCCTGCGTGCCTTGCGCCAGCACCAGGCGGCCGGCGATCGCGTCATCATCGTCACCGGCTGCGAGCATGTGTTGGTGTCGGGCGTACTGGATGGTCTCGGATTGAATGGCATCGAAGTTCTGGCCTCGCGTTTGCGCGCTGGCCGCCTCGGGATGCGTTCGGTGTGGCACAACGTAGGACGTCGCAAGCGCGATTCGCTTGCGCAGTATGGTGTCGAGGTTTGGCAGATGGCCTACAGCGATTCCAGCCAGGACCTGCCGATGCTCGCCCCGGCCACCGAAGCGGTGCTGGTCAATGCCACACCCAAGGTGTGCAAGCGCGTCGAAAAAGCGCTGGGGCGGAGTGTCACCCGCGCCGAATGGTATTGATCCCAGTGGGTTGCTTTTCTTTTAGCGATGCTTCATTCGAAGCGGCTGTTGTGAAAAGTCAGGCCATGGAAGGCCGTTCTGGTGTTTGCGGAAAACGGGCCGCCCGGCTCACAAGGCAGTTGGATACGCAGCGATCATGGATGATCGCACTCATCTGGTTCCCTTGACCACGATGGTCTTGCCCGACACATCGATGCCGCCATCGTCCTCGAGTTGCTTGAGCACGCGCCCGGCCATTTCACGCGAGCAACCGACGATGCGCGACAATTCCTGCCGCGAAATGCGGATCTGGGTGCCTTCCGGGTGGGTCATCGCATCCGGTTCCTGGCACAAGTCCACCAGCGTGCGGGCGATCCGGTTGGTCACGTCGAGGAACGCCATGCGGCTGACCTGGCGCGAGGTACGCAGCAGGCGATGCGTCAATTGCAGGCCGATCGCGAACAGGATGCGCGGGCAGTCATCGCGCAGCGACCCGGTCAGCAACTGGAACAACTTGTCATAGCCGATTTCCGCCAACTCGCAGGTGGTGCGGGTGCGGATCAGCACTTCGCGCTGCGCCTGTTCGACGAACAAGCCCATCTCGCCGATGAATTCGCCGCGGTTGATGTAGGCGAGGATCAGCTCACGGCCCTGTTCGTCTTCGCTGGAAACGGTGACCGATCCGTCGATGACGTAGAACAACGTGTTGGCCGGGTCGCCAGGCCTCAGGATCGCGGTCTTGCCGGGGTAGCGCCGTCGGTGGCACTGTTCCAGCAACCGCTGCATCGCCGCCGGGTCGGGAGCCAGCATCGCCGGTGCTTGCGACCGTTCATAAACCTGCTGCAGGAGGTAGCGCAGTTCGGACATGGTATCCCTGTGCCGCATCACACTTTTGGGGTGCTGGGCCGGCAACTTTCGTGAAGATAATCGCACATTAGCAGAGTGGCGTGTCAAAGGGGTGCGTCCGCGGCCGGTTTCCCGCATACTTCGCGTTTTCCCTTACCCGTTTCGCGCGCCGCAGACCGGTCAGCGCGATTCGCCGTTCCCACCAGCCCCGAGGGCACTGTCGTGGTCAAGCCGCTGCCTCGCTTGAAGCTGCAGGGGTTCAACAACCTCACCAAGGCGCTCAGCTTCAACATCTACGACATCTGCTACGCGGTTACCCGCGACCAGCGCGACCGCTACATCGATTACATCGATGAAGCCTACGACGCCGATCGCCTGACCCAGATCTTGACCGACGTGGCCGAGATCATCGGCGCTAACATCCTGAACATCGCGCGCCAGGATTACGATCCGGAAGGCGCGTCGGTGACCATGTTGATCTCCGAGCACCCGGTGGTAGACAAGCTCGGTCGCGACGTCATTTCAGACGCCGTGGTCGCGCACATGGACAAGTCGCACATCACGGTGCATACCTACCCGGAAACGCATCCGCACAATGGCATCGCGACCTTCCGCGTCGACATCGACGTCGCCACCTGCGGGGTGATTTCGCCGCTGAAGGCGCTCAATTACCTGATCGACAGTTTCGAGTCGGACATCGTCACGATGGATTACCGCGTGCGTGGCTTCACCCGCGACATCCACGGCAAGAAGCACTACATCGACCACAAGATCAACTCGATCCAGGATTATCTGGCGCGCCACATCCGCCGCAAATACCAGATGTTCGATGTCAACGTGTATCAGGAAAACATCTTCCACACCAAGATGCACGTGAAGGATTTCGACCTCGATACCTACTTGTTCGAAGCGCACGCGGAAGATCTTTCCTTCAAGGATCGCCAACGCATCGAATCACTGCTGAGGCGCGAGATCGAGGAGCTGTTCCACGGGCGGAATCTGATGTGATGCGCGGTCGTTGTAGGGCGGATCAAGGCGTGAGCGCTTGGCGCGAACGCCGGATCCGCCACTTCGTGGCTTGATCCGGCCTACAGGCGATACGCTACGGTTTTCATCACGGCTGACGCGCCACGCATCAACGCCGGAATCGGGAACGGCAATTTCGCGCCGCCGCGCGTCAACGCGTTGTCGGCGTGGCGAGCTTCGTCGGCCTGCATGGCCGCAAGGATCGTGCGCGAGCGCGCATCGGCTGCCGGCAACCGTTGCAGGTGCGCGCCCAGATGCGCTTCGACCTGGCGTTCGGTCTCGACCACGAACCCGAGGCTCCAACGGTCGCCGGCCAGCGCGGCCAGTGCGCCAATCGC
>JBOHYW010000136.1:0-9719 GCA_050738155.1 Rhodanobacteraceae bacterium
CACGGGCGCTGCGCGCATTGCTGATGCTGACCGCCATCGCCGCCCTGGCCGGTTGCGCCAGCAACGCACCGCGCGTCGATCCAGCCTGGGCACCCACCATGCCCGTCGCCCAATCTGCACCGCCAACAGCCAATGGTGCCATCTATCACGACGCCAATTCGATGGAACTGTTCGCCGATCCGCGCGCGCATCGAGTGGGCGACATCCTCACCATCGTGCTGGCCGAAAACACCCAGGCCAGCAAGAAGGCCGAGACCACGACATCCAAGAAAGACAGCGTCGACATCGGTGGCCCCACCCTGTGGGGCAAGTCGTTCCCGCTCAACGGCGG
Organism: Rhodanobacteraceae bacterium; assembly: GCA_050738155.1. GTDB lineage: Bacteria > Pseudomonadota > Gammaproteobacteria > Xanthomonadales > Rhodanobacteraceae > 66-474. The sequence continues at coordinate 332 of JBOHYW010000136.1, forward strand.
CAAGCTGGCCAGCCTGTCGGGCAACAACGGCTTCGACGGCTCCGGTGCCAGCACCCAAAGCAACCAGCTGAACGGCCAGATCACGGTGACCGTGGCGCAACGCCTCGCCAATGGCAACCTGGTGCTGCGCGGCGAGAAGTGGGTGACCATCAACCAGGGCCGCGAACTGGTGCGCATCTCCGGCATCGCGCGTCCGCAGGACATCGCCCCGGACAACACCATCCTTTCCACCCGCATTGCCAACGCCCGGATCGTCTACACCGGCACCGGCACGCTGGCCGATGCCAACCATCAAGGCTGGCTGTCGCGCTTCTTCAACTCCAAGTGGATGCCATTCTGATGAGCACCGAAATCCCGGCACGCCGCATCGCGCACGCAGCCCGCAGGCAGCAAGCGGCGTGGACGCTGTACTGCGCACGCATCGTGGGCGCGCTGCTGGTGATGGCCATGATCATCGTGGCCATGCCGGTGCACGCCGAACGCATCGGCGATCTCACCCAGATTGCGGGCGTGCGTTCCAACCAGTTGATCGGCTACGGCCTGGTGGTCGGCCTCGAAGGTAGCGGCGACCAGACCAGTCAGGCGCCCTTCACCACCCAAAGCCTGGAAAACATGCTGCAACAATTCGGCGTGAACGTGCCCGCCAACGTGCGCCCGCAGTTGCGCAACGCCGCGGCGGTGATGATCACCGCGTCGCTGCCGGCGTTCTCGCAGCCCGGCCAGACCATCGACGTAACCGTGGCGTCGATCGGCAATGCCAAGAGTCTGCGCGGCGGGCAATTGTTGATGACGCCGTTGCGCGGCGCCGACGGCAACACCTATGCCATCGCCCAAGGCGCGGTGGTGGTCGGCGGGGTCAATGCGCAGGGCCAGAGCGGTTCCAGCGTGCAGGTGAACATCTCCTCCACCGGGCGCATTCCCAACGGCGCGACGGTGGAACGCAAGGTGGCGTCCAGCTTTGCCAGCGCCAGCAGCCTGACGCTGAATCTCGATACCCCGGACTTCACCACTGCCAACCGTATCGCGCAGGAAATCAACGGCACCTACGGCGCTGGTACCGCGCTGGCTCGCAATGCGGTTTCGGTGCAGATACGTGCACCACAGGACCCGACCCAACGCGTGTCGTGGATCGCCAGCATCCAGAACATGAACGTCACGCCGGGCGCAGCGCCCGCGCGCGTCATCGTCAATTCGCGCACCGGCACGGTGGTGATCGGCTCCCATGTCACGGTCAGCGCCGCCGCCGTCGCGCACGGTTCGATCGAGGTCAGCATCGGTGAGCAACCACTGGTCAGCCAGCCGGCGCCCTTCAGCAAGGGTCAGACCGCCGTGGTGCCCAGCAGCAACGTCAAGATCGCCGAACACGGCGGCCACATGTTCAAGTTCGGCCCCGGCGTCAGCCTCGACCAGATCGTGCGTGCCGTGAACCAGGTCGGCGCCTCCCCCGGCGATCTCATCGCCATCCTGGAGGCACTCAAACAGGCCGGCGCGCTGCACGCACAACTGGTGGTGATCTGATGAATCAAGTGTCACCCGCGTTGCAGAACACCGGGGTCTGGAGTGACATCCAGAGCCTCTCCGGTCTGCGCCGGGAGGCGAGCCAGGACAGCAAGGCCGCGTTGCCGGCGGTGGCGAAGCAATTCGAATCATTGTTCATGCAGATGCTGATCAAGTCGATGCGCAGCGCCAGTTTCGGCGGCGGCATCCTGGACAGTCCCCAATCGAATCAGTGGCGCGACATGTTCGACAACCAGATCGCGCTGTCGCTGGCCAACGACGGCAAGGGCATGGGCATCGCGGCGATGCTGGTGCGCCAGCTTGGCGGCAACAAGGATACGCAAGGCACATCGTCGAGTGGCGACGCCGCCAAGACGACGGCGATGCCGTTGACGCCGGCCCTGCGCAATGCGCGTACCGTCAATGCCATTCGCGCAGCCAGCGGTGGCAGCTCTGCACCGGCCGACAACCAAACCGACAGCCCGAACTTTCTCGAACGCGTGGCGCAGATTGCCGGCCAGGCCGGCCATGTGGCCTTGCACGCGGCCAGCGACCTGGCATTTTCCAACCCGGTCGATTTCGTGCGCACGCTTGCGCCTTACGCCAAGGCCGCCGCCGAAAAACTCGGCGTCAGCACGCGCGCGGTATTGGCGCAGGCCGCGCTGGAAACCGGCTGGGGCAAACACATGCCACAACAAGCCAGCGGTAGTAGCAGCCATAACCTGTTCGGCATCAAGTCGGGCCGCGACTGGCAACGCGACAGCGTTACCGCCACCACGCAGGAATACACACAAGGCACACCGGCCAGCGAGGACGCGAGCTTCCGTTCCTACGCGACACCATTGCAATCGTTCGCCGATTACGTGCGCCTTTTGAGCGGCAATCCGCGCTACGCCGGCGCGCTCGACCAGGGCGACAACGTGGCGGCGTTCGGCCAGGCACTGCACCGTGCCGGCTATGCGACCGATCCGAACTACGCCGCCAAGCTCACCACCATCGCCAACAGCGACACCATGCGCGAGGCGCTGGCGTCGCTCAAGGATTCCCCGCCGTCGCCGACAACGGAGCTGTAAAAAAGATGAGCATCCATTCGTGGAGTACCCAACATGGCTGACCTGCTGGGCACCGGCATATCCGGCCTGCTGGCCTCGCGCGTGGCGCTGGATACCACCAGCCACAACATCGCCAACGTCAACACGCCGGGGTACAGCCGCCAAACCGCCGAATTCGCAACCCGCGAGCCGCAACGCGAGGGCAACTACTACATCGGCCAAGGCGTCGATGTCATCGGCGTGCAACGCAGCTACAGCCAATACCTGACCACCGCCTTGTGGAACCAGAATTCATCGCTGCAACGCGCCACCACGTTCGGCGGGTTGACCGACAGCCTCAACAATCTGCTCGGCGGCAGCAACAACGTGCAGACGGCCCTGGATGGTTTCTATTCCAGCATCCAGGACGCCGCCAACGACCCCACTTCCGCGCCGACGCGCCAAGCCTTGCTGGGCAAGGCAACCTCGCTGGTCAGCACTTTCCATACCCTGGACCAGCAGCTCGGCCAGCAGTCCAGCCAACTCAACCAGCGCATTGTCGATGGCGTTTCCAGCATCAACAGCCTCGCGCAAAGCATCGCCAGCCTCAATCAGCAGATCGAAAGCAAGTCGGCCGGTGGCACTTCGCCGAATGACCTGCTCGACCGCCGCGACCAACTGGTGCAACAACTGTCCGCGCAGGTCGGCATCACCACTTCGACGCAAGGCAACAGCGTCAACGTGTTCACGGGCAACGGCCAGACCCTGGTCAACGGCTCCAGCGCGCTTGCCCTGAAAACCGTGGCGGACCCCTACGATGCCACCCGCACCGACGTGGTGGCATCGACTGGCGCAAACCTCGACAACCAATTGCAGGGCGGCTCGCTCGGTGGCCTGCTCAACTACCGCAGCAGCGTGCTCGACCCCACGCGCAACCAACTGGGACGTGTCGCGGTTGCATTCGCCAGCGCCATCAACGCGCAGCACCACCAAGGCATGGACTTGAACGGCCAGCTTGGTAGCGACATGTTCACGTTGCCCGCGCCGCAAGTGCTGCCGGCGGGCGGCAACACTGGCAGCGCCACCCTCACCGCCACCACCGCAAACGTTGGAGCATTGCAGTCCAACGACTACATCCTGCGCTTCGACGGCACCCAATGGTCGGCAAGCACGACCGGCGGCAATCCGGTCAGCGTGACCGGCACCGGAACCGCCGCCGACCCGCTCAGTTTCGATGGTCTGCAATTGGTGGTTGCCGGCAGCGCCGCCGCCGGCGACAGCTTCGAGATCCAGCCCACCCGCGCGGCCGCGGGCAGCATCCAGCTGGCCATATCCGATCCCAACCAATTGGCGCTGGCAGCGCCGGTGAAAGCCGTGGCCACCGATGGCAACCAGGCCAGTGTCGCGTCGTTGCAAGTTGCGCCCAACGGCATCGGCAACCCCGACCTGCTGAACACGGTGAACATCCAGTTTGACGATCCTCCGACCAGCTACACGATCGGCGGGACCAGCTATCCCTACGCAGGCGGGGCCATCACTCTCAACGGCTGGAACCTGACACTCGACGGCACACCCAAGGCCGGCGACAGCTTCACCGTCAAAGCCAACAGTGATGGCGCTGGCGACAACAGCAACGCGTTGGCGCTGGGCAAAACCGCCGACCTCGGCGTACTCGCCGGCGGCACGGTTTCCGCCGGTGCCGCCTATGCCAGCCTGGTTGCCGACACCGGCACCACCGGCGCGCAGGCCAAGGTGAACCTGGATTCGCAGACCAGCTTGTATCAGCAAGCCACGCAATCGCAGCAATCGGTAGCGGGTGTGAACCTCGATGAAGAGGCCAGCAACCTGATCCGCTACCAGCAGTCTTATCAGGCCGCCGCACAGGTGATCTCCACCGCCAGTAGCCTGTTCAATACCCTGATCAACGCAGTGAGGGGCTAGTCATGCGCATTTCCACCGCCTGGATGCAGCAAAGCGCCATCAACGACATCCTCGACAATCAGTCGGCGATGGCCAGCACCCAGGCCCACCTCTCCAGCGGCAAGCGCATCCTCAATGCCTCCGATGATCCGGTCGCCGCGGCGCAGGTGCTGAACCTGCAGCACGTGGATGCCGCCAACCAGCAATACCAGCGCAACATCGACAGCGCCAACGGGCGGCTCGGCCTGGAAACCAGCTCGCTTGACCAGGTGACCGGCATCCTGCAGCGCGTGCGCACGCTGGCCCTGCAGGGCACCAACGGCAGCGAAACCAGCAACGATCGCACCGCCATCGCCACCGAATTGCATCAATTGTTTTCGCAGCTCGTGCAGGTAGCGAATGGCAGCGATGCGCAAGGCGACGCCCTGTTTGCCGGCAATGCCGTGAAGACCACACCGTTCGTGCAAGGCGCGGACTTCAGCGTTGCCTACGCGGGCGACGATGGCCAGCGCATGGTCGCTGCCGCGCCCGGCATGCAGGTCGCCACCGGCGACCCCGGCAGCAACGTGTTCATGGATATCCCCGCCGGCAACGGCCGTTTCGCGGTGCAGGCCGGTGCTTCCAACACGGGTTCACTGGTGGTCGGCGCGAACAGCGTGACCGATACCGGCGCGTATGTTCCCGGCAACTACACCATCACTTTCACCGCATCCGACCAGTGGCAAGCCGAAGACTCGACCGGCACCGTCGTCGCCAATGGCAGTTACGACGGCAACAGCTCGATCGCGTTCAACGGCATGCAGATCCAGCTCGACGGCCAGGCTGCCACGGGCGATACCCTCAGCGTGCAATCCGGCGCCACGCAAAACATGTTCGCCAGCGTCGGCAAATTGATCGACGCATTCCAGAACATGCCGCCCGGCACCCAGTCCAGCAATACCGTCAACCGCCAGATCGAAGGCATCGACCAGTCGCTGCAACGCGTGCTGGACGTGCAGGCGCGCGTCGGCGCACGCATCAACACGCTGAACCAGCAGAAGACTTCCGAAGGCGACCTCGACGTCCAGTACAAAGGCTCCATCTCCAACCTGCAGGACGTCGACATGGCCAGCGCCATCGGACAGTTGAACCTGCAGCAGGTGGCCCTCGAAGCCGCCCAGCAAACCTACGTCAAGGTGCAGGGCATGTCGCTGTTCGATTACCTGAAATAACGCGGTGTTGTAGGCCGGTTCAAGGAGCGCAGCGACGACTGCGCCGCAGGAGCGGCGCGAACGGCATAGCCGGGCCCGAAGGGCCATAGGGCAGGATGCCCGACGTCTACCGGCAATGCGCGCGGCAATCGCTCCGGTAATGAGAAACCCCACGCCGGCTCCGCCCTTCGGGCTTGAGCCGGCCTACACCAATGCATCCGTAGGCCGGTTCAAGGAGCGCAGCGACGGAACCGGCAACGAACATACCAACGAAAACGATTGCCCTGCCGTCCGAATCGACCTACGCACGACACGGCACGCGGCTCACGCACGACATGCGTCGTTGCCGATTGTCCACGCCACCCTGCGCCCGAACAATCGCCGCATGAGCAATTACCGTCGAGCGCAGGTACCGGGCGGGTGCTTCTTCTTCACGGTCGTGACACAAAACCGCAAGCCATGGCTCACGGATAGCAACCCCATTCACCGCCTGCGCCGCGCATTCCGCGAGGTGATGCGCCAGCGTCCGTTCGCCATAGATGCTGTCGTGATTCTGCCCGACCACCTCCACACAATCTGGCGATTGCCGCCCGGAGATGACGACTTCTCCACGCGTTGGCGGCTCATCAAACACAATGTCACAACCGGCCAGGATTGGCGTTGGCAGCCGCGCTTCTGGGAGCACTGCTTGCGTGACGAGGAAGACTGGCGCCGGCACATCGAATACATCCATTACAACCCGGTCAAGCACGGCTACGCCAAGACACCGTGGGATTGGCCATTCGGCAGCTTTCGCCATGCGGTAGACCGTGGCTGGCATTCAAAAGACTGGGGCACCATGCCGCCCGAAGGATTGCCCACCGAAGCCGGGGAGTAATCGCCCGAGCGCCGGCTCCAACCTGTGGTTTTGAGCCGGCCTACCCACAACGCCAACGTAGGCCGGTTCAAAGAGCGCAGCGACGGAACCAGCATCGCGCCACGGGAAACCATTCCCACCATTGCATCGATACGCATGTAGGCCGGTTCAAGGAGCGCAGCGACGGCTGCGCCGCAGGAGCGGCGCGAACGGCATAGCCGGGCCCGAAGGGCCATAGGGCAGGATGCCCGACGTCTACCGGCAATGCGCGCGGCAATCGCTCCGGTAATGAGAAACCGCACGCCGGCTCCGCCCTTCGGCCTTGAGCCGGCCTACATCAAGCCCGTAGGCCGGTTCAAGGAGCGCAGTGACGGAGCCGGCATCGAGCACAGCAATTGCATCGGCATTGGGAAGACTCGCTCCGCCCTTCGGGCTTGAGCCGGCCTACGCATGCTTCGGCAGAAGCGCGCGAATGCACTCGTCAACGATCCGGCAACCATGCATCGCGCCAGGCGATCAGGCTGTCACCGGTCAGCATCCAGTCGCGGCGTACCGCTTCGCGCAATGCATCGCCGGCTTTCGCGGTCGCGTCGAGGTCGGCAAGGTGCGTGCGGATGGCGTCCACCCAATCCTTGAAGCGATTGCGCACCCGCGTCACCGGAAGATCGCCGCGATAGCAGACGATGTCGCTGCACACTACCGGGAAGCCGCAGGCGCCGTACTCGAGCAGGCGCAGGTTGCTCTTGCAGGCATTGAAGACATTGTCTTCCACCGGCGCCAATGCGAGATCGAGATCCAGTGCCGCCAGCTTCGCCGAGTACTGCCCGATCGGGGTACCTTCGTGGAATTCGTGCACGTAGGGGCGGAGCTTGTCCGGGCACATCCCGAAAAACACCCACTCAACCTCATCGGCCAACTCGCGCACTACATCGGCGATCAACTCGAGGTCACCGAGGTGACTGGCGCCACCCGCCCAACCCACGCGCGGTTTGGCCGACTTGCATCGCTGGCTGGTCAGGTCGCCCCACCAGTCCACCGGCAAGCGGTTCAAAACCACGCGGATGTCATCGTGCATCCCCGCAAACTGTTCGGCCAGCGGCTCGGTGGAAACCACGAAGCGATCGGTGAGCGCCAGCGCCTTGCGCAGCGACTTCAGGATGTCCTTGGGCATGTGGCCACGATGCGCGCTTTTCATCGGCAGGTTCGGCAGGTAATCGTCCAGCTCGTAGACCTTGAAAGCGTGGCTGAAGGCCTTGTAGTTGCGCATGGCCGCAAGCTGACTATCGGTAATCTGACGTTGCAGCACGATGCCGGTGGGTGCGAAGCGTTCCAGCAGCACCGGCGTCAGATGCGAGGTCGCCAGCAAACCTTCGGCCAATCCTTCGCGTTGCATGGCCATGAATGGCTGACGGATGCGGTAGTGGCCGCACCCCGTGTCGTCAGCGGCAATGCAAAACATGCGCGGCAGCAGCGCTTGCTCGAATGGCTGCCAAGCCAGATGATGCGTCAGGTCCAGATCAAACCCGTTTCCGGTCAGGCCGAGGTTCCGGTTGTAGGCCGGATCGTCCGCCAGCGCGGGCAACCACTTGCGGTACATCGCCTGCTGGTCGTCCTTGAGCTGCTCAAGCTGTGCCTTCACCACGGCTGCGTCGGGCTCGCCGCGTGCGCCGGTGTCGCGCAGCAGGCGCACGTGCGGCGTCCACACCGTAAGGTACCCCACCTCGCGTATCTTCAGGCACAAATCGACGCTGTTGTAGGAACCGATGAACTGCGTTTCGTCGAGTCCGCCGACCTCCTTGTATACCGCAGTACGCACCATCAAGCAGGCGACGGTCACCGCGCTGTAGTTCTGGTCGACCTGCAGGCGCTGCATGTAGCCGGGCGCGTCTGCCACCGCACCCACCAATGGGTGGTCGGCGGGGCCACGCAAGCCCAGCACCATGCCGGCGTGCTGGATGCGCCCATCCGGAAGGTGCAGCTTGGCGCCGACCACGCCTACTTCCGGACGCTGCGCATGGTTGAGCAGCGCCTCGATCCAGTCTTCCTGCAGCACCGCCATGTCGGTCTTGAGCAGGATCAGATACTCACCGCGCGCCTGATTGGCGGCGAAATTGCACAACGCGGAATGACTGGAACCCTGCGGCTGGTGCAACACGCGCAGTTGCGGGTTATGCAAACCCTCGATGCCATCCAGGTAAGCCCGCACCGCTGGATCCTGGCTGCCGGTATCGACGATCAGCAGCTCATGATTCTTGTAACGGGTTTTCGCCAGCAGGCTGTCGATCAAGCCGTTCAAGGCCGGCAAGCTGTCGCCGGCCGGGATGACGATCGACACGGACGGCGCATACGGGTACCGGTATTCGACCCGGTTGACGCCAGCCGCACCACCGGGATGAACCTCGTGCGCAATGCCCAGGCGCTGCAAGTGCGCATCCACTACACGGGGCGACTCCGTCGCCACGGCGGCGGACGACAGCCATCGGGGATACGGTACTGCCGCATGGTGCAGCACTTCGGCGACATGACCGATGTTCTGCATGCCGTACTGCTCGAGGCACCGAAACAGCAGATCGACATGCGCCAATGCCTTGAAGTCACTACGCAAGCCACCCATCTCGACGAATGCATGCGTGCGGATGGCAAGACAGGAACCCACGTACGGATAACTGCGCAGCAAATCGAGGTTCAAATCGGGCTTGAAGACCGGGCTATCGTGCGCACCTGAAGCGGTGTTGTCCTCATCGACGTAGCAGCACGCCATGTCCGCGTGGTTGACGAAGCGTTCGGCGAGCAGCAGCAGTGCATAGCGATGCAACATGTCACCGGCGGGGATGCAAACCGCCCACTCAGCACCGCTGCCCCCGATCGCGGCATCCAGGGCTGCGCTGCTGTCG
>JBOHYW010000137.1:0-9712 GCA_050738155.1 Rhodanobacteraceae bacterium
GTACAAGGTCGAATCGGGGGCATAGCTCACGCAACCCGTGGTCTGGTTGATGCCGCTGGGGGGACACAGCGGCGCGGCACCGAGATCGGTCGAGTGACTCCAGATGACCCATTCGGCGCCACGCAACGCGGTGTTGGCACTCATGGTGGCAAGCTGTGCGCTGCGGGTAGCTGCAACCATTCGCTGTTGCAACAACGAACCGGATGACGCGCCGATCGCGAGCAACGTCAACAGCACAAGAAAGATCAACGCCACCAGCAACACCGCACCGCGCTGGCGGGCGTGTTGCGGGAAGCGGGGTTGTGGGCGACAGGTGTTCATGGTGTTTCACCGCACTCCAGGATCAATGTTGTCGAGACCCCACACCCCCTCGCGCTGCGCGCCCGCGCTGCGCGCGCGTTCGCTTCGCTCCGCCCTTCGTTCCGAAGGGGGGTGAAAGCCTGACCAACAGCATGCTTGTCTTCCCCCTTCGCCTGCGAAGGGGGACTGAGGGGGATGTGCTTTTCGAAGCAAACGTGCATCGCCGCACTACCTCACGGATTGAAATTGCGCAACGCGACGACGGTGGTGAATTCGCGACGCAGCAGGTGTTGGGGGAAGCCCTGATCGGTCTTGGGCTTGATGGTGTGTGCTGAAGGCTTCTCGGGCGTGGTATCGCCATCGGGCGAATAGATGTAATACATCTCGGCCGGCGTCATGGTGTAGAGCGGGGTCTGGCCATCCATAAGGATGTGTACCTGGATGGTTTGCACTGCACGCCACAGGCAACCGGTTGCCGGGGTGTTGCCAGGCATGCCGGCCTGCAAGTTGGTCGAGATGCCGGGCGGGCACGGGATGGAATTGCCACCAGCGTCGACACCGGTGCTCACCTTCTCGGCATCCAGATATTCGGTATTGCCGTTGGCATCGACGATGCCGTACTCGAAATCGAGCCGTTCCACGCCGCGCACCAGCGGCTGGTCCTTGCCATTGAAACGACGTACCAGCTCCCCGGTGGTATGCACGCAGGGGCTGCTGCCGTCGGCGCACACCACGCGAAGATAGTAAGTAACGGTCTGGAAATCGTCGTCGAAATCGAATACGCGCGGTGCGGCGCCTTCAGTGATGTCGAGCGGCTGTGCGTAATTGGCCCCGGTAACCGTCAGCACGCCACCCGCGTTGCTGACCGCGAACACCTGCGCGTTGGAACAATCGGCCAGCATGGCCAGGCTGCCCGTAAACGTGGTCGCGGGCGGCTCACCCGCACTCGTGAGTGGCCTCAAGGTGATCGTGGTCGTGCCGCCTGTCGTTTCCATATAGCTGCCTGTGGCGCTCGTGGATGGCACGAGCGCCCAACCGGAACCCGGCTTCAGGTAACGGAGGGTCAGCACGTCGGCGCCCTTGACCCGATCGCCGACGGCCGTACCCATGGCGGGGACGCCGTTCGGCACTGCCAGCGCCGTCAACGATGGCTTGCACGGCGCGGTGGCCGTGCACTCGTAACCACGCATGTAGATGACCGCCGGCAACGCATAAGGGCCATCCGGATTGGGGCCCGGCAACGCGGTCGTGTCGTCGGCGAAAACGGCATTCACGGTGGCGACGGCATTGGCGTAAATGGTCGGCGAGCGCAACGCGTCGAGATACAGGTTCGACGACGTCACCTGCGCATTGCCACCGGTGTTGCTGCAGTAGCCACCATTGGCATTGGCAAGATCGTTGCGCAGGCTGTGAATGGCGAAACGCCCCTCTTCCTGCAACGTCGCCAACTGCGCCTGCACCTTGTTGCTGCTGGAAGTGGATTCGAACACCGAGATGATGCCGGCGGCGACGATCAGCGCCATCACCAGCGCGATCATCATTTCAATCAGCGACAGGCCCGCCATGCGGCGACGCGCTTGAACAGCAACATGGCGATGAATGCGGTTCATGGCTGGAATACCCAGGCGAAGACGTGATCGTTCGGGGTGTGATTGCCGGCGGCATTCACGGCGCGCGCTTCGTTCCAGGTGATGGTCATCCGGCAAGTGCCGCCGTAGGGCGGGCGCAGGTCGATTTGTGCGGCGTTGGGTACGAAGCCACTCGCTTTGGCGCACGCTATGTCGGCTTTCGCCGCCGGCAGAAACGTATGCAATTGCTGGCTCCAAGCCTCGATGTCATGGGTGGCCAGATCGGCCGGCCCGCATCCGGTGGCGCACGAAGAGACCGCGGTACCTGCCGCCTTGATCGCGCCGATGTTGTAGTTGCCGCTCCACACACCCGCCGGGTTGGCACCCATTCGATCGGCCATGTTGTGCGCGAGGAAGGTGGCTTGGGTGCGCAGGTAAGCGACGTGGTTGGACTGGATGGCGAAGATCAGCAAACCGGCAAGGCCGATCATGCCAAGGCTGAACACCAGCACGGCGATCAGTACCTCCAGCATCGAGAAGCCCCGCATCGAAAAGGCATGTTGGCGTGGACGGGCGCGATGAAGGGTCATGGCAGTCACGGACTGGTGCATGCAGGAGTGGTTGGCGCGGTGGTGGTACCGGAGGTCTGCCGGAACGCACCGGATGCGGTCACCTGCAGGAAGTGCGGGGTGTTGTGCTCTCCGTGCGTGGCGGAAATCGTGAAGCAGACGCCGCTGCCGGCCGCGACAATGGAACCCTGCGGCTGGAACGTGAGCTTGCCCGCAACGCCGCCATTGGCGTTGTAGGCGATCTTGTACTGTGGCGACACCGGCGAGTGGCGGCGCAGGACGGGCGACACCGGTGCGCCAGCGGTCGACGAAACGCCAACGATCCAGCCGTTCTGCCAACTGCCGGCTGACGCGGCAACAGCGACGTTGACTTGTCGCGATACCGCCTCGGTGCGCGCGTACTGCAGATCACCCGTCAGATCGTTGTTGACCCCGGCAAGATTCGTGGATGCGATGATGTGCTGGAAACTCGGCACCGCGATCATCAGCAGGATCGCCGCGACCGCGAGCGTGACCATCAATTCGACGAGGGTGAAGCCGCAGATGCGGACACTTCTTCGAACGTTCCTTCCCCCTTCGCCTGCGAAGGGGGATTGAGGGGGATGGCTTTCGCCGCGAACCTGCCCATCCCCCCGCGCTGACGCGCGACCCCCTTCGTTCCGAAGGGGGTAACGACTCCGCGAGCCGCTTGCCACCGGTTCGGGACGTTCCCCTTCGCGCCGAAGCTGGCGCGCCTTTCTCCCCCTTTCGCTTGCGAAGGGGGGTTGGGGGGGATGGCCTTTGCTTTGGGCCGGTGTCATCCCTCCGCGCTGCGCGCGCGCCCCTTCGTTCCGAAGGGGGTGAACAGCACCGTCCTTGTACCCAAGGCAAAGTGCTCCACTATGCGCGAAATTCCCCGGCACCACGAATACCCCTGATCGAAAGTGCATGGGCAGACTTGGTCTGCTCCGGTCGCGATCATCCGCGTCGCTTGGTCGGATGCCAAGCGCACGGCGACGAACGGCGGTATCGAGCCGATGAACGGTGGGCGGCAAGCAACCCGTAGGGCGGATCAAGGCGTGAGCGCGGAAGCGCACACGCCGGAAGACTCCAGGCATCCTGCCTTCCGGCCCTTTGGGTCCGGCTTCGCCGTTCGCCGCTCCTGCGGCGCAGTCGCCGCCAAAGCGGCTTGATCCTGCCAACACTTTGTTACAGCGGTAGGGTGGATCAGGGCGTGCAACGCCGGATCCACCGCGAGTTCACGCACAGCGGGTGCCAAACCTGCTATCAACGAAAAGCGGTGGGATGCCCACGGATTAAGTCTGGGATTTCCCCGCCCCGCATGAGGGATTCAAGAATCGGTCGCCGCCAGTTCACCGACCACGACATCCAGCGCGGATTTCCAATCGGGCAACTCCACATCAAACGCAGTGCGCAACTTTGCGGTATCCAGAACCGAATAGGCCGGGCGCGTCGCGCGGGTCGGATAGTCGGCGGTGGTAATCGGTGTCACCTGCGGCGTCTGCGCAAGCAACCCAATGCTTGATGCGCGTTCGAAAATCGCCTGCGCGAAGCCGCACCAACTGGTCTGACCGGATGCAACCAGATGATAAACGCCATCGAGTTTTTGCGACGCGTCGTCATCCGCTTCGTACCAACGCGCGACGGCTTGCGCGGTGACGTCCGCGATCAACCGCGCCGACGTCGGCGCGCCGATCTGGTCATCGACCACGCGCAATTCTTCGCGCTCTGCGCCAACGCGCAGCATGGTGCGCAGGAAATTTTTCCCGCGCGCGGCGTACACCCATGCGGTGCGAAAAATCAGGTGTCGCGCCCCGCTTTCACGCAGTGCGATTTCACCGGCAAGTTTGGTACGGCCGTACACCCCGAGGGGGTGGGTCGTGCTGTCTTCGCGATACGGCTGCGTCGCAGCACCATCGAAAACATAATCGGTCGAGTAATGCAGCACGCGGGCGTCATGACGTGCAGCCCATGCCCCGAGCATTCCGACGGCATCACCATTGATGCACTGGGCGAGATCGGGTTCGTCTTCAGCCCGATCGACCGCGGTGTACGCGGCGGCATTGATGATGAGGTCCGGCGCGATGCGGTCGAGTGCACGAACCAGATCGTCCAGGTCAGCAAGATCGATGCGTTCGCAAGACCTGCCGTCTTCGAGTTTGCCGTCGCGGGTAGCGGGAATGACGCGCCATGTCTCCCCCTTCGGCAGGAAGGGGGATTGAGGGGGATGGCCTTTGCTTGGGACGGCAACATCCCCCCGCGCCAACGCGCGACCCCCTTCCTGCGGAAGAGGGTAAAACCCTCCCCCTTCGCTGGCGAAGGGGGATTGAGGGGGATGGCCTTTGCTGCGTGCAACCTCATCCCCCCGATGCTGCGCATCGACCCCCTCCGTACCGAAGGGGCTGGGTACTGTTACACGCTGCACGCGCCCCCCTTCCGCAGGGAGGAGGTGGGAAGCAAGCCCGCGGCGCCCCGCTTTGCCTCCCCCTTCCGCAGGAAGGGGGACTGAGGGGGATGCGCTTTCAAACGCACGCAACAACTCGTGGCCCACCTGCCCGTTGGCACCGGTGACGAGAATGCGCATCGTGTGAGTCACGGTTTTGCGTATACCGGCAAGCGATCAGCCGGCACGTCGGCGAGAAACGGCATTTGTTCATCCTTGGCGGACAATAGCGGGCTGGCAACCGGCCAATCGATGGCGATCGCCGCATCATTCCAGCGCACGCCGGCGTCGGCCTGCGGGTCGTACAACGCAGTGCATTGGTACATGAAGGTCGCCGCATCGCTGACGACGCAAAAGCCATGCGCGAAACCTTCCGGAATCCACAACTGACGATGATTGGCGGCGGTCAGCATCGCCGCTTCCCACCTTCCGAATGTAGGCGAGCCGCGCCGGATATCGACTGCGACGTCGTATACCTCGCCTTCCAGCACCGACACCAGTTTGCCCTGCGGGTGTGGCCACTGATAGTGCAACCCGCGCAACACACCTTTCGCGGAACGCGAAACGTTGGATTGCACGAAACGCACGTCGATACCGAGCGCCTCGTATTTCTCGGCGTGGAAACTTTCGAAGAAGTAACCGCGCGCATCGCCATGCACGATCGGTTCGATCACGCATACGTCTTCCAGGTCGGTATTGATGCGTTTGAGTTGGGGGTGGTTGGTCATGCGTCGTGTCCCTGGTTTGATGCGGGCAGCAACGACTCTCCGCGTTGCTCCCTCCCCCTCAGGGGGAGGGCTGGGGTGGGGGTGGGTTCACGGTGTCGCGGGATCAACACCATCCCCACCCAACCCTCCCCTTGAAGGGGAGGGCTTTTCATCCGCCAACCAACCGCAACAAATACTGGCCATAACCCGTCTTGGCCAGCGGCGCGGCCAATTCTCGCACGCGCGCCGAATCGATCCAGCCGTGCTGGAAGGCGATTTCTTCCGGGCAGCACACCTTCAGCCCCTGGCGATTCTCGACGGTGGCAATGTAGTTGCCGGCGTCCATCATCGATTCGTGGGTACCGGTGTCGAGCCAGGCGTAGCCACGCCCCAATTGTTCCAGCATCAACGAGCCGTCGTCGAGATAGCAGCGGTTCAAATCGGTGATCTCGAGCTCGCCGCGCGCGGACGGCCGCAACTGTGCGGCGTAATCGCACACGCGTTCGTCGTAGAAATACAGCCCCGTCACCGCGTAGCTCGATTTCGGTTTGACGGGCTTTTCTTCCAGCCCGATCACCCGCCCGGTCTGATCGAACTCCGCAACCCCGTAGCGTTCCGGATCGCGCACCAGATAGCCGAACACCGTGGCACCTTGTTCGCGCGTCGACGCACGTTGCAGCAGATCGGTAAAACCGTGTCCGAAGAAGATGTTGTCGCCCAGCACCAGCGCACACGGCTCACCGGCGATGAAGTCGCGACCGATCAAAAACGCCTGCGCCAAGCCATCCGGTGATGGCTGCACCGCGTATTGAATGTCGATGCCCCATTGCGAACCGTCGCCGAGCAGGTGATGGAACAGCGGCTGTTCGTGCGGCGTATTGATCACCAACACCTCGCGGATGCCGGCCAGCATCAATACGCTCAACGGATAGTAGATCATCGGCTTGTCGTACACCGGCAGCAATTGCTTGCTGATCGCCTGCGTGACCGGGTACAGCCGGGTACCGGAACCGCCGGCAAGGATGATGCCTTTTTTGGTTGTCACGATGCCTCCTCAACGGCCAACGCCGGTTCCGTCGCTGCGCTCCTTGAACCGGCCTGCTTCACTGTTTCTCCCCTCTCCCCTCCGGGAGAGGGTGCCCCGGAGGGGCGGGTGAGGGTCCGGTCTCGCGCGACGTGCAAAATTTCGTTCAACACCGCATCGAGTTCAGTCAAAGTTTGATTGTCCCAGAAACGCAACACGAACAAGCCTTGCTTTTCAAGCGCCGCCGTACGCATCGCGTCAACATTCGGTTGATGCTGCGACCCGTCCAACTCGACAACCAATGCAGCCTCTCTGCAATAGAAATCGACGACGTACGGCGGAATCGGGTGTTGACGGCGAAACTTGAATCTGTCAAGACGACCGTCGCGCAACTGGTACCACAAGCGCCGCTCAGCATCGGTCATGTCTCCGCGCAACGCTTTCGCAGTACCCCGTGTACGTGTCGGCAGTGATGGGTTGGTGTGTTTCAGCATCTGCGGACCCTCACTCCCAACCCCTCTCCCGAAGGGAGAGGGGAGCAAAGCCATCACGCCTGCCCCAACCGCTCCATTCGATAACTGCCATCCAGCACGCGTTGCACCCATGGCTGGTTGGCGAGATACCAGCCGACCGTGCGCGCAATGCCTGCCTCGAAACTCAGGGTCGGCTTCCAGCCAAGTTCGCGTTGCAATTTGGACGAATCGATCGCGTAGCGACGGTCGTGGCCAGGGCGATCCTTGACGAACTCGATCAGGCTTTCGCGTTTGCGATCGTCCGGTAACGGGCGCTTCCCGTCCAGCAACGCGCAAATGGTTTTCACGACATGGATGTTTTCGCGCTCGGCATCACCGCCGACGTTGTAGGTTTCGCCGACGCGACCGGCTTCCAGCACGCGCCGAATCGCGCT
This sequence comes from Rhodanobacteraceae bacterium, assembly GCA_050738155.1. GTDB lineage: Bacteria > Pseudomonadota > Gammaproteobacteria > Xanthomonadales > Rhodanobacteraceae > 66-474. Next base: position 7,519 of record JBOHYW010000137.1, read on the forward strand.
GCAGTGATCCTCGACGAACAGCCAATCGCGGATATTCCTGCCGTCGCCATACACGGGCAGCTTTTCGCCGGCCAGCGCGCGCGCGATGATCAGTGGTATCAACTTCTCGGGAAACTGGTACGGCCCGTAGTTGTTGGAACAGTTGGTGGTGAGCGTCGGCAATCCCCAGGTATGCTGGAACGCACGCACCAAGTGATCGGACGACGCCTTCGACGCCGAATACGGTGAGTTCGGCGCGTAAGGCGTCGCCTCGGTGAACTTGCCTTCGGTGCCGAGTGAACCATATACCTCATCGGTGGAAACGTGCAGGAACCGGAAGTTGTTCTTCGCCGTGTCGTCCAGAGCCTTCCAGTAATCGCGCACCGCTTCCAGCAGCGCCAGCGTGCCGACCACATTGGTTTCGACGAAAGCAGCCGGGCCATCGATGGAGCGATCGACATGCGACTCGGCGGCAAAGTTCACCACGGCATCGGGTCGATGCTCGACCAGCAAGCGCGATACCAACGCGTTGTCACCGATGTCGCCCTGCACGAATACGTGCCGCGAATTGCCCTCCAGCGATTTCAGCGTATCGAGGTTGCCGGCGTAGGTCAGCTTGTCCAGATTGACCACGATCAACCCGTCCGCAACGGCCTGCAATACGAAATTGCCTCCGATGAAACCGGCGCCACCGGTGACCAGCAAGGTTGTCATCGCCCAGTCCGTCAAAACAAAGCCGCCATTATGACGGAATGCGGTAGTGGTCTGGTTTGAAAAATATCCGTTCGTGGTGATGCTTCGACAATTTCAGCACTGGGTACTGTGCGTATCGAACCACGAACGATCACACGCAGTTCGCCCTTCGATACCTCAGGGCCTGCCCCGGACTTGATCCGGGGGCGAACGGTTCAGGGTTTCAAACCAGACCAACACGCGGAGTGCCCGCGATCGATCCACGCGCAAAGTCCGGCGTTTCCGGGCTTGGCACGTATCATGCTGCGTATATCGCGGAACCACCTCTGGTCAGGAACAGGGGTTCCCAGACGGTCGCACCCCATGGTGCGGCCGTTTGTTTTTGTGCGTGGGGCGGGCGACTCGCGATGGTGGGAGCGGGCCACGCCCGCGATGAGTCGCGACGCGCCGATCGCGCGCAGGGCGCGCTCCCGCGCCAACCCGCTGTAGAAGCGGGCCGGCCGGAGCACCGGATGAGGGTCCGCAGCGCACGCCATCCCACTGCTGCGTAGGCTCGCGACGCCCCGCGTAACCCTCGCTGGTCGCTGCTCGGCACTTCTCCCGAAGGGAATCTCGAACAACTGGTTTTTTGCGCGTCATCTCGGCGAAAGCCGGGATCCAAATTACTGTCGTGCGGAATCAAAATGGATCCCGGCTTTCGCCGGGATGACGCGGAATTGAGATTTTTCGAGGCTCCCCGAGAGGCTCCCCGAAGAAAGATGGATTCAGAGCCAAGCCTGCAGAAACGAGACGCAAGTCACGTGCGCGCCGCATTTGGCACACATCGTGCTGTGACACTTTTTGACAACGGCATTTCAGGGACAGGGGTTCCACCAATGCGCACACACACTTGCACGGTCCAACGCGGCTTCACGTTGATCGAATTGATGATCGTGGTCGCGATCATCGCGATCCTGGCTGCGATCGCCATTCCGGCTTACCAGAACTACCTCATCCGCACGCAGGTGACCGAGGGCGTCAACCTCGCCGCCGGCGCCAAGGTCGCGGTGTGGGATTTCGTGTCCAACACCGGCCGCTTCCCGAAGGACAACGAATCGGCCGGCCTCGCGCAGGCTTCCTCGATCATTGGCAGATACGTGGCGAAAGTCGACGTCGCCAAAGGCAAGATAACCGCGACTTTCAACACGTCCGGCGCCAACAAGGCCATCCAGAACGACACCGTGGTCCTGTCGCCGTGGACGCAGGGTGGCAGCATTCTGTGGACTTGCACCCCCAGCACCGTGAACCCGAAATACCTGCCGTCGTCATGCCGTGAATGACGACTTGCACTGTCCGGCGGATGGAGGTTTCATGCCCCTTCGCTCGCGAAGGACGTGCAATCAGGCACGGCGGGACGTCGCCGCAGTTGAAAAGCCATCCCCCTCAGCCGCGCTGCGCGCGCGTTCGCTTCGCTCCGCCCTTCGTACCGAAGGGGGAAGCAAATTTGTACTTTTACCCCCTTCGCTTGCGAAGGGGGTCGCGC
>JBOHYW010000138.1:0-9551 GCA_050738155.1 Rhodanobacteraceae bacterium
CGGGCTGGGCTTGCTGATCCTGGCTTGTTGCGTTGCGGGGGCTGCCAACGGCTTCGCATTCGCACCGCATACGGACATGCCGGAGATGCTGGCGTCATTGCCGTTGCTGATGATATTCCCGGTGGCGCTGGGCTTCGTTACCCACGAACTCGCGATGCGCGTGGGCAGTCAGAACAGCCAGCTCGTGAAGATGAGCAGCATCGACAGCCTGAGCGGCCTGTTGAACCGCAAGCATTGGGAAGACGCGGTCGATGCCGTGCTGGCGCGGCATTGCTGCGATGACGCCGTGATGCTGTTGATCGACATCGATCGCTTCAAGCGCGTCAACGACCAGCACGGCCACACGGCGGGTGACGAAGTAATCCGCAAGGTGGGCTCGATCATCCGCGCCAGCCTCCGCGATGGCGACCTGGCCGGCCGCTATGGCGGCGATGAATTCGCCGTGGTGCTGTGCGGGGTCGACATGCACGCGGCGGCAACGGTCGCGGAGAGGATTCGGTCAGGTGTGGCCTGCTCGTTGTTCGAAGGGGCGCCCGGAATGCGCTGCACGTTGAGCATCGGCCTGGCGGGCTGCCCCGCGACGGTTCGTGCCGCAAGTGACTGGGTCAAGGATGCGGACGTTGCGTTGTATCGTGCAAAACTGGCCGGGCGCAACCGCCTGGTGATGGAGACCTGAGACCATTCGCCGGTCCCGTCACTGTGCTCCTTGAACCGGCCTACGCAAAAACCAGCCTGCGCTGCAGGTAGGCCGGCTCAAGGCCGAAGGCCGGAAGCCGGCGATGCTCCGCTCGGGCCTGGCATGCGACACCTTGCCGGCAGACTCCGAGCATCCTGCCCTCCGGCCCCGGCTGCGCCGTTCGCGCCGCTCCTGCGGCGCAGTCGTCGCTACGCTCCTTGAACCGGCCTACGCGATTTCTGGCGACAGGCCTCTCGTTTGGTAGCACAATGGGGGTTCCGCCCCGTCCACGAGGAAACCGTCATGCGAACCCCCAGTCTTGCCTTGATGATCGCGCTGGCATTGCCATTTGCCGCAACCGCGCAGCCCGCCATGCAGTCGAGCAACCACCAAGCCGCCCACGCCAAGGTTCCCGCCTACATCACCAAGGCGATGAATGACCCCGCGCGTGCCGCCGACAAGAAGGACGACGCACGCCGTCAGATGGCCGCGGTGCTGGCCTTCAGTGGCGTGAAGCCGGGCGACAAGGTGATGGAACTCATTCCCGCTTCGGGTTACTGGACGCGCGCGTTTAGCCAGATCGTCAAGCCGAACGGGCACGTTTACACCGTCTGGTCCGCCGACACCAAGCCGGACAACAAGAACTGGGTGAAATGGGAGAAGCTGGCCAAGACGTCGCACTACCACGATGTGAGCCTGCTGCGCGGCATGGAGAAACCGCACGCCCCGGTACCCGTGGACGTGGTTTTTACCGATGACAATTATCACGACCTGCACGACCCGTACTGGGGTCCGCAAGACAAGCCGCTGGACATGGCCGAGTTCAACAAGGCCGTGTATGCCGCGCTCAAGCCGGGTGGGGTGTTCGTGATCGTCGACCACATCGCGCCGGCGGGCTCCGGTACCCGCGACACCGGCACGCTGCACCGCATCGACCCGGCGGTGGTGAAGCAGGAAGTCGAGTCTGCCGGCTTCGTGTTCGATGGCTCCAGTGATGCGCTGGTCAATCCGAAAGACCCGCTGAACATCAAGGTGTTCGACCCGTCGATCCGCGGCCACACCAGCCAGTTCATCTATCGCTTCAAGAAACCCGCGAAATAAGCGAGGCTCTCGCGTCCGGGCGGCCGCATGGCGCGCCCGGATGCAATTTGCATCAATGCGCGACGCGTTCGATGCGTCCGCATGCAATCGGCAGGGTGACCTGCGCCGGGATCGGACCGAGCGACGCGACGGTGGTCGGCAATTTGGTCGCCACGGGCACGCCATGGATGTACACCACGCGCTTGGCGAGGTCGAGTTGCTGTCCGGGGAATGCCTTGGCGAACGCCGCGTCCAGTGCCTTCAGCGAAACCGTCTCGCGATACACGTAGTCGCCGCTGGCATCGGCCTTCGGATAAGTGCCGTGGGCGACGTCCATGGCGGCGGGGTCGCTGTCGAAGGGCACCATGGTGGTGCCGGAAGCCTTGCCGGTTTCGATCAGATCGACGATTCCATCGTGGTTGGCGTCGGCATTCGCACCCGGACAGGTTGCCTGCTGGCCGTGTTTGAAGCCGTGGAAGTGCTGCCAGTGCACCGTGTCGGCTGGAGCGCCGTGAACGTTGATGGTGATCGTCAATTTATCGCCATTGACCACGAAACGTGCCTTGCCGGTGGTTTCGGCATGGGTGACGCCGGTGTTCATGGGTTTGAGGTGCGCGACATACACCGCGTGCGCGGGTGTGGCCGCGATGCCCGCACCGGTTGGGGCAAGGGCAAGGACGCCAGCCGCCAGCGTCAACAGGCGTGTGTTCCAGGGTTTCATGGGCAATCCTCATCGAGTTCCGAGACGACAGTGTCGGACAACCGGAGGACGCTGGTATGACTTGTGTCAATTCGGCTTGTTCATTGCAACGGTGCGGAGGCGTTGGAAGCGAAGCGGAACACGCCCTCCGCTTCAATCACGCCGCCACGTCGAGCGCCGGCGCGCGTTCCTCGCGACGCCGATCGGGTGCGAAGCGGCCTTGGCCGGCCAATCGCGCAAACAGGCCACCCCGCAGGACCAATTCTTCGTAACGACCCTTTTCGATGAGGCGCCCATGATCCAGCACCAGGATCATGTCCGCATTGCGTACGGTCGATAGGCGATGCGCGATGATGAAGGTGGTACGGCCGTGCGAAAGCGCGTCCAGGGCACGCTGGATGCGTGCTTCCGTTGCGTTGTCGAGCGCGCTGGTGGCCTCGTCGAGAATCAGGATCGGCGCATCCTTCAGCATCGCGCGTGCAATGGCGATGCGCTGGCGTTCACCGCCCGACAATGAGCGGCCGCGTTCGGAAACCGCGGTCGCATAGGCGTCGGGTTTCTCCGCGATGAAGGCGTGCGCCTCGGCGGCGCGCGCCGCGGCTTCCAGCGTGGCCGCGTCGGCGTCGGGGTTGCCCACCTTGAGGTTTTCCTCGATGCTGCGGTGGAGCAGGCCGGGTTCCTGGAACACCACCGAAATATTGCGGCGCAAGGAATCGAGGCTGACCGTGCGGATGTCCTGGCCGTCCACGGTGATGCAACCGCGATCGGGGTCGCTGGCCCGGTACAGCAGGCTGAGTGCGGTGGTCTTGCCGGCGCCGGTTGGGCCGACCAGTGCAACCCGCGCGCCTGCCGGAACGTGGAAATTCAAGTCGCCCAGTGTCGGGTGCGCCGGCTCGTAACCGAAGCCGACATGCTTGAAAGTGACTTCGCCACGTGGTCGCTTCATCGCGGGTGCGCCGGGCAGCTCGCGGATCGATGGCGGGGTATCCAGCACGTTGAAAAAGTCGCGCAGCGAGTGCGACTGGAAGAACAGGTTCGAGATAAAGGTGGCGAACTGTTCGAGACGACCGATCAACATCAGCGCAAAGCCGACGAAGCTGACGATACCGCCGACCGAGATTTCGCCACGCGCGTGCAGCGATGCACCCAGTGCGAAGATCGCGACGATGGTCATGGTGCTGGCGGCACGGCTGAATACCGACAGGGTCGCCCAGCCGTTCAATACCGGATATTGCGCGGCCAGCGCTTGCGCCGTCAGTTGCTTGAGGCCGTGCACTTCGGCGTGGGTGCGCGTGAAACTCTGCACCACCGAAACATTGCCAAGCACGTCGCCGGCACGCGTGGCAATCGCGTTGTAATGTTCCTGCACTTCGCCCTGTTGCTTGCTCGTGCGGCGTACGGCCACGGCATTGAACACGGCGAAGCTGATCAACAGCCCGACCATCAGCAGCGCCATTTCCCAATTCATCGCGAAGGCAAGCGGTATCAGCACCACGATCGAAAGCAACGTGGTCAGGTGTTCGCGGAAGAATCCGAGCCACAACGTGAACAGGTTGTCGGTGCCGGAATTCATGATTCGGGTCAACCGGCCGGTGTGATGGTTGGCATGGAATGACAGCGGCAGGCCTAGCGCATGCGCGAAGTACGTGCGGATCGCCGCCATGCGCTGGCGATGTGCCATGCGGTCGGCGTGCAGCGACACCAATACGCCGATGCCGACGCCGGCCATTCCGACCAGCGCCCACAGCCCGATCAGCATTGTCGCGCTATGGTCGGCGTGGCCGCCAAGCGCGTCGACGACGCGGCCAAACAGCATGGGTTCGAGATAGAGCACGCCCGCCAGCCCGAGGTTGGCCAGCGCCAGCGTGATCGCGAGGATGCGTTCGGGCGCAAGCAGCGCCAAGACGCGCAGATACAGTCGCAGGATCGACATGGTCGGTACTCGATTTTTGCCGTGGAACTGGGGTCCACTTCAACACCATGTCGATGCAGCGTTGCTGAACGACTTTGACGCGCATTCGCGTTGTATTCAGACGATTTTCGAAAGCCCGGAAGCCGCACGGTTGCTGGGTTTGCGGTCGAACAACTCTTTCACAAATTGACAACGTAACGACAACGAATCGGCTGCAGGTTCGGGGTTCCTGTTGCGCCTGTCGCCGGCACGCCGGCTCCTACATCAGCCGGCCATTTCGCCACCTGCAGGAGCGTGCGTGCACGCGACCCCGGAGCTCTTGGCCATGGATGGCTTTTGATTTGCGTGGGTGGATCAAGGCGCACAGCGTCGACTGCGCCGCGGGAGCTGCGCGAACGGCGCAGTCGGGCCCGGAGGGCCGGAAGGCAGTGCGTAGGGCGGATCAAGGCGCGCAGCGCCGGATCCGCCGTGTACCACGGCTTGATCCGGCCTACTCCATAGCCGAGTAGGGCGGAATCGGCGCAGTCGCTTCCGCCACGGAAGCATTCGGCGGAAACCGCTTTACGGGTTCTGATGGGATGGACTCCTCCTCGCCAGGACGGCATCGCAATGTGCCAAGCTGAGGTGGTGTCACGTTCAGCTAACGCGAAGAGGAGTCCGAGATGAAGTTTAGCGACAACAACACGATGGCGGCGGGTCCGGTGTACGCAGTCGACCTGGCCAAGAATGTTTTTCAGGTACACACCTTTGGCCCACACGGCGAGCGAAGGAATCGGCAGCGGCTGTCGCGCAGGAAGTTTGCGGACAAGTTCACCGACCCGCAGACGCCGCGTGGCACGATCGTGATGGAGGCCTGCGGCAGCGCCAACTATTGGGGCCGCCGGTTTGCCGAGCTTGGCTACCGGATCCAGCTGGTGCCGCCGCAGTTTGTGGCGCAACGGCGCATGGGCAACAAGACCGGCGGCAACGATGCCGATACGATCTACGCGGTGTACGGTGACCGCCGGGTCAAACCGGTGCCGCTCAAGACGCTGGCGCAGCAGGATCTGGCGGCGCTGCACTGTATCCGCGAACGGCTGGTCAACCAGCGCACCCAATGCCGCAATCAGGTGCGCGGCTTGCTGGCCGAGCGCGGCGTCGTCGAGAAGGCCGGCGACGCCGGATTCAGCGCGCTGCTGCAACGGCTCAATCAAGCTGACGAGGCCCAGGTCAGCGATGCCTTGCGCTACGCGGTCGCCACCGTCGTCGAGCAGATCGACCAGCTTCAGGCCCACATCCGGCGGATCGAAGCTCAGCTCAAGACGGCCCACAAGGCCTCTCCAGTCAGCCAGCTGCTGGCCACGACCTTCGGGGTCGGCCTGATCACAGCCACCGCCTGTGCCGCCGAGTACGGCGGTTCGGTCGCACGCTTTGCCGACAGTCGCCAGTTCGCTGCCAATATCGGCATCACACCGGGCGAGCATTCCTCCGGCGAGAAGCAGCGGCGCGGCTCCATCACCAAACGCGGCAATCCCTATTTACGCAAACTGCTGGTCCAGGGCGCCAACGCCGTCGTCAACCTGCGCAACCGGCGAGACGATGCCCTGTGCCTGCTGGCACGGCGCTTGTTTGCCGCGCACAAGCAACGCGCGACGGTGATCGTCGCCATCGCCAACCGCATGGCACGCATCGTCTACGCCATCCTCAAACACCGTGAACCGTACCGCCCGCAAGGCCGGTATCCCGCGGCACAGGCAGCCTGACCGCACCCACGTACCTTTTTCACCCGCACGCAAGCCCATCACGCAGCGCACCCGGAAGATGGCAAGACGATCACATCCGCTGAAGCAAAAGCCGAGTAGGGCGAAGGCGCATGACGCGTCGTGGTTCCGATAGGCAGCTTCAGTGCGAACGACCCATCCAGGCTCGGGAACATGCTTCCCAATGATGAAGCCGAATATACGTTCGCGTTGATCTTCCCATCAAAAATCGCTTGCGCTGGAGGAGGAGTCCATATACGCCCTACAGCGCTGCGGCATCGAAGCGGCTCTGCGCGCTTGAAGCCTTGCGGCGTCAGCTTGTAGTACCACGCGAAGGCGATCCAGAAAAAGCCGATCACGCAGGCGATCACGAACCAGCGCACGCTCCTGTCGGGCGCGCCGAAAAACGGTCCCAGTTGCGCGATGCCCTGCGAGAGTGCCCACACCGCACTGGCATAGACCGCCGCCGCGCGCCAGACGTGGCGGTAGCCAAGCTCGGCGACAAGACCGCGCTTGCGCGATGACTCGGCGTTGTCGGTCACCTGTTGCCCCTGTGCTCGCACCGACGACAGGCCGGTCTCCAGATGCCGCAAGCGTCGGGCGGGACCGGGCGCGATGCAAGCCGCCGCGTATCAGGCATACATGTCGCCACAGTGCTTGTACCCCCTCGGGACGAAGGGGCCGATGGCGCCTGCCGCAGGCAGGCGCCATCGGGGGATGTTATCGGTGCAGCCGAAAACCATTCCCCTTAATCCACCTTCCTGTGGAAGGTGGAGGTTCACTACGGATGTCGCGGTCGTCAATGGCTTTTCTGGTACAGCGCGTGCACGTCCTTGACCAGCATTGCGTCGCTGGCCGCACGTGCATAGAACATGTGACCGCCGGGATATTCCTTCACTTGCACGCGGGTCGGATCACCCATCACCGGCATCTGGTCGACTGCCAGCATCGACACCATGAAGGGACAGGAAAGATCATCCCAGCCGTGCGCGATCAAGACGCGAAAGTGCGGATCGTTGGCGACCGCCATGCGCAGTTGCTTGACCGAGCCTTGTTCGGCATCTTTGTCCTCGTGCCACAGGCGATTCACCTGGTAGCTGAGCGTGTTGTAGCGCCCATCGAATTTCCAGCCGACGGTTTGCGTCACGAAGTTCACCATCGCGGTGGTGGTTGGCGCGATGATGCCGTTCAAGATCGGGTCGCCCGATTGCTGGTGCGGTGCGAACGGGAACGGATCCCACGCGAGATAGTTGGAATCGTAGCGGCTGCCGAGCTTGCCTTTGGAACGGTACACCTCGCGCAAGTAGGCTTGGGTGTCGAGGCGGCCGCCGGAGTCCTTGACGAAGGTCGGGTCGAGTCCGGTAAGCTCGGTTACCTTCTTGATCATTGCTGCGTAAGCCGCCGGGTCGGAGTGACCCTTCATCAGGGCTTCGGCATAAGCACCGCGGGTGTAGGCGATGATCGGTGCCATGTTGGCGGCGTTGAGTTTGCCTTCGCGTTCAAGATGCGCGGCGGCGATCGAGGGCAGGGTGGTCATCCACGCCATCGGCGAGACATATTTGTCGCTCCATGCCATCGGGTCGAGGTAGGGCGAGAACAGCACCATGCCATTCATCGCGACGCCAAGCTGGGTTTGCAGGTAGTACGCGATGCGCGGCCCGCGGAAGCCACCGTAGCTTTCGCCCGTGAGGTATTTTGGCGACTCCATGCGGCCGTTCTTCACCAGCCAGCCATAGACGATCCGCGACAGGTAATGGATATCGGCGTCGGTGGAATAGAAATCCTTGGTGGCTTGTTTGTCGTCCACCAGCGCGCGGCTGTAGCCGGTACCGACCGGATCAATGAACACGAGATCGGTGAAACCGAGCCAGGTGCTGGGGTTGTCGTGCAATTTGGCGGGATTGGAAGGCGAGTCGCCATTGACGCCGAAACTGACCTGCTTGGGTCCGATCGCGCCAAAATTTAGGAACACCGACGAAGCGCCTGGACCGCCGTTGAACGCGAAGGTCACCGGCCGGTTCTTGCCGGGCACCGTATACGCGGTATAGACCACCTGTGCGATCGTCTTGCCCTTCTGGTCGCGCACCGGCAACGAGCCGACCGTGACGGTGTAGCGCAGGGTATGCCCGTCGACCACTGTCGATTGACCGACGCTCTTGTCAGCCGGGAACGGCGGCAAATGAAAGGCAGACGAAGCGCTGGAAGCAGCCTTCTTGGCGGTATCGGCATGCGCGACCGGCGCCGTCGCGCAGACGATCAGGCCGGCCGCGGCGAACGCCGCGGTGAGCAGGGGCTTGTGCATCGGAGGCTCCACAAGGAAACGGAAGCGCGCGAGCATACGCGCGCAATCCGTTGCCTACGCGTGCCGAAAGGCACGGTCGGGGAATACCCTTTCTGCACGGATCAAGGCAATGCCGAACTCGCCGGCGGCGCCGACGCGGCGGGTTGCGCAGCGCTCGCGGCGGAGGCCGGCGCCGTCGTCCGTGTCGGGTAGTGGCCGACCTGCAGCGCGTAACGCGCGATCTCGCCACGCTGCATCGCGTCGCGATTGACATACACTTCGATCTTGTACGTCGCCGCCGTGGCGACCGGCGTGGACCACTTGTTGGTGTCCGTCGTGGCGGTGTCGACCAGTTGCTGGTTGTTGGTCTGGTCTTCCACTTTGAAGTGCAGCCGCGAATCACGGGTGACCAGGTTGACCTGCAGCGTGTCGCCTGCGGCAATGTCCACCGTATAGTCCTGCACAGGTCCGCGCGAATCCAGGCTGCCCACTTCCTGCGCCCACGGATTGTTGGGTTGGAAGGTTACCTTGGCTGTCGCGGCCTGCATGTCTTCAGGCCCGTACTGGCCGATCTGCAGCGCGTATTTCGCGTCTTCACCACGTTGCATTGCATTGGGGTCGACGTAGACATGGATCGTGTAGGTTGCCGTGGTGTCGACCGAGGTGGACCAGGTGGTGGCTCCGGTCTGGAAGGTGTCGACCAATTGCTTGTCGGTCGTTTCGTTCTTCACCTTGAAGAATACGTTCGGGTCGCGGGTGACGAGATTGATCTGCAAGGTCTTGCCGGCGCTGGCGGCAACCGTGTAGTCGCGCGAATCGTTGTAACGGTCAACGCTTCCGATTTCCTGCGTCCACGGGTTGTGGGCCTGGAAAGTCACCGTGGTCGGCGCATCGGCGAGCGCGGGCAGCGCGAGGCCGGCACCGGCAAGCGCGAGGGCTGCGACGAAGACGACACCACGGGCAGGGGAAAATGCGGACATCATGGGGAACCTCGTGCGATGCGGTTGAAAGATCCGGTTGAAAGGTCCGGTTTAAAAGGCCATTGGGTGGCAACCGACAACGGAGGATCTGCACCGGCCATCGCGTCCGGACGATGGTTTGCCGGATGTCCCTCGGATTTCCTTGAGACCACCCTGAATTCGATGGAGTCTAGCAGGATGTTG
>JBOHYW010000139.1:0-9529 GCA_050738155.1 Rhodanobacteraceae bacterium
GGACGCTGGTAAATCTTGCCTTCCGCGGTGCGCGAGAAAGGCATTCCGAAGTGTTCCAGCTCGATGACCGCCGGAATCGCCTCCCGGCACATGTACTCGATCGCGTCCTGGTCACCCAGCCAGTCGCCACCCTTCACCGTGTCGTAGAAGTGGTAGCGCCAGTCGTCCTCGCCCATGTTGCCAAGTGCGGCGGCAATCCCGCCTTGCGCCGCAACGGTGTGCGATCGCGTCGGGAAAACCTTGCTGACGCACGCCGCCGAGAGGCCCTTGGCCGCAAGCCCCATCGTGGCACGCAGCCCGGCGCCGCCAGCGCCGACCACCACCACGTCATATTTATGCGTTTCGACCTTGTAGCTGTCTTGAGGCATGTCCGTCCATTTTCCGCGATCCGATTCAGTAGAGGTTCGTGCCGGTCAGCCACACCGACAGCACCGCCAGCACACACGCCACCGCCCCCAGGATCGCGCCGAAGCGCAGCAGAATCTGCAGCGTCAATTCCAGCCAGCGCGTGTGTACGTAATCCTCGATGATGACCTGCAGGCCGAGCGCGCCATGCCAGAACATCGCGACGCTGAAAATAATCAGGAAGATCGCGTTCACGGGCTGCGCAATGCCCGCCAGCACCTCCGCATAGGTGGCGTGCATCAGGCTGCCGATGAGGAACAGGAACCAGATCGACAAGGGCACCAGCGCGATGGCGGTGACGCGCTGCAGCCACCAGTGGTGCACGCCGGTCTTCGACGAGCCGTTGCCGATCGCGATCTTCAATGGATCGCGCACGCCTTCCTGGCCCGGATACGCGCTCATGCCGCACCTCCGGCTACGCGCAGGATCAGCAAGACCCATACCGCCACAGTCAGCACGACGCTGATCGCGATGATGATCCAGCCCGCGGGCCAGTAGGCCGGCGAGAACGTCCGATCACGGCGCGGCGGGCCATAGTTCACGCCGGCGTCGCGCAGCAGGTGCTGCACGCCGTTGCACAGGTGGAACAGCAGCGCCCACGTCCACAGGAACAGCAGGATATGGCCGATCCAGCTCGCGCAGAACCCGGCAAATGCGTTCCACGCCGAGCCGCCCGACGCGGCCGCGACCAGACCCCACGTCACCAGAATTGCGCCGAGGCTGATGTACAGGCCGGTCAGTCGGTGCAGCGTCGACTGCCACATGTTGACGCGCCAGCGGTAGATCCCAAGATGCGGCGACAACGGGCGTGTGTTCGGCATGCGCGGATTCCTCGTCACGACTTGCGGAAGACGGCCCCGGCGTCGGCGTGACAGCGACGAATGCCACGCATTGTCGCACGAACCCGCATCGACCGCGAAGCGCGCACGTATCCTGGCGCCCCGTCGCAACACGGAAATTCGCAGACGCCAACGGCCCGGACGCACGCCGCGAACGATGCGCGGCGCGCGCTGCGCATCACGGCATCATTGAAACCCGGCACCGTCGACACATGTGCGGGCTCTCGCGAAGCGGAGCGAACGCGCTTCAGTGCGTGGCCTTCGACGCGCGCCTCACGCAGCACGCCCACTCAAAAATCGATGCAGCGTCCGTTCTTTTCCCAGTCGCCATAGCGGGTCGGATCCAGCGCGTCGCCCTCGGGCGTGGCGCGCTCGCGCGGGGCGCCGTTGTCCCGTTTGCAAGGTTCGGGCTTTGGATCGGCCGGAAACGGCGTCGCAGGTTTTTCGGGCATGGCGGCGAGGAATCGTGTCGGCGGGATTGCTGCACATTGTCGCACCGTCGCGTTCACGCGGTTTGCCGCGCGGCTGGTAACGTAAGCCCGACGAATTTCGCCGCCCCCGCATCGCTTCATCCCGCATCAATTCATCATGTCGTCAATGCCGGATATCGCCCTTGCCCGTGTGCACTGCATCGTGATCGACGGCGACGACGCGCGCCGTTTCGCACAGGCGGAATTTTCCGGCGACGTCGCTGCGCTGTCGCCAGGTCACTGGCAATGGAACGCGTGGCTCGACGCGCGCGGCCGGGTCGAAGCCTTGATGCAACTGTGCGACCCCGGCGACGGCAGGCTGCTCGCCGTGCTGCGCGGTGGTGATGCGGCGCGGGTCCGCGCCGGCCTCGCCCGCTACCTGTTGCGCACGCGAGCGACCCTGACGGTGCGGGAGTTCGGCGGATACATCGACGGTCCCGCGGAAATGGGAACCGTCCAGGCCATCGATGCCGAGCTGGTGATCGGCTGCGGTGGGCGCAGCCTGCGGCTCGGCGAAGCGCGCGACAGCATCAACGCCGCATCGTCGTACCGATGGCGCCTGGCCGACATCCGGGACGGCTGGCCAACGCTGCCCGCGGCCGGTCCGACCTTCCTGCCTCCGGCGCTCGGCCTGGAAAGACTGGGCGCGATCTCGTTCAACAAGGGCTGTTACCCGGGCCAGGAAATTGCGGCACGCTTGCACTACCGGGGCGGGCACAAGTTGCGACTGCATCACGTCTGCGGCGCGGCCCCGCTTGCACCGTGGCGCCCGGCAAAATCGGTCGACCCCACCGGTCCATGGATTCTGGATAGCGTGTCCGTCGTGGGTGTTGTGGACGCGCTCATGGTGGCACCGCGGAGTGTTGAATGTAAAATCATTTACATGGGAATCAAATATAATGTCGTTTCTATATTTGAACCCTAACTTGATCTAAACGCCATACATTTTTATCCTGTCGTTCAGGGCCCAGCACTTGCGCGCGTCGCAAGGCGCCCTTTACCCTTGGATAGTTGACGAAGTCGTACACCCGTGGACGCGCCATACGCGTCCTGCAGCACCCGGTCCGGAGGATCCGCACCGCGCGCATGGGCGACATGGTCACTTGCCAGAAGCCGCTGGCGCGCAATCGGTCCCGCAAGTCCCCGGATGCTTAGCCGGGGCGCCCTTCCGGGGTCCGGCCGCCATCCATCCGCATTGCGGCGCGAGCCCACAAGCCCGCCGTGTTCCAAGCCAGGTGCCGGCCTCATCCGGCATGTGGTGCCTTGCATAGGAGAACGACCCGATGACCTTGGGCCTGTTGCTCGGCATGATCGCACTGCTCCCGCAGCCGGTTGCCGACCACACCTGTCTGGCGGCCACCGTGTACATGGAGGCACGCAGCCAACCCACCCGCGGCCAGTTGGCCGTCGCCGAAGTCGCACTGGACCGGCTCCAGATGGGCCGGTACGGCAAAACCATCTGCGACGTGGTCACCGCGCCGCACCAGTTTGCGCTGACCACCACGCGAGCCAGCTTCAAGATCGACAACACGGTGGCATGGAACAAGGCGTGGCAGATCGCCGGCAAGGCGATCTCGATCTGGAACGAACCCCGTGCGGATCGCAAGCTGGTGGTTCCGGGCGCCAACCACTTCATCAAGCTGGGCTCGACCGCGGCTTGGGCCAAGAATCCGATCGCGCGGATCGGCGATCACGAATTTTACGTCGTTGATTGATCGACCATTGGTCAGCGATCGTCCATGATCGCCGCTTCGACAAGCGCCATCGCCCATTTCGGGCGCAACCCGCAATCGACACCAGAACGGCCATCCGTGGCCTGACATTTCACAACAGCCGCTCCGACTGCACGGCCGTTCAACGCCGCTGTGCCGCGGTTCAATACCGATAGACCTGATCGCCGCGGATCATCACCTGATCGCCCACGCGGACCTGCGGTGGGTTGCGTTGCGTGACCGTGGCGTACTGGCCGGTGTCGAGGCGCACCACCACCTGCCAGCCGGCATTGCTGCCGGTGCGCTCGCCGATTGCGTGGCCGGCAAAGCCGCCGCCGACCGCTCCGGCGACCGTGGCAGCGGTCTTGCCCCTGCCACCGCCGATCTGGTTTCCGAGCAGCCCACCGACCACGGCGCCGATCACGGTACCGAGTGCCGCGTGACTGTTGTCGTTGCCGAGCTGCACTTCATGGATGTCCTGTACAACGCCACAGCCTTGGTAGCAATTGCGGCCGCCGCCATAGTACGCGCCCGCCGGCTGCCCGCCGTAATAGCCGGGGCGCGTGTTGTAGGTCGGCGCGCAGCCGGTCAGCAGCGCTCCGGTCGCGAGGATACATATCAGCATGGCGATGGCACGCACCGCCGCACGGGATTGAAACAACGGTTGTCTTGACATGGCTCGATTCCTTTGGTCCTCCGTGATGGGACGCTTGCGACGTCATTGCCGGTAATAGCTCCCTTGCGGCTGTTTGCCGCTGGCGACGACCACCCCGTTGCGCACCGGCAGGCCGGTACCGACGCCCGGATTGTGGTCCATGCGGACGTGGCCCGTCTGGCCGTCCAACGTGTAGGTCACGTCGTAGCCGACCGTCCTGGTGGATGTGGTCTTGTCGGTGACCGTGTGGCAGACGTTGCGGGTTTCCGTGGTGGTCGCGTTGTCTTCCTGATGTTTCTTCTGGATCTCGTGGCCCGCAAACGCGCCGGCGGCCGCGCCACCCAGCGTGGCGATGGTTTTGCCCTTGCCGCCGCCCACCTGGTGGCCCGCCAGCGCGCCGACGAGGCCGCCCACCACAGCGCCGCCGATCTGGTTCTTGTCCTTGTACGTTTCGGGAACAGCCACCTGTTCGTCCCGACACACCTGCCTGGGCGTGCTGCTGGTGTTGGTCTGCGTCACGGGCTGCACGGCCACTACTTGCGCAAACTGCGGCTGGGCCGGCGCGGCTTGCGCGGCGGGTGGCGCGTTGGCGGCGACCGGTGCGCTGCCGGTCGCCTCCGGTGGCAGCGCCGCGGTCGCCGCGGGCGCTGTCAGACTGGCGGGCGTAGCATCCGCCTGCGGATTTCCGGAATGGCCGCATCCGGCCAGCGCGCCCATTGCAATGATCCCCAGCGAAGCAAGCACCGCACGTAACAAGCTTGTTTTTCGTTTCATCATGGTCTCCCGGCCCCTTGGCCATAACGACAAGTTGATTCAAACAATTGAACAATGAACGTGGCATCAATGAACCTGAACCCGTTCACTTTTCATCTCAGCCTACACCGATGACCGCGTCGTGCCCACCCGCGACATCATCCGCCGCTCCGGGCCTGGAGCTTTTTGACAGCCATGCACACCTCGATGCCCCGGAATTCGACGCAGATCGCGCGCAGGTCCTGCGTGATGCACGAGCCGTGGGCGTCACCGAAATGCTGATTCCCGCGGTCGCTGCGGCGACGTGGCCGAACCTTCACGCACTCTGCGGCACCGAACCGGGCCTCCATCCGGCGTACGGACTGCACCCGTGCTCCCTGGCGCAGCACGCCGATCGTGATGTGGACGGGCTGGCTGACTGGCTGCGCGCGCATCCGGCCGCCGCGGTCGGCGAATGCGGGCTGGACTTTCTCGATCCGGATTCGAATCGGGACCGGCAGGTGCACCTGCTGCGCCGGCAGTTCGAGATCGCGCACCATTTCGACCTGCCGCTGGTGCTGCACGCGCGGCGCGCGTTCGAGGCGGTCATCCTCGAGTTGCGCCGATTCGGAAAGCCGCTGCGCGGCGTCGTGCACAGTTTCTCCGGCAGCGCCGAGCAGGCTCGCCAACTGTGGCAACTCGGGTTCTGCGTGGGCATCGGCGGGCCGGTCACCTACGCGCGTGCGAGGCGACTGCGCCGAACCGTTGCCGCGCTGCCGATGGCGCAACTGCTGCTGGAGACGGACGCGCCCGACCAGCCCGACGCGACGCACCGCGGCGGGCGCAATGAACCCGCCTTCCTCGCCGACGTGTTGCAATCCGTGGCGCGATTGCGCGGCGACGATCCAGCCGAACTGGCGCGCGCGACCACCGCCAACGCCAGGCGGCTGTTCACGCCACCGGCATGACCGCGTGCTGGCGGGTGCGCTGCAGCAGCATCTGCAACGCGCGGCCAACCGCAACCATTCCGAACGCCGCGGTCACGTGGGCAGCGGCACCAAGGCCGCCACCGCAGTCGAGCTTCAGCGCTTCCGTGCCGGCCAGGCGCGTACCGCACACGCTGCCGTCCGCCTGCGGATAGCGCACGTTCTCGAGCGAATACACCGCCGGCACCCCGAAATAGCGATCGGGATTGGACGGGAACCGGAATTCCTGGCGCAGTTTGCGACGCACCAGTCCGAGCAATGCGTCGTGCTCGGTCCGCGAGAGATCGCGCACCCGGATCAGGGTCGGATCCGTGCGGCCGCCGGCGGAGCCGCACATGATCAGCGGCAGCTTGCGTCGTCGGCACCACGCGGCAAGCTCCACCTTGACCCGGAAGGCGTCGCACGCATCGAGCACGAGGTCGAAGCCGCGATCAAGCAACTCCACGAGCGTCGCGGGCGTCACGAAACGTTCGACCGGGTCGACTTCGAGCACTGGATTGATGCCGCGCAGGCGCTCGGCCATCACGCACACCTTGGGCTTGCCAAGCGTATTCGTCAGGGTGTGCAGTTGCCGGTTCGCGTTGGAAACACACACTTCATCGGCGTCGATCAGGGTGAGGCCGCCGACACCGCTGCGGGCCAATGCCTCGGCGGCCCACGAGCCGACGCCGCCGATCCCGATCACCGCCACGCGCGTGGCGGTCAGCCGCGCCACGCTGCCAGCGCCGTACAACCGCTCGATGCCGGCAAACCGTGGATCAATCCGGTTTTGTGCGATCGTCCCTGATCGCGGCTTCGTTTTGGTCCCAACCATCGTGCTGGACCCGCGTTTCACCCATACCAGAACGGCCATCCATGGCCTGACTGTCCACAACAGGCGCTCCGAGAGAGGCTATTACACACAAAAAACCCCGCATCGCTGCGGGGCTTTTTGTGTTGCTTTCGGGGCAACGATGCTCAGGCAGGCTGGACCTGGTCGGCCTGCAGGCCCTTGGGACCCTGCACGACGTTGAAGGTGACCTTCTGGCCTTCCTGCAGGGACTTGAAACCGGTGCCGACGATCGCGCGGAAGTGCACGAACACGTCTTCACCATTCTCACGGCTGATGAAACCGAAGCCCTTGGCATCGTTGAACCATTTCACGGTGCCGGTCTGACGCTCCGACATAACTGACTCCTTACTACTCGATTGATTGAAAAAACAGCGCACTTGCGTGCGCCACTTGAAGCACTGACTAGCGAGAGTGAAGACAGCGATGCGATCGTTGACACGGTCAGCAACCGGCCCCAAACAAGCCGCCTTCGGCGGCTTGGCTAACTCAGCGGCGCGATCCTACAGCATATTTGCACCAAAATGCCAGTGTACCGGCCGTCGTCGGCCGATACTGTCCATTTTTCAATGAGACGTCCAGAGCCACGTTCCCATCTCGGCGAAAAGGCACCCCGACCGGGTCAAAGCCGGTCGTAATGCGTGATGGCATTGAAGGACATCCGGCAGCCGCCGATCGTCTCGCCACGCCAGACCGGATTGTTCCCAAACAGCAGCACGTGGCCCTTGTCATGGCGCGCATCGATCCTCACGGCGCGCCCAACCCATTCCGTCGGCATTGCGTCCGGCGGTTTCAGGCGCAAGCCAGCCACTGCACGCTGAACTGGCGTGCGGGATCGGTCCAGACGTCGGCGACGCGCAGGCCGGCCCGCGCGGCCAGTCGCGCGAAGCCTTCCGGTGTGTATTTGCAGCTCAATTCGACCAGCATCGCCTCGCCTGCCGCGAAGCGGAACGCCCGTCCATCGACGTGCACCGTCTGCTCGCGGTCGCTGACGATACAGGTCTCGATGCGCCCCGCCAGGGGGTGCCAGTGCGCGCGGTGATGAAACCCGCCGAGGTCGAAGTCCGCCCCAAGCTCGCGGTTCAGGCGCACCAGCAGGTTGAGGGTGAATTCAGCGGTGACGCCGTCGGCATCGTTGTAGGCGGCTTCCAGGATCTTCTTGTCCTTGACCAGGTCCACGCCGATCAGCACACCGCCGTCCAGCGCCCCACCGCCCTGCATGGCCTCGGCACGCATCTGGCGCAGCAACCGCAGCGCTTCGTCCTGCGCGAAATTGCCAAGCGTCGAGCCCGGGAAGTACACGACCGTCTGGCGCGGCACGCGCGCGGCGCGCGGCAGCGTGATCGGCCGCGTGAAGTCCGCGCACACCGGCAGCATTTCGACGCTCCGAAAGGCTCGCCCGAGACGCGCCACGCTCGCAGCCAGCGCGCTGCGCGAAATTTCCACCGGAACATATGCCACGGGTGTCGCGAGAGCGCCGAGCAGCAGCCGTGTTTTTAGGCCACTGCCGCTGCCGTACTCGACGAGACGGACATCCGGCCCGAGCGCAGCCGCGATCGCGCCCACGTGATCGCGCATGATCGCGAGTTCGGTTCGCGTCGGGTAATACTCGGGTAGCCTGCAGATACGCTCGAACAGTGCCGAACCGCGTGCGTCATAGAAGTACTTCGACGGCAGGCGCTTGGGCCGGCTGGCGAGACCGCACACGGCATCGTTCAGCACGTCGTTGCGGCCGGGGCGACGGTCCTCGAGGTGGATCGGGCGCAAGGCACGCGGGTTCGTGTTCATGCATCCCTCGCGAGGCGCAGCCCGCTGAACTGCCAGCGCGCCGCGGGATAAAAGAAATTGCGATAGGTCGCGCGCACGTGGCCCGCCGGCGTGGCGCACGAACCGCCGCGCAGCACCCACTGGCCGCACATGAACTTGCCGTTGTATTCGCCGATCGCGCCGGTCGCCGGCCGGTATCCCGGATAACCGACGTAGGGGCTGGCGGTCCACTCCCACACATCGCCGAACATCTGCACCGGCCGGCCCGGGTCGGCGGCGCGCGCGCGGGCCGGCAGCGGGCGCAACACGCCTGAATCGGCGAAGTTGCCCGCGACGGGAAGCTCCGTGGCCATCGACTCCCATTCGAACTCGGTGGGCAGCCGCGCGCCCGCCCAGCGCGCAAACGCATCCGCCTCGAAGAAGCTGACGTGGCTCACCGGCGCCGCCGGATCGATCGCGCGACGACCGGACAGGGTGAACGTCGTCGCAAGCTCGTCGTCCCAGTACAACGGGTGTGACCAGCGTTCGCGGCGCACGGCGTCCCAGCCTTCGGACAACCACAACGTCGGCTCGCGGTAACCGCCGGCGTCGATGAATTCGCGGAACTCGGCGTTGCTCACGCAGCGGTGGGCGATCCGATGCGGATGCAGCAATTCGCGATGGCGCGGCGATTCGTTGTCGTAGGCAAAACCGTTGCCGGCGTGCCCTGCCTCGACGATGCCGTGCCGGCCATCGATGAAGCGCAGCGCGGACGACCGGGATGCCGGCGCCACCGGCACCTCGCGGAACACCGGCTGCAGCGGATTCAGCGAAAACAGGTGCTGGATGTCGGTCAGCAGCAGTTCCTGATGTTGTTGTTCGTGGTTGAGTCCGAGCGTGACACGCGCCCGCACCTCGGCCTCGCCACCGCGCCGATCGAGCAGCCGGTCCATCGCGGCATCGACGTAGCGCCGATAGTCGCGGACCTCTGCGAGCGTCGGTCGGGTCAGCAATCCGCGCAGCGGACGCGCGTGCATCGGCCCAACCGTCTGGTAGTAGGAGTTGAAAAGAAAGTCCCCACCGTCGTGGAAGCGACGATATTCCGGGTCGAACTGCGCGAGCAGGAACTGCTCGAAGAACCACGTGGTATGTGCG
>JBOHYW010000140.1:0-9529 GCA_050738155.1 Rhodanobacteraceae bacterium
GTACCAGCGGATGCTGCGCGATGTTGTACAACCCGACCAGCCCGATTGCGACAAACCACACGCACATCACCGGACCGAACACGATGCCGACCTTGCCGGTGCCGCGCTTCTGGACCAGGAACACTGCCAGCAACACGATGACCGCGATCCACACTACCCAGTGCGACAGCGCGGGCGCGGCGACTTCCAGACCTTCGACCGCGGACAGCACGGTGATCGATGGCGTGATCACCCCGTCGCCGAAGAACAGTGCGGCGCCCAACACGGCCGCCAGCATGACCAGTTTGCGGGTGCGTGGATATTGGCGCGTCGCACGCTGGGCCAGCGCCATCATCGCCATGATGCCGCCTTCTCCCTTGTTGTCGGCGCGCATGATGAAGGTGATGTATTTGAGCGCCACCACGATCAGCAGCGTCCACAAAACCAGCGACAGCACGCCCAGCACATTGAACGTGGTGACCGGCATTCCGTGCTGGGCACTGAAGGCTTCGCTGAAGGTGTACAGCGGGCTGGTGCCGAGATCGCCGAACACGATGCCGATGGCGCCCACCACCATCACCCGCAGGGCCTTCTTGTTGGCGTCCTCGTCCGGTGTTTGCGTGGCCGTCTTGTCCATCATCGCCCCAGTGCAGCGCGCAGCGCCTTGCGGATGATCGTCTCGGCGTCATCGCCCTCGGCAGCCGCGGCGGCGGCGAGCCGCGCGGCCTCGCTGGATTTGTAGCCCAGTTGCTGCAGTGCGGCTTCGGCCTCGCCGCGCGGGTCGCGTGGCAGCGGTGCGCTGTCCGGGGCGGCGGCCGCCAACATGCCGGCCACCCGGTCACGTAACTCGACCACGATGCGTTCGGCGGTTTTCTTGCCGATGCCGGGCACGCGGGTCAGCGCGGCCACGTCGCCGGCCTGCACCAGCCGTCCGAATTCGTTTGTCGAAACGCCCGACAGCACCGCCAATGCGATCCGCGCGCCGATGCCGGAAACTTTCTGCAGGCTGCGGAACAGTACACGTTCGTCTTCGCGCAGGAAGCCGTACAACGCGACGGTATCTTCCTTGTGGGCGTAGTGGGTCAGCAGGATCACTTCCTTGCCGGTTTCCGGCAGGTCGTACAGCGTGGACATCGGTACTTCCATTTCGTAGCCGACGCCGCCGACTTCGACCAGCACCCATGGCGGGTGCTTGGCGACGAGCGTTCCGCGCAAGCGGCCGATCATACGCGATGCTCCCGAATCGGGGGCCGGGGACCCGGCCAAGACGTTGCCCACCCCCTTCCGAAGGAAGGGGGTCGCCGCACCGCGGCGGGGGGATGCGCCGGAGGTGAAAAGCCATCCCCTCTCGCGCTGCGCGCGCGTTCGCTTACTGGCGCCATCCTTGGCGCTCGCCCTTTGGGCCGGCTAACGCCGTTCACGGCCGATCCGGTCGGCCATAGTCGCTCCGCCCTTCGCAAGTGAAGAGGGAGGTTGAACCAGGTAGCGTGCGCTGCGCGCACGACCGGCTTGGGGGCGCACATCATCGGCGGCGTCCCCATGCCGCGGCGGAAATGCCGGTACGCGCTTCGCTGGCGCGCAGGTGCGCATGCGTGATCGCGATCGCCAGCGCATCGGCGGCGTCGGCCTGCAGCGGCTCGCGTACGTTCAAGAGTATCCCGACCATGTGTTGCACCTGTTGCTTGTCGGCGTGGCCACGACCGACCACCGCCTGCTTGATTGCGTTCGGTGCGTATTCATGGACACCCAGGCCGCGCCCGACCACGGCGCAGATCGCGGCACCGCGTGCCTGGCCGAGTTTCAATGCAGAATCGGCATTCTTGGCCATGAACACGCGTTCGATGGCGGCTTCCGCGGGCGCGTGCGCTTCAATGATGTCGACGAGCTCGTCGTAGATGCGCTTCAGCCGCAACGGAAACGTCTCCTCGCCGGCCACCTTGAGCGTTGCACGGAACACGCAACGCAATTTCCCCGTGGCGTCGGCTTCGATGATACCGACGCCGGTGCGCTGGCTGCCGGGGTCAATGCCGAGGATGCGCAAACAGCCGGGACTCGGGACTCGGGACTCGGGATTCGCCATCGCGAGATCAATCCGCAAGTCGAAGCAAGGGGGGCCGAAAAAGCGGCGCGCGTGCGACGCCAAGGTTCGACCTGTGCGTCTCCGGCAACGCAGGAGACAGACGCGAGCGCGGGCCAGCTGACGCCGCGTCCGCGGCGCCACCCATGCAACAGCCCAGGGTGTTCGTCCCGAGTCCCGAGCCCCGAGTCCCGAGTTCCGAATCTTTCACGCCGGCAAATCCGCGTTGGAATAAACGTTCTGCACGTCGTCGAGTTCGTCCAGGCGCGCCAGCAGCCCCTGCACCGCTTCGACCTGATCCGCCGCCACCGGCACGTCCAGTTCCGCGCGCATCGTGACCTCGGCGTGGTCCGGTTTCAGGCCGGCCTGTTCCATCGCCGCGCGCGCGTCCTCGAACGATTCCGGCGTGGTGATCACGTCGATCTGGCCGTCTTCCGGCCACACTTTCACATCCTCCGCACCTGCCTCGATCGCGGCTTCGGTGATCTTGTCCTCATCTGCGCCGTCGGCATACGACAGCACGCCGATCTTGTTGAACAGGTAGGCCACCGAGCCGTCGGTGCCGAGATTGCCGCCGAACTTGGTGAAGGCGTGACGCACGTCGGAGATGGTGCGTTGGCGGTTTTCGGTGACGCATTCGACCAGCACCGCGATACCACCCGACGCATAGCCTTCGAAATGCAGCTCTTCGTAGCTGACGCCTTCCAGTTCGCCGGTGGCTTTCTTGATCGCGCGGTCGATGTTGTCCTTCGGCATCGACGCCGCGATGGCCTTGTCGACCGCGCTGCGCAGGCGCGCATTGCCGTTGACGTCGCCGCCGCCGGTGCGTGCGGCGACCATGATCTCGCGCACCAGCTTGGTGAAGACCTGGCCGCGCTTGGCGTCTTGCGCATTCTTGCGGCCGGCGATGGATGGACCTCGACCCATGGGGGCGACTCCGTCAATGTTGAAAGGTTGAAAGTCTAGGGAAACACTTGTGCAACTGCTACGACCGCGACATCGCGACCTCCCCCTTCGCTTGCGAAGGGCGGAGCGACTAAGGCCGACCGGATCGGCCGTGAACGGCGTTAGCCGGCCCAAAGGGCGAGCGCCAAGGATGGCGCGAGTAAGCGAACGCGTGCGCAGCGCGAGAAGGGATGGCTGCTTGGGCGGCGAAGACATCCCCCCGGCGCTGCGCGCCGACCCCCTTCGTGCCGAAGGGGGTATTCAATGCTTCTGCTGGTCCCCGGTCCCCGGTCCATGGTCCCGCACCTGCACATGCAATTCGGCGAGTTGCCTGGCATCGATCACGCTGGGCGCGTCGGTCATCAGGTCCTGCGCGCTGGTCGTTTTGGGAAACGCGATCACGTCGCGGATGGCTTCGGTGCCGCCGACCAGCATGGCCAGCCGGTCGATGCCGAAGGCGATGCCGCCATGCGGTGGCGCCCCGAATTTCAAGGCGTCCAGCAGGAATCCGAACTTGGCGCGTGCCTCGTCCTCGCCGATGCCGAGCAGCCGGAACACCGCGCTCTGCATTTCCGGGCGATGGATGCGGATCGAGCCGCCGCCGACCTCGTAGCCGTTCAGCACCACGTCGTAGCCGCGGCTGACCGCGTGCGCGGCATCGGCGGCGAGCGCTGCGGCGTCGTCTACTTTCGGTGCGGTGAACGGGTGGTGCAGGGCGAAATAGCGTTGCTCGGTGTCGTCGTATTCGAACATGGGGAAGTCGGTGACCCATAGCGGCTTCCAGCCATCGGTGACCAGACCGCGCTCGCGCGCGACCTTCAAGCGCAAAGCGCCCATGAACTCGCTGACGGTTTTCCATTTGCCTGCACCGAATAGCAACGCATCGCCGTTTTGCGCGCCGGTTTTTTGCGCGATGGTGGCGAGCGTGGCTTCGTCGAGGAACTTCGCGACCGGCGAGTTGACGCCCTGCAATCCCTTCGCCACATCTTCTACTTTCAACCAAGCCAAGCCCTTGGCGCCGAACTTGGCGGCGTACGCGGCGAGGTCGTCAAGTTGCTTGCGCGAAAGCTCGTGGCCGCCCGGCACGCGCAGCGCCGCGACGCGTCCTTCGGGATCATTCGCAGGGCCTGCGAACACCTTGAATTCGAGACCCTTCACCGCCTCGGCGACGTCGACCAATTCCAGATCGATGCGCAAATCCGGCTTGTCGGAACCGTAGCGTGTCATTGCCTCGGCCCAGGTCATGCGCGGGAACGGGTCGGCCAGTTCGATGCCCGCGACGTCAAGGAACACGTCGCGAAGCATCGCTTCGACGCAATCCTGGATGTCGCGTTCCTCGACGAACGCGAACTCCATGTCGAGTTGGGTGAATTCCGGCTGGCGATCGGCGCGCAGGTCTTCGTCGCGAAAGCAACGCGCGATCTGGTAGTAGCGATCGAAGCCAGCAATCATCAAAAGTTGCTTGAACAACTGCGGCGACTGCGGCAGCGCGTAGAACTCGCCCGGATGGATCCGCGATGGCACCAGATAATCGCGCGCGCCCTCGGGCGTCGCCTTGGTCAGGATTGGTGTCTCGATGTCCTGGAACCCGCGCGCATCCAGCCAGCGTCGCAACGCCTGCACCAGCTTGATGCGGGTGCGCATCAAGCGTTGCATTGCCGGACGCCGCAGATCTAGGTAGCGGTATTTCAGCCGCATTTCCTCGTTGGGATTTTCGTGCAGCGCGAACGGCAGGTCGCGCGCGGCGTTCAGCAGCTCGATCGATTCGGCGACGACTTCGAAGCGTCCGGTCGGGATCTTCTCGTTGACATTGGAACGCACGCGCACCGTGCCGGCCACGCGCAGGCAATCCTCGTAACCGATCTTGCTGGCGATCGCGAACACCGCGGCGTGGTCGGGGTCGGCCACGATCTGGACGATACCTTCATGATCACGCAGGTCGACGAACACCACCCCGCCGTGGTCGCGGCGCGCGTCCGCCCATCCGCACAAGGTCACCCGCTGGCCGACTTCGGCCTGCCCGATCAGACCGCAATAATGACTACGCATCGCCCGTCACGCTCTCGTGCGCCCGCCACACGGCAGGGCAAACCGGGAATGCTAAGCGCCGCCATGCTGCGGCGCAATATCGGTGATGCCGGGCGCGTGGGCTGCGGGCAGGTTCAGAGCGGTCGATCGACCAGCACGAACGTGCATCCTTTCGTCGAGTGCACGTCGGAGTGAACGGATCCCTTGCTTGCGATACTCGCCCAGCCTGGCCCCAGAGCCTGTCCGGCAATGGACAGTTCGCCCGCCAGGACGTAGATGAACTCCGGCAGCTCGTGCGTATGGGTTGGGAGCCTTGCGCCGGCATCGAACCTTACGAATTGCATTTCGAAGCCATTGGCGGTGGCCACGTTCTTGACCGATACGCCACGGGCGAAGGTCGAGGGCTGCCAAGGTAATTCGTCGCATTGCACGCACAACAGCTTGCCGTCATCGAGATGGATCATGGTGTCTCCGGTCCGGGATTTGGCGGCAAGATGGTGCCGGTGGCAATCGGTGTCATGCCGTGGCGGGCAGTTCGAAGGTGCCGTCGACGACTTCAACGAAATTTCGTTCGGAGCGCAGGATGAAGCGCTTTTCCTGCGCGAACGCGAAGTTCTTGCGGCCGTCGGGGTCCTTGCGCAGGCGTGCTTCGTAGGCTGCATAGGCAGCAAGGCTGTCGAGTGCGATCAAGCCCCAGCCGATGTCGTCGGTGCCTGTCCACGGCAGGAAGTAGCCGATCAGATGGCCGCCGCAGCGCGGAATCACCGGGCCCCAGTTCGCCGCATATTGCTTGAATGCTTCGCGCTGGTAGGGGTCGATCTGGTAGCGGATGATGCAGACGACTTGCATGGAAACGCTCCGTGGTGGGTCGGGTAACCTGGCACGTGGATCGGGCTGCGTGATACCCGGATTCGGTACGGCAAGCCCCGCGACGCCCAGCGCGGAAAACACCGCGCTGCGCACCAGAAATGCGCGACGCGTCAGCCTTGTTGTCAGCGGGTTCGGGAGCTCCGGAGGTTCCGCAGAAGGTGCCGTGGCAGGGGTGTCGTGTGGCTTCATTGCGATGCCATGCTGGCACTGGCCTCGCGTGCATACTTCGTTTACCATCAAATCGTGAATGCAGCTGATGACGACGTCCCCATTGCCGCGATCGCGGGCGCGATCGCCGAGCCGGCGCGTGCGCGCATGCTGTGTCGTCTGCTGGACGGGCACGCTCGCACGGGTACCGAACTCGCGGCCGTCGCGGGCGTGAGCGCATCCACCGCCAGCGTGCACTTGTCGAAGCTGCAGGCGCGGCGTCTGGTCAAGGCGGTGGCACAGGGTCGGCATCGTTATTACAGCCTGGCCAACGCGCACGTCGCCACCGCACTGGAAGCGCTGACCGTGGTGGCAGGCGCGCCGTCCAAACCCTTTGAGCCGAATACGCCCGACCACCTGCGCGCGGCACGCACCTGTTACGACCACATGGCGGGGGCCTTGGCCGTCGCGTTGCACGATCGGCTGTTCGCATTGCGCTGGTTGTCGCACGCACCGGCGCAAGGCGACGCTGCCTATGACGTCACGCGGGCAGGCGGCGAAGCGCTTGGCAAGCTTGGCGTGGATATTGATGTGGCGCGCGCGCAACGGCGTCGCTTCGCCTGCGGTTGCCTCGACTGGAGTGAACGCCGCCCGCATCTTGCCGGCGCGCTGGGCGCGGCATTGTTGAATGTTTCACTGGAACGCAAATGGATCGCGCGCGATCTCGACAGCCGCGCCTTGACGATCACGCGCGGTGGACAACGGGCATTGCGCGAGCGTTTTGGAATCGAGATCTGACGCCAGTCCGCCGCGAAACCCGCCCGTGCGGGTGCCGCGTCACAGTCGCCGCCTGCGCCCGAACAGCAGCGAAGCGATGAACAGGATGATGAAAATGACGAACAGAACCTTCGCGATCCCGGTGGCGACACCGGCAACGCCGAAGAATCCGAAGAAGCCCGCGATCAGGGCGATGATGAGGAAAACTATGGCGTAGTAAAGCATGGGCACTTCTCCTGGTGCGACGCGTCTGGGGTCTGGACACAGGGGGGGCATGCTGGATCGTCACCGTTCAAGTGACATGCCTCGTGAAAAAATCCCCGGGCAAGCCATCCATGGCCTGCCTGGAGCCATTCCCGCGGTGTCGGCACGACTACCGCGAGGCACAGTGCGTCCTGCACCGGCCGGCTCACTCCGTGAGCCATCCGGAAGGCCCCGCCAAACCACGGCGCTTTCCTGCCTTCCGGTTCTGTCAATCGAGCATTACTTCACCTTCAGGCCGGAGGCATCGACCTGCTTGACACCCTTGACGCTCTTGGCGGCGGCGATGGCCTTGTCGACCGCGATTTTCGTCGGCAACACGCCGATCAGGGTGACGACACCGTCCTTGGTATGCACCGTGACATCCATGCTCTTGACGCCCTTGGTGGTGGCGAGTTCGCTTTTCACCTTGGTCGTGATCCACGTGTCGCTCACGGCCTGGCTGGCACTTGATGAGTGGTCCGCGGTTTGCTGCGGCATGGGAGTCGCCTGTGCCGATATGGACAAGCCAAGGCCCAGGGCGCCGGTGAATGCAAGTGCGGCCAGGGTGCTGCGGGACATGGTTTTCATCGTGTTCTCCTTGTCGTGTCGCGAGCAACGCCGCTGTTGCGACGATGCAATTCGACCGTAGCAAGACGAAGGTGAATGCGAGCAGGTACGTTTCTTGAGCACGCACTGAACGGGAACCGCAGCTGGTGCGGTGCCTGCATGTTCACGACGATTCGCCGCCGATGCCGACGCGGCAGAACTGAACGGGGTGCGCAGGTTGCGCGCGATTCAGGGAGATTGCCGAATGCGGGTCTTGCCGCTGTGCGATCGCCGCAGGCGTCAGCGAGTGGCGGACGCCCACGAATCCCTGAGCGTCACCGCGCGGTTGAACACCGGGTGCTCACGCGAATGGTCGTAACGGTCGGCGATGAAATAGCCGACGCGTTCGAACTGGAAATGCTGTTCGGGCTCGGCATCACGCAACGAAGGTTCGAGAAAAGCACGAATCACGCGGCGCGAATCGGGGTTCAGGTGATCGAGCCAGGTCTTGCCGTCGCTGTCGCCGTCGGGATTGGCCGCGTCGAACAGTCGGTCGTACAGGCGCACTTCGGCTGCCACGGCGTGTTGCGCGCTGACCCAGTGGATGGTGCCCTTGACCTTGCGGTTGGCACCCTCCATGCCATGACGTGATTCGGGATCGAGCGTGCAATGCAGTTCGGTGACATTGCCTTCGGCGTCCTTGATGATTTCCTCGCACTTCACGATGCCGACGCCACGCAGGCGTACTTCGCCGCCCGGCACGAGGCGTTTGAAACCTTTCGGCGGCACTTCGGCGAAGTCCTCGCGTTCGATCCACAGATCGCGTGAAAACGGCACCTCGCGCGTGCCGAAGGACTCATCCTTGGGATGGTTGGGAAACGACAAGGTTTCCTCGTGGCCTTCGGGCAAATTGGTGAGCACGAGTTTCAACGGGTCGAGCACCGCCATCCGACGCGGCGCGCGCGCGTCGAGGTCTTCGCGCACACTGGCTTCCAGCACGCCGCAATCGATCACGCTGTTCTGCTTGGAGAGCCCAGCGCGTTTCCAGAACAGGCGGATCGCGGCGGCGGTAAAGCCGCGCCGGCGCACGCCGGCCAGTGTCGGCAGGCGCGGATCGTCCCAGCCGTCGACGCGCTTGTCGTTGACCAGTTCCGCCAGCTTGCGCTTGCTCATCACGGTGTAGCTCAAGTTGCCGCGCGCGAATTCGATCTGGCGGGGTTTGGATGGCGCGGTCGGCAGGCCTTTTTCGACCAGCGATTGCCACAGCTCCGGGTGATGGGCCAAGTCGACGTTGTCGACGCACCAGTCGTACAGCGGGCGGTGGTCCTCGAATTCCAGCGTGCAGAACGAATAGGTGATGCCTTCCAGCGCGTCCGACAAGCTGTGCGCGAAGTCGTACATCGGGTAGATCGGCCATGCGTCGCCGGTGTTCTGGTGCGTGACCTTGCGGATTCGGTACAGCGCCGGATCGCGCAAATTGATGTTGCCGGCGGACATGTCGATTTTCGCGCGCAGGGTCTTGGCGCCGTCCGCGAATTCGCCGGCACGCATGCGGCGGAACAGATCGAGGTTTTCATCCACGGAACGATTGCGATACGGCGAATCGCGACCGGGTTCGGTGAGCGTGCCGCGGTATTCATGAACCTCTTCGGCGTTCAAATCGTCGACGTAGGCCTTGCCGTCTTCGATAAGCTTCAACGCCGCGCGATAGAGCACCTCGAAATAATCCGAGGCATGCCGCAACTCGCTCCATTCGAAGCCGAGCCAGCGCACCGAGTCCTTGATGCCTTTGACGAAAGCGGGATCTTCCTTGCCGGGGTTGGTGTCGTCCAGGCGCAGGTTGCAGCTGCCGCCGAACTCGCGTGCGATGCCGAAATCGAGGCAAATTGCCTTGGCGTGACCCAGGTGCAGGTAGCC
>JBOHYW010000141.1:0-9316 GCA_050738155.1 Rhodanobacteraceae bacterium
CGGCCGGTCAAGGTCACGCTGACGCGCCAGCAGATGTTCCAGCTCGCCGGTTATCGCACGCCGACCATCCAGCGGATCCGGTTGGGTGCGGACAGGGAAGGGCATCTCGCCGCCATTTCGCACGACGTGGTCGAGCAAACTTCGCGCATCAAGGAATTCGCCGAGCAGACCGCGGTGCCCACGCGGATCATGTACGCCGCGCCGAACCGCCGCACCACGCACCGCCTGGCGAAGCTGGATGTGCCGGTGCCGTCGTGGATGCGCGCGCCGGGTGAAACACCCGGCATGTTCGCGTTGGAAACGGCGATGGACGAGCTGGCCATTGCCTGCAAGCTCGATCCGATCGAACTGCGCATTCGCAACGATGCTGAAACCGAACCGGAATCGGGCAAGCCATGGTCGCATCGCGATCTTGTCGGCTGCCTGCGCGAAGGCGCGCGCCGCTTCGAATGGGATCGCCGCGACCCTGCGCCGCGTGCGCGCCTTCGCGACGGCTGGTTGATCGGCACCGGGGTCGCCGCGGCCACCTATCCGCGCTACCGGATGCCGGGCTCGGTGGCGGCGATCCGCTACGAGGCAGACGGTCGGTACACGGTCAGGATCGGCGCCGTCGACATCGGTACCGGCACGTGGACGGCGCTCACCCAGATCGCCGCCGACGCGCTCGATTGCCCGGTCGACGCAATCGCGCTCGACATCGGCGACACGAATTTCCCGAACGCGACCGTCGAAGGCGGATCGAGTGGCATCAGTTCCTGGGGCACGGCAATCGTCGCGGCCGCGCGCGCGTTTCGCGATAAGCATGGCGCGGATCCGGAAGCAGGAGCGGAAGCATCGGCGGCGTCGCCCGACAATCCCGAGGAAGAACGCCTCGCCATGCATTCCTTCGGCGCGCATTTTGCGGAAGTCGCGGTCAATGCCGCCACCGGCGAGGTGCGCGTGCCGCGGATGCTCGGCGTGTTTTCGGTCGGGCGCATCATCAATCCGCGCACCGCGCGCTCGCAGTTCATCGGCGGCATGACCATGGGCTTGTCGATGGCCCTGCACGAGCATAGCGTGATGGACGTACGCTTCGGCGAAGTGGTCACGCACGATTTCGCCGAGTACCACATCGCGGCCCACGCCGACATCGAAGACATCGATGCGATCTGGCTGGACGAGTCGGATCCGCATTCCAATGCGATGGGTTCGCGCGGCATCGGTGAAATAGGCATCGTGGGCGCCGCGGCGGCGATCGGTAACGCGGTTTGGCACGCGACCGGGATTCGCGTGCGTGACCTGCCGATCACGCCTGACAAGCTGCTGGCGTAATGGGCGCGTTGCGCGCACTTGCGATCTGGCTCGAGCCGCGCCAGCGAATTCGTCCGACGAATTCGAGCAGCTTTACGCAGCTGCGAAGCAACTGGAAGCCGATGCGTTTCGGCAACTGGCTGCGCTGGCGAGCTGGATGTATTGATCGAGCCGTTGTCGTGCGGCAGTGATTTGGCATTCCTCGCTCGGTGGCACGGTTCCATCGGCAGCGCACGTGCGGCGTGTTGGCGACGCTGTTCGCGATAGATGATGCCAACTTGCCGCGTCCGCAGCGAGATGGAATGACAGAGCGAACCGCGCGGCATCCGGTTCACGCGGGTTTGCCAGCCTAGCCCCGTGGCAAGAAGAACCTCGACCAAATCGAGGTCGCGGCGCAATTTGACTGGCACCTTTGTCTCCGCTTTCTTCAGACGCCCGCGCTTGATCGGCTTGTGTCCGCGGTACTCATCTCTGCCCGCTGGAAAACTGATCGATCAGCTCGGGCGCGTCGTCGGGGTCACTCCAGTTTTTCGCGTAACGCGTTTTTTCGCGGTCATTGGCTTTCCTCATGCTGATCACGCGACAGGCTCCGTCGCGCAATATTCAGACCATCACCCCAAGCCCAAAGTTTGAGCACTTGGGCATGCCCTCTGCGATGATTTGCTAACTCTAATCGACCAACTTCGGCGCGCCGAATCCTGGCTGCATCGCTCAGCTTGATCCGCTGTGCCGGTCGACCACAGCTTCAGCAGAAGTCATTACGCTTGCTGGAACCTGATTAGCGCTATATCTCAGTAAGTCACATTCACCGTCATTCCGGGGCGGTCTGCAGCTTCATCGCAGACCGAACCCGGAATCTGCTCTTGGCCTCTGTTGCCATCAAAGGCAGATTCCGGGTTCGATCACCGATACAGCCGGTGATCGCCCCAGAATGACGACAAATTTTCCCGTGTGCATGAGGTTTACCGAGATATAGCGCTAATCAGGTTGCTGGAAGGGAGAGATCATGGCTCCACGGGCAAACGCCATTCCTGGGCTGCGTAGCAAGACCGCTTGGCTGTCGCGGCTACGTGGTACAACGGTAATCCTCGTAGCCGCGGTCCAAGTGTGTCTCGCATTTGCGTTATTGATCGGTGTGAACGTGGTGCAGGTCGCGCATGGCCAGCCCATCGGGCGTGCGCCCGGCTGGGAAAGTGCCAGCACGGTTCTCGACAGCGATCGCCGGTTCGACAGCGGTTCCGGGATCGTCATCAAAAAGCTGGATCAGACACAGGTCGATAATCTGGTGACGCTGGGAAAGGTCTGGGGCTTCCTGAAGTACTACGACCCGGCGATCACGTCGGGCCAGCGCCAGTGGGACTATGACCTGTTCCGCGTGTTGCCTGCGGTGCTGGCGGCGCCCACCCGGGCCAGCGCCAATGCTGTGATGGTCAAGTGGATCGATGGTCTGGGTTCGGTACCGCGTTGCAGCCCATGCGCGCACCTGGACCAGCACGATCTTCAACTCCGCCCGGATCTGGACTGGATCGCCGACACCCGGCTTCTGGGCAAGACACTCAGTCGAAAATTGCAGTGGATTCGCGACCAGCGACGGCCCGGCACGCAGTTCTACGTTGCATTGGCACCAAAAGTAGGCAACCCGATCTTCGAGCACGAGCGGTCGTACGGTGACATCCGCTTTCCCGATTCCGGCTTTCAGCTCCTTGCGCTGTACCGCTTCTGGAACATCATCGAGTACTGGTATCCCGACCGCAACGTGATCGGTGAAGACTGGGACAAGGTGCTGGCAACGTTCATACCGAAGCTCGTATTGGCCAAGGATCGCACCGAATACCAGCTTCAAATGATGGCGCTGATCGCCGAGGCCCACGACACGCACGCCAACCTGTGGAGTTCTCTGGCCGTGCGGCCGCCCGCCGGCCGCTGCTATCTGCCGGTGCGCCTGCGCTTCGTACAACACCAGGCGGTGGTGACGGGTGTCGACGGAATGCAGGCGAAATCGGCGCCACTGAAAATTGGCGACGTGATCACGAAGCTGGACGGCCGTCCCGTATCCGCCTTGGTCAAAGAGTGGACGCCTTACTACGCCGATTCCAACGAGGCTGCACGCCTGCGTGACATTGCGAGGTACATGACGCGAGGACCCTGCGACCAAGTCCGCCTGACGGTCCGCAGAGGCAGCCATGATTTTAAAGTCGAGTTCGAGCGTGTACCTATTACGGGAAGTGAACCTGCCTTTGCATACCACGATCTGCCAGGTCCGGCGTTTCGGTTGTTGTCGCCCGAGGTCGCTTATCTCAAATTGTCGTCGGCGAGGGCGAGCCAGGTGGCTGATGACATCACGCAGGCCGCCGGCACCAAGGGCCTGATCATCGACGCGAGGGACTATCCGTCGGAGTTCGTGGTGTTCGCGCTGGGCTCGCTGCTGGTCGATCGGCCAACGCCGTTTGCGCGATTCACGGTGGGCGATTTGTCCAATCCCGGCGCGTTCCATTGGATGCCGCCGCAAGTGCTCAAACCTGGGGCGCCGCACTATCGGGGCAAGGTCTTGATTCTGGTGGACGCGGTGACGCAAAGCGCGGCCGAGTACGCCGCCATGGCCTTGCGTGCCGCGCCCGGTGCTCTGGTCGTGGGCAGCACGACGGCAGGGGCCGATGGCAACGTATCGCGGATTCCGTTGCCCGGTGGCTTGTTCGCGATGATCAGCGGTATCGGCATGTTTTATCCCGATCGGTGGCCCACGCAGCGGGTCGGTATCGTTCCCGATGTCGTGGCCAAGCCCACCATTGCGGAGATTCGCGCCGGCCGGGATCCGATACTGGAGGAAGGATTGCGCCTGATCCTTGGTCCCAAGACTCCCTTGGCAACGCTCGAGCAAATGTATCGCGGTCTTCGCCACGAGCATCAGCAATCAGGTAAATGAAACGTTGCCTGTCGCCGTGCCGCTTTGATCCGGAACGGGCCTACTTCTCGATCTTGTAATTGAGGCTCGCGCGGTTGCCGGTGGTGGCGTTTTCGGCTTCGAATTGCAGGAAGCGATTGAGCGTGTAGCGCAGGGTGATGACCTGGCCCGGCGTGAACAGGCCGACGCCGTAGCTCAGAAACAGTCGCGGCGACAGGTATTTGCCGGCGGTGAATGCGGAGCCGCCAAGCGCTTCGCTTGAGGATACACCGGCTTCGAGACCGAGCCGCGAGCCGATGGATTTGGCGAGCCGGTCACCAGCGAGTCCACCCAGTGCCTGCGCGGCGGTGTTGAGGGTGTCGCCTTCGCCGCTGTTCAACTCGTTCAACGGACGTCCGGTGACGAGGTACGAAAGCGCTTCGGCCTGCTCCATCGCGGGGTCGGAAAACACCGTGAGGATCGGTCGCTGCGCGGTGCCGCGAATGCTCAGGCCGACCGTCACGTCCTCGCTGCGGATGTTGCGCACCGCGCGAATGTCCAAGCCCGGATCGTCGAGACGCGTGCCGGCGAACAGCAGCCGGCCATGTTCGATGCTGAGGTTCTGCCCGTAGGCCTGGTACTTGCCGGTGACGCTGATCTGGCCGCGCCCGGTCGCGGTACGCCCTGGTTGCACCCGCACCGCGAGCTGTCCGTGCACCTTGCCGTCGAAGCCATAGCCCTGCACCTTCACGTCGTCACCGAGTTTCACTTCGATGTCGGCGTCCAGCGCCAGCGGTGCGACCTGCGCGGCGGGCGGGGCATCGACGATCACCACGTCGGGCGAAGCCTTGGCCGGTCCCTGGCCCGGCAACTTTTCGACTTTCACCTCGGCACTCGGAATGGTGACGCTGCCGGTCAGCTTGAACACGCCGTCGGCGCGGTCGATGTGCAGGTCGGGCGAGGCCAGCACGTGTGCGGCGGGGATATCCGCCACCAACACGTTTTCGCCTTTCAGATCCAGCGCCAGCGGTGAACCGGCCGCGAAACCGGCGTGGCCGTCGACGTGCAGCACGCCCTTGCCGGAGGCGATTTGTCCGGTGATGGCGAGCTGACCCTGCGGGCTGCCGGTGATTGCGAACGCGCCATCGTGCAATTTCAGTCCCGCGCGCGGTACTTCCGCGCTGAAGCCTTGGGTCCGGATTCGACCTGCGAATTGCGGCGTGGACAGGGTGCCGCCGAGTTGCAGGTTGCCGTTCACGCTGCCTTTGACGTTGGCGATTTCGGGTGAGAGCGCGCTGATGAATCCCAGGTTGCGCAGATCGGCGTCGATGTTGCCGCTGAGTGCGCGCGCACTGCCGCGAACGTCGATGTCGCCGTTGATGTGGCCGCCGTCGGCGAGCGTACCGTGCAGGGTGATGTGCTGGTTGCCGCCGCTGGCCGCGGCTTCGGCGGTGATGCTGGCCCATGCAAGCAAGGGTTGGTTCGGTGTGGACGCGAACGCGATCCGGCCCGTGCTTGCTGCAAGCGTAGCGTGGCCGGTGAGCGCGCTTTTCGTGTCGATGGCAAGTTGTCCCGTGCCTGAAATCTCGCCGCTGGTCTGAAGCGGATTGGCGGTGGGCACGAGGGTCGCCAGCAGCTGCAGCGGTAAATGTTCCAGCGTGTATTTGGCCGTGGTCGCGCCGTGCGCATCGCGCGCGCCCGACAGGCAAAGTCGCGGCGTGCCGGCGCTCAGACAGAATTGCGAAATCGTCGCCGCGCCCTTCTGCCAGGTGATTGTCGAGGCATCCTGCTGCCGCCATGCCGGAATGCCCTCGGGCGTGAGCACGACATTGCTCAGCGTGCCCGTCCATTTTTTCGCGCGCGCGTTCCAGCTTCCCTGCAAGGTCAGCGCGAGGGCGAGCGGCTTGCCGGTCGCGCTCAGGGACAGGTGGTGCGACGCCGCGCTGCCACTGCCCTTGAGACGAACGTGATCGAAAGCAAGTCCGGATGCTTCGACGCCGTCGAGTGTGAGGTCGAGATCGCCGCCGGGCTTGCTGGTATCCGGAACCGATGCGGTGAGTTGCAGCTTGTCGACGCGGCGCGCACCGAGCGCCAGGCCGGCGCCGTCGAGGTGGCCCGCTATGCTGAGCTTTGGCCAGATGCCCTTGACCGTGAAGTGTCCCTGCAACTTGCCCGCGGCAGTCGGCAGCCAGTCGCCGAGTGAAGCGACATCGAGGTCGATGGTGGCGTTGGTGCGGTTGCCGGGTTGTCCGACCACACGGATGCGGCTCGCGCCCGCAATCAACGTAGCTTTGCCGTCGAGCAGGTTGCCCGGTGCAATCTTGAGGTCGGCCTTGCTGCCGGCGATGCTGCGGCCGCGCAGGGTGCCGCCGACCTTGTCCAGCTTCAGAGTTGCCGCCGGACCTTGCGGCGTAATCGTGCCTTGCGTCGCCAGCGTGAAATCCATGGCGCCGTTCCGGCCGGCGAGGATCGCACCGGGATCGAACCGGTTCGCGACGGCATCGAGTTTCCAGGTGATCTGCGGTTGCAGGCCAATGCTGCCGTGCGCGTCGAGGCCGCCATTCTTCTGGACAAGCTTCAATGTTTTCAACTGGATGGCTTGCGTTGTACCAGTCAGATCGACTCGCAGGTTCGAGAGTTTTCCGGGTGGCCCGATCGCGAGCGCACCCTTCAGTGCGAATTGCTTCGCGCTACCGGTGATGTGCACCTCGCCGCGGCTCGCGAGTGCCTGGCCGACCAGATCGGCGGGCAGTTGCACGCCTTCCCATTTCGTATCGAGAGTCGTCGTCATCGGTGTCGCGTCCAGGTGCACGACGCCAGTTGCGGTGGCGACGCCCGGCATTGATGGCGAGCGCAGTCGCAACGGGTCGAGCGTCAAGGTCTTGCCGTCGTAACGAAATTGCGCCTGATCGATCAGCACGCTGTGGCCGTTGGCGGTTAGCTTGCCCTCGAGCTTGCCACCGCGTGCGTTGCCGGCTCCGTGCAGGGCCAGTGCGAGCGTCTTGATGTTGGACGGCAGCGCGGGCAGGGCATGCGCGTCGAACGTCGGTGCGTTCAAGGCCATGGTCCATGCATGGCTGTTGTCGAGTTTCACGGATGCGTCGAGTTCGAGCGGCACCGGCGCGCTGAGTGCGGCATGCAGCGCGGCGGTCTTGCCGTCGGATTGCGACGTGATCTTGCCCACGTAATGCGTATCGTTTTGCGTCCAGTCGATCCTCGCCTTGCCGTGGCCGCGATAGCCGCGCGCGAGGATGAGCGTTCCGGTGAGATCGACCTGGCCGTTGGGCGCACGCAACGCGAGTTGGCGCAGCACCAGTCGTCGGCCGCTCCACGTCCCCGCAATCGCGAGGCTGTCGGCGGCGAAAGCCTGCTTGCCGTTTTCGCTTATTGAAATGTGCGTCAACAGGGTGTCGTCCAGCACAATTGTCAGAGGCGGTTTCAGCGAAAAGCTGGTCGGCTTGCTGGCGGGCTTTTTCGATGGCGCAATGTCGACGGTAATGCCGTCGATGCGCGCCTTGCGTATGTGCAGGCTGCGCCCGAGCAACGCCCACGGTTGCAAATCGACGACGACCCGTTTGATGCGCAGGGTGTCGCCGGTTGCGTCGTGATAATGCAATCCTGAAATGGTGGTTTCGCCGGCCAGCGTGCCGCTGGCTTGGGCGTAAGCGAACTGACCATGCATCATCGCGACGCCGCGATCGAGCGCGAAACGCAATCCTGACGGCGTGTACAGCAGCCACGCAAGCGCAATCGCGATAGCCACGACCAATACGGCGACGGTGATGCCGATGCCGAGCAGCCATTTGCGTGCGCGCGTCATGCTCACAAGTCCGGCCCGATAACGATGTGCAGTTGCAAACCGTGGTAGTAGGGATTGTTGACCGGCTTGCCGACATCGATCCGCACCATCCCGACCGGGGAACGCCAGCGCAGCCCCACGCCGACGCCGGTGCGTGCATGGAAGTCGGTGCCGTCGAAGGCGTCGCCGGAATCGACAAACACCGCCATGCCCCAGTCGCGGGTGAAATAGTGTTCGAGCGTGGCGCTGCCGACCAGCAGACGGGTGCCGCCGACCACCAGTCCATAGCTGTTGCGCGGTCCGATTGCCTGGTACGCATAGCCACGGATCGAACGATCGCCGCCAGCGTAAAAGCGCAGTTGCGGTGGCAGTTTGCTGAAATCAGCGACTGTGGTGGCTCCGGCATTGCCGCGCAGGATCAAACGATTGCGCCGGCCCAGCGCGTGGATCCACGTGACATCGGCCAGCACTTGGGCGAAACGCGTGTCGATGCCGGGTCCGGCGCGCGCGATCAGGTTGATCGAATAGCCGTGGCGAACGAACAACGGGTTGTCGGCGACCTTTTTCGTCAGCGCGACTTCCGGATAGATCAAGGTGCTGCTGCCGTGTTCGACACCGGGAACGTTCACGTCGCCACGGGAGTTCCCGACCGTGAAAGTACCGGAGAGCAGGTGCATGCCGATGGTGCGGACGAAACCATGCCAGTCGCGCGTGGCGTTGGCGGCCAGCGAGAACGTGCGGGATTTCGAGGTCTTGGTGTCTTCGTCGCGGTAGCCGATCCCGAGGCTGAAGCTGGCGTGATCGTGGCCGGGGCGCGGGATGCCATACACGACCTGCGCTGTTTTCAGGCGCTGCGCGATCAACGCCTGGGTGTCGAGCGTGTGGCCACGGCTGTTGATCCAGCGTCGCTTGATGCCTGCACGCACACCGGGTCCGGTGTCGGTGCCGATGAAGATGCCGGCGGTATACACGGTACGTTTGGCGGGCGCGACTTCCACCTCCACCGGCACCACATGGTCCTTGGCCTTGGCGACTTCGGGTTGCACGTTCACGATCGAAAAGTAATCCGCGTCGGTCAACGCCTGCTGCAACGCCAGCAGGTTGGACTGCGAATACCAATCGCCGGTTTCCCACGGCACGTAGCGCTGCAGGAAACCTGGCTTGAATTGCGACCCCTTGAAACTCACCACTCCCAGCTTGTAGCGTTCGCCCACTTTGTAGTGCAGGTGGATCGCGGCGCGATTGTCGGCGCGCGTCACCGCAACCTTGTGCTCGGTGGCTTCCGCATCGAGCCAGCCGGTTTCGAGCATTGCGCTGGCGATCGTGCCCTTGGAGCCCTCGTAGGT
>JBOHYW010000142.1:0-9287 GCA_050738155.1 Rhodanobacteraceae bacterium
GCGGTGCTGGGTCTCGGCAGTATCGGCCCGCTGGCCGGCAAGCCGGTGATGGAAGGCAAGGCGGTGCTGTTCCGCAAGTTCGCGGGCATCGACGTGTTCGACATCGAGATCGACGAACGCGACCCGGACAAGCTGGTCGAGATCATCGCCTCGCTGGAACCGACCTTCGGCGGCATCAACCTCGAAGACATCAAGGCCCCGGAATGTTTCCTGGTCGAGCGCAAGCTGCGCGAGCGCATGAACATCCCGGTGTTCCACGACGACCAGCACGGCACCGCGATCATCGTCGGCGCAGCGCTGACCAACGCATTGATCGTGGTCGGCAAGAAGATCGGTGAGGTGAAAGTTGCAGCTTCCGGCGCAGGCGCGGCCGGCATCGCCTGCCTCGACATGTTGGTGCGGCTCGGCGTCAAGCCCGAACACATCAT
This sequence comes from Rhodanobacteraceae bacterium, assembly GCA_050738155.1. Classification (GTDB taxonomy): domain Bacteria; phylum Pseudomonadota; class Gammaproteobacteria; order Xanthomonadales; family Rhodanobacteraceae; genus 66-474. The sequence goes on from JBOHYW010000142.1 coordinate 429, forward strand.
GGTCAGCGACAAGGACGGCGTGTTGTACCAGGGCCGGCCTGGGCTCGATCCCAGCCTCGAACGCTACGCGCGCAAGACCAGGGCGCGCACGCTGGCCGAGATCGTCAAGGGCGCCGATGTGTTCCTGGGTGTGTCCGCAGGTGGCGTGCTGAAGCGCGAGATGGTCGCAACGATGGCCGATCGTCCGGTGATCCTCGCGCTGGCCAATCCCACGCCGGAAATCACGCCCGAGGAAGCGCGTGCAGCCAAACCCGATTGCGTGATCGCGACCGGTCGCTCGGACTATCCGAACCAGGTCAACAACGCGCTGTGTTTCCCGTACATCTTCCGCGGCGCGCTGGATGTCGGCGCGACTGGCATCAACGAGGCGATGACCGTCGCCTGCGTGCACGCGATCGCACAACTGGCGCGGCGCGAAGCCTCCGATGTCGCGCAACGTGCTTACGGCGGCAAGGTGCCTCACTTCGGGCCGGAATACCTGATCCCGCGTCCGTTCGATCCACGGCTGCTGGTGCAGGTGGCGCCTGCGGTTGCCAGGGCCGCGATGGATTCGGGCGTCGCCACGCAACCGCTCGCCGACCTCCACGCCTATACCGAAAAGCTCAGCCAGTTCGTGTTCCGCACCGGACTTGCCATGAAGCCGGTTTTCGAACGCGCGCGCGCCAACCCGATGCGCATCGCGTATGCCGAGGGCGAGGAAGAAGTCGTACTGCGCGCGGTGCAAACGTTGGTCGACGAAGGACTGGTCAAGCCGATCCTGATCGGTCGGCCGGAAATCATCGCGCGCCGCATCGAGCGCATCGGCTTGCGCCTCGAGCCCGGCCGCGATTTCGAGCTTTGCAACATCCATTCCGATCCACGTTTCGATGCTTACTGGCAGCACTACTACGAACTGATGCAGCGGCGCGGCGTGACACCTGCGTCGGCGAAGTCGGTGGTGCGCTCACGCCCGGTCGTGATCGCGGCGCTGATGGTCGCGCGCGGCGAAGCCGACGCCATGATCTGCGGCGTGGTCGGCCGCTACCAGCGCAAGGCCGCCTACATCCGCGACATCATCGGCCTCGATCGTGGCGTGCAGACGCTGTCGTCGATGGCAGCGGTCGCCAACGACAAGGGTCTGACGTTTTTCCTCGATACCCATATGCAGCACGACCCCGATCCCGCGCAGATCGCCGAGGCGACCCTGCAGGCGGCTACGCGACTGAAACTGCTAGGCGTCGAACCGCATGTGGCGTTGATCGCGGGTTCCAACTTCGGCAGCCGCGCTACCGCGACCGCACGCAAGATGCAGGAAACCCTGTGCATCCTGCGCGAACGCGCGCCCAACCTCGAGGTCGAAGGGGAAATGCAGGCCGATGTCGCCCTCGATCCAGTGCTGCGTGAACGCCTGTTCCCGAATTCACGCCTGACCGGACGCGCCAACGTATTCGTGTTCCCCAATCTCGCCGCCGCCAACGCCACCTTCAACATCACCCGTTCGATGTCCGATGGCGTGGTGCTCGGACCGATCCTGATGGGCGTGGCCAAACCCGCGCATGTCTTGACCCCACAAGCGACCGTGCGACGGGTGGTCAACATGAGTGCGATCGCGTGCGTGGAAGCGCAGATCCGTGCGCCCGGCGAATTCAAGAAGGCGCATGCGCGCGCCTCGCGCGCGCTGAAACCGCGCAAGGGCCGCGGCAAGACTGTCCGCGCCACCAACACCATCCCGTCCCGCAAATCCGACAACACGAAAAAGCCGGCGCCCACCGCGCCGCACAGGAGCAAACGATGAACGCACTTGCCCAGGAATTTATCGATCAGGATCCCGACCCGCGCGAAACCCGCGAATGGGTCGAATCGATCGACGCGGTAATCCACGCCGAAGGCACCGAACGCGCCCACCAGCTTCTGGAAAAACTGGTCGGCGAAACCCGCCGCGCCGGCGGACACCTGCCGTTCTCACCCACCACCGAATACGTCAACACCATCCCGCCGCAACTGGAGGCGAAAAGCCCCGGCGACGCCGCGATGGAATGGCGCATCCGTTGCCTGATCCGCTGGAACGCGATGGCGATGGTGGTGCGCGCCAATCGCAAGCCCGGATCGCTGGGCGGCCACATCGCCAGCTTCGCCTCGTCGGCGACGCTGTACGACGTGGGCTTCAATCACTTCTGGCGCGCACCGTCCGAAGAGCACCCCGGCGACCTGATCTGCTACCAGGGCCATTCCAGCCCCGGCCTGTACGCGCGCTCGTTCCTCGAAGGAAACATCAACGCAGAGCAACTGGACAACTACCGCATGGAGGCGGTCAACCCACCCGGCACGGCGCTGTCGTCGTATCCGCACCCGTGGTTGATGCCGCATTACTGGCAGGTGCCGACCGTATCGATGGGTCTCGGCCCCATCCAGGCGATCTACCAGGCGCAGTTCATGAAGTACCTCGAAGCGCGCGAATTGATGCCGAAGAGCGACCGCAAGGTTTGGTGCTTCCTCGGCGATGGCGAATGCGACGAACCGGAATCACTGGGCGCGATTTCGGTGGCCGGACGCGAAAAGCTCGACAACCTGGTCTTCGTTATCAACTGCAACCTGCAACGCCTCGACGGGCCGGTGCGCGGCAACGGCAAGATCATCCAGGAACTCGAGGGCGTGTTTCGCGGCGCCGGCTGGAATGTCATCAAATTGATATGGGGCTCGTACTGGGATCCGCTCCTCGCCGCCGACAGCAAGGGCGTGCTGCGCAAGCTGATGATGGAAACCGTGGACGGCGAATACCAAGCCTGCAAGGCGTTCGGCGGCGCCTATACCCGCGAGCATTTCTTCGGCAAATATCCCGAGACCGCAGCGATGGTTGCGAACCTTTCCGATGAGGACATCTGGCGCCTGAACCGCGGCGGCCATGATCCGCACAAGGTGTACGCGGCCTACCACGCGGCGGTGCACACCGAAGGCATGCCGACCGTGATCCTCGCCAAGACGGTCAAGGGTTACGGTATGGGTGCGGCGGGCGAATCGCTCAACATCGCGCACCAGGCCAAGAAGATGCACCAGGACGCGGTGAAGGTTTTCCGGGACCGCTTCCATATCCCGATCGACGACAAGCAACTCGAAGGCGAAACCCTCGAATCGGTGCCCTACTACCATCCCGGCAAGGATTCGCCGGAAGTGCAATACATGCTGGAACGCCGCAAGGAATTGGGTGGTTTCCTGCCGAGCCGCCGCACGAAATCCAGCACGACGCTGGCCGTGCCAGCGCTGGACAAGTTCGAGCAGATCACCAAGGGCTCTGGCGATCGCGAGATTTCCACCACCATGGCGATGGTGCGCGGCATGAACCTGCTGCTGCGCGACAAGGAAATCGCGCCGCACGTGGTACCGATCGTGGTGGACGAGGCGCGCACCTTCGGCATGGAGGGCATGTTTCGGCAGATCGGCATCTACGCACCAGGCGGCCAGAAATACCGCCCGCAGGACGCCGACCAATTGCTGTATTACCGCGAGGCCGAAGACGGCCAGGTGCTGCAGGAAGGCATTTCCGAAGCCGGCGGCGTGTCGGCGTGGATCGCCGCGGCCACCAGTTACTCGGTATCCGACCAGCCGATGCTGCCGTTCTTCATCTTCTATTCGTGCTTCGGTTTCCGCCGCATCGGCGACCTGATCTGGGCTGCCGGCGATCAACGTGCGCGTGGTTTCCTGCTGGGCGCCACCGCCGGACGCAGCTTCGCCGGCGAAGGCCTGCAGCACGCCGACGGCGATTCGATGCTGGTGGCGGGTGTGGTGCCGAACTGCAAGGTCTACGACCCCACCTACTCGTACGAGACCGCGGTAATCCTGCAGAACGGCATCCAGCGGATGCTGCACGAGCAGGAAGACGTCTTCTACTACGTCACCGTGATGAACGAGAACTACGTCCACCCCGACATGCCGAAGGGCTGCGAGCAAGGCATCATCAAGGGAATGTACCTTTTCCGGGACTCGGGACCCGGGACCCGGGACTCGGGAAAGAGTAAAAGCAAAAGCAAGAGCGCGAACAAGGACAAGGTGCCGCGAGTGCAATTGCTGGCTTGTGGCGTGGTGTTGCTGGAGGCGCTCAAGGCCGCGGAACTGTTGGACAAGGAATTCGGGGTCAAGGCCGATATCTGGTCGTGCCCGAGCTTTGTCGAACTTTCCCGCGACGGCTTCGATTGCGAACGCTGGAACCGGCTGCACCCGAATCCGAAGGAACAACGCACGCCTTACGTCGCCGAGTGCCTGGGCAAGCATGCAGGCCCGGTGATCGCTGCCACCGACTACGTGCGCGGCTTCGCCGACCAGGTTCGTGCTTTCATTCCGCGCGATCGCAGCTACACCGTACTCGGCACCGATGGCTACGGTCGCAGCGACTCACGCACCAATCTGCTCAATTTCTTCGAGGTCAACGATCACTGGATCGCACACGCCGCTGTCGCGGCACTCGCCGAGGATGGCGTGCTGACGGCCAAGGATGTCGAACGTGCGATCAAGCTCTGGAATCTCGACCCCGGCAAACCCAATCCGACCACGGTGTGAACTCGCCGCTGTAGGACGAGTGACAACCCGCCTCTGATTACGCCGCGGATTCACTGCACAATGGCGGGACGCGCTGACGCTACTCCCGCCCTACCGTGCTGCCCGTCATGCGATGGTTTTGGCGGCATTCGCCGCTACGCGGCTTCTCCCGCCCTACAGGCTACCCAAGACCATAGGGTGGAACCCGCGCAGCGGTTTCCACCATTGGGTTTCATATCTGGTCGCGCAGCGTAACCGCGACCCGTTGCGTTTGATTCCCGCGACTCACGGTGAAGTGCACCACCGTGCCGGGCTTGTCGTCGCGCAGCGCGCGGCGCAGTTGGTACACGGGAATCGACGTCGCCGGCTTGCCGTTCACCTGCGTGATCACGTCGCCAACCTTGATGCCGGCCTGATCGGCCGGACCGTGTGCGGTCACGTCCATCACCTGCATGCCGTTCTTGACCGCGTTGATCCACATGCCGGAGCGATCATAGGTATCGAGGTCCGCGATGTGCCCAGCGATCGGCTTCAGGTACATGATGTGGTTGGCGTAATCGAACGTCACCACGAATCGTTTCAGGATGGCACCGCCGATGTTGCCCTGATACGAAGGCGTGGCGAACGCGCCTTGCTTCTGCAGTGACAGCGACGTCACCACGTCCGGAATTTTCACCGGCCCGATCGCGAGCAGTTTGCCGCGGGTCACGTAGCCATGCGCCGCGCCACCGACGCCCCAGCCGTACACTGCCACCACGCCCTTGGGATTCGCCGCACGCAGTTTGTGCGCCTTCGCAAACGGGCCGGTCAGCGTCAACGCGCTGCGTGAGCCGGTATCAATCTGGAACTTGCCGGGGATGCCGTCGAAGGTTCCCTGCACTTCCGGCAGGTCGCCGTCGAACACGAACGGAATCGGCGTGCCGGCGGTCTTCGGATCGAACTGGCCGGGCTCGATCAGGGTCATCTCGTGCTTGCCGTAGTCGATGCGGGTTACGAAGCGCTTGAACGCCGTGTAGCCGATCATGCCCTTGATGTCGACGCCCTCCACGCCATTCGGCTCGAAGTCGAGCACGCCGACGACCTGGTTCTTGAAGGTCGCGTTGCCGATCCTGAGCGAGGCGACTTTCGCCAACCCGAAGTTGACCGCCTTGTTGCCGACGCCGGTACCGGGCATCGCACCCTCGGTCGTGATGCCGAGTGCTTTCGCAGTGGACGGCACCAGGATGTTCTGGCCACCGGTGTCGAAAATGAACAGCAATGGCCCATGTCCGTTCACCCATGCATCCGCGTAGATGTGGTTGTTGATCAGGCGGAACGGGAAAGTGGTCTCGGTAGCGCTACCAGCGATCGCGATGTTCTTCATCTCGGATTTCGGCGGTGCGTAGGTCGCGACCGATTGCGGCGGCAGGAATGTCACCGACGTATTGGTCATCGTCTGCAGATATTGCTTGCCGTGCCCGCTGTCGACCACCTGCTTGTATGGCACACGCACGCCATCGACGCTGCGGTAGCCGGACAGGTAAATCGTGGTGGTCTGGCTGCCGATGCGTTGCACGGTGCGCACCAGCAGATGCGAACCGGTGTCGAACCATGCATCGAACGGCAGGCCGCCCTTTGGCGTGATCGAGAGCACCGCGCAAGTCGACGTGCCGCAGGGTTTGTCGCCGACAACTTTCACCCTGGCGCCCCCGAAATCCGGACGCCACCAAAGATTGGCCATCTGGTACGCGCTGTCCAGCGCCAGCGGCAGGGCATCGCCGCCTTTCTGCAGATTGACGCCACCATTGATTCCCTGTGTCCAGATGTTCTTGCCATCGAAACCGTTGGCACCGCTGGCCGGGCCCAACGTGTAGTGGCTGACCGAATTGCCGTTGCGCAAATCGGACACCGAGGTGAGGCTGCCGGTCAGTCCCTGCCCGGTCAACTTGGCGACGGCCTTCATCGTCGCCTTGGCGTTCCATGCATCGCCACCGGTGGCGGCGCGATAGGCATTCAGCACGCTGGCAGGGTCGGTTGCGGCACACGCGGTACCTGCGACGGCTGCAAGTGCGGTCAATGCGATCACAACTAAAATATGGCGCATGCTCATTGCCTCGACCCGGGAGCGGAAACGACGCAGAACACCACACGCAACCAATGCGATCGGATGGTGTGGGGACCGACGCGCAACCACCCGCCCTCGCCAAGTGGCTACGCGCCGGTCCCACAACGCGTTGCGACACACATCCTGCAAATGCATGTCGCGTGGCGCGTGGTATCAGCCACGCGCAACCCAATTCTCGCTGTCACGGTCACCCTTGCGCATGTGCATGATGTAACGGACAAAACACATGACAGGCGTCACATCCTGCAGACATGGCGCAAATACGTGATGTCTGCATCGATAAAGCGCCGGAGGTAAACTCGCGGGGATATTTCTTCGAGAGGGGTTCTGCCATGCGTCGCACCATCCTGTTCACGCTGACTGCCGGTCTTTGCTTTGCGGCCGCCGCGCAAGCCGCACCGGCCGCTTCGTCAAGCGCCACGACCTCGCACCAACCGTTTTCGACCGCGATCACCGCGCAAGGGTTCCGTGCCTACGACAAGGCGATCTCCTCCAATTACATGGACGGTCGCAAACCCGGCACCGTCGGCGGCAAGCGTGCCACCGCATGGATCGTCAAGCAGTTCAAGAAGCTGGGTGTGCAGCCTGGCAACCACGGCTCGTGGTTCCAATCGGTACCGACGGTTTCAACTACCTTGCAACACCCCGACAAAATCAAGCTCGACATCAACGAAGGCGGCGGTACCCAAGCGTTCGATTTCGGCAAGGACTTCGTCGCGATGACGCAGCAGGCCAAGCCGAAGGTTTCGATCAAGCAATCCGACATCGTGTTCGTCGGCTACGGCGTTGATGCACCGCAATGGAACTGGAACGATTACAAAAACCTCGACGTCAAGGGCAAGACCGTGGTGGTGCTGGTGAACGACCCCGGTTTCGGTGATCACGACCCGAAGCTGTTCAAGGGCAAGACCATGACCTACTACGGACGTTGGACGTACAAGTACGAAGAAGCCGCGCGCCAAGGCGCGGCGATGTGCCTGATCGTGCATACCTCGAACGACGCCGCCGGCTATCCGTGGTCGGTGGTCAAGAACAGTTGGGGCGGCCCGCAACTCGCGTTGCCGACCAGCGAAGACCCGGGTCCGCGCCTACCGGTCGCCGCATGGATCACCCGCGATACCGCGCAACGCCTGTTCGCCAAGGCCGGGCTCGATTTCGACAAGTTGGCCGCGGCCGCCGACCATCGCGGATTCAAGCCGGTGGACCTGAAGGCCACCGCCTCGATCACGCTCGACAGCAAGATCGGCCACGGCAATGCCAACAACATCATCGGCGTGATCAAGGGCAGCGAACATCCCGACCAGGCCGTGGTGTATTCCGCGCATTGGGACCATTTCGGCGAGGACGACAAGCTCAAGGGTGACAAGATTTTCAACGGCGCCATCGACAATGGCACCGGCATCGCGACGCTGCTGGAAATCGCCGGTGCATTCGCCAAACAGAAGCCGGCGCCCAAGCGCAGCGTCGTGTTCCTCGCCGACACCCTGGAAGAATCCGGCCTGCTCGGCTCGCTCTACTACACCAGGCACCCGGTATTCCCGATGGACAAGACCGTCGCCGACATCAACATGGACATGATGGTGGTCATCGGTCCAACCAAGAACCTGCAGATCGTCGGCAGTGGCCAGTCACACCTGGAAGACATGCTCAAAGCCGCGCTGAAAAAACAGGGCCGCTTCGCGATCCCCGAGCTGACGCCACAGGACGGCTTCTACTTCCGCTCCGACCACTTCAGCTTTGCCAAAGCCGGCGTGCCCGCGCTGATGACCCAGACCGGCGACGACATGGTCCATGGTGGCACCGCAGCCGGCAAGGCTGCGCTCGCCGATTTCGTCGCGCACCGCTACCACACGCCTTACGACAACTTCAATCCGAAGTGGAACTTCACCGGCGTCACCGACGACGCGCAGGCGCTGTACGAAGTCGGCCGCGAACTCGCCGGCAGCGATCAGTGGCCCGAGTGGTATCCGGACAGCGCGTTCCGCGCCAAACGCGTGCAGGAAATGAAAAGGTAAGAGCGAGCGTGCTCGCGACCGGCAAACACCATGGATGGCTGCCTGCATGGTTTCTGACCCCAACGTGGGTCGCGCTCACGAGCGCTCCCACGATGCAGCTTCGGTAGGAGCGAGCGCGCTCGCGACCGCGTTCTCGTCGACTCACATGAGTGAATAAACCTGATGCACCATTCCCGCCTGTGCTCCATGCAAATCGACTGCAACGTGGACGACATCGACGCGGCGGCCCGC
>JBOHYW010000143.1:0-9249 GCA_050738155.1 Rhodanobacteraceae bacterium
TCGTTGGCCTCGGTGCGGGCCTGATCATCGGCATCTACGACTATCTCGGCTACTTCACGACCGCATACATGGGCGATGAGTTGCGCAAACCCGGCAAGACGATGCCCGGGTCCATCCTGATCTCGGTGATCGCGATGATGTTGATCTATCTCATGCTCAACATCAGCGTGCTCGGCGTGGCGCCGTGGCAGACCATTGCCAAGTCCACTTCGATTGCGTCGCTGGTAGTCGAGCACAGTTGGGGCCACACGGCCGCGGCGGTGATGACGGTCCTGATCATCGTGACCGCCTTCGCGTCGGTATTCGCGGGCCTGCTCGGCGGTTCGCGCGTGCCTTATCAGGCGGCGCATGAAAAAGTATTCCTGTCCGCGTTCGGACGCCTGCATGCGAAGCACCGGTTTCCGCACGTGGCCTTGCTGGTGATGGGCGTGGTGATGGCAGCCGGGACGTTTTTCAACCTCACCGAAGTCATCAGCATGCTGCTCACCGCGACCATCATCGTGCAATCGGCTGCGCAGATCATCGCGCTGGTGGTGCTGCGCAAGCGCCAGCCCGGCCTGCGCAGACCCTACCGGCAGTGGTTGTACCCGCTGCCGTGCGTGGTCGCGATGATTGGCTGGATTTACGTCTACGTGTCGGCGTCGGCGATGTCGCTGATCCTGTCCGGTGCATGGATCGTCGCCGGGCTGGTGGTTTTCCTCGTCTGGGCCAGGGTCAACAAATCCTGGCCGTTCGCGCCGGTGGAAATACGCGAAGCCTACCTTGGGAACGACTGACAACATGAATACTCACATCCAACATGTCTTCGGGGCGGCCGCGGCACTCGCAGTGGCAATGTCGATTGCGCCTGTCACGCGTGCTGCAAGCACCTTTGCCGCCACCCGGATCGATCAGGGCGTCGGTTCCACGATCGCGATTGCCCACTGGAAAATCCGGTCGAGCGCCAAGGCACAGCAGGGCGGGGCGGCGATCTCGAGCGATGGTTTCTCGACCAAAAACTGGTATCCGGTGAGCGGACGCGCGACGGTCATTGCCGGGCTGATGGAGAACGGCAGGTACAAGGACGTGTTCCATGGCGACAACCTTCGCACGATAGGTCACCGCCATTTCGTCGCCCCCTGGTGGTATCGAACCGAATTCACGCTGGCGAAATCCGCTCGCGGGTTGCACACGCTGCTGCGCACCAATGGGATGGTTGCGAGTGCCGACGTGTGGGTCAACGGACACGAGGTCGCCGATCACGCCACGGTCGCCGGTGCTTATCCGGTACACGAATTCGACATCACGCGCTGGGTGCATGCGGGCTCGAATACGCTCGCGTTGCGCGTGCACCCGGGCAATCCGCAGGCGGATTTCCTGATGGGCTGGGTCGATTGGAACCCGACGCCGCCGGACTACAACATGGGTCCGTGGCGCGGCGTGGACATCGTGCAGAGCGGGCCGGTCGAGCTGCGTTTCCCGCAGGTCACGTCAAAGTTGTCGCTGCCCGGCCTTGCGCATGCCGCGTTGACCGTGAAGGTCGACGCGAGGAACCTCGACGATGCGCCACACGACGCAATCGTGACCGGCGAGGTGGCTGGCGTTTCGCTGCAGCAAAAAATCCATCTCGGTCCCGGACAGACGCGAACGATCGTGTTTTCGCCGAAGACCGATCCGGGCCTGGATCTTGACCGCCCGAAAATCTGGTGGCCGATCGACATGGGTGCGCACCCGCTTTACCGCCTGCAACTGGCCGTGGCCGTCGATGGTGCGACATCCGATCGCGCCGACACCACGTTCGGCATCCGCAGCGTCAGCTCGTCATTGACGAAGCAGGGCTATCGACAGTTTTTCATCAACGGCAAGCCGGTGCTGATCCGCGGCGGCGGCTGGGCGCCGGACATGTTCCTGCGCGCCGACCCCAAGCGCATGGATGCCGAGTTCAGCTACGTCCGCAACATGGGCCTCAACGCGATCCGCAGCGAGGGCAAGCTGGAAGACCAGCACTTTTACGACCTCGCCGACCGCTACGGCATCATGATCCTGCCGGGCTGGGAGTGTTGTGACAAATGGGAATCGGCGGCGAAAACGGGCGGAGCGCCCTGGGATGCCGCGGACATGAAAGTGGCCGAAGCCTCCATGGCGAGCGAAGCACGGCTGCTGCGCAACCACCCGTCGGTCATCGGGTTCCTGATTGGCAGCGACAATGCGCCACCGCCTGCGATCGCGAAGATGTATGTCGACACCCTGCACGCCGCAGGCTGGTCGACGCCGATCGTTTCGGCCGCCTCGGACCAGGCGACCAAGGTGGCCGGTCCTTCCGGAATGAAGATGGACGGGCCCTATGCGTGGGTACCGCCCGCGTACTGGTACGGCGACAAGTTGGGTGGCGCGTTCGGGTTCGATTCCGAAGTGAGCGCCGGCGCCGACATTCCGCGCCTTGCCGACGTCAAGCGGATGCTTTCGCCGCTGGCGCAGGAAGCACTGTGGAAATATCCGAAGGTCAGGCAGTACCACGCGACCACTTCATGGTCGCCGTTCGCGGTTCTTGAACCTTTCGCCAATGCGTTGGCCAAACGCTACGGGCCACCGACGAACCTAGGCGACTACGTGAAGAAAGCCCAGCTTGCCAACTACGACAACGTGCGCGCGCAATTCGAGGCGTTCAACGCACACATGGATGCAGCCAACCCGTCGACGGGCGTGATCTACTGGATGTTGAACAACGCATGGCCGTCGCTGCACTGGCATCTTTACGACTACTACATGAATCCCGCCGGTGCCTTTTTCGGCGCGAAGAAGGCCAACGAGCCCGTGCACATCCAGTATTCGTACAACACGCAATCGATCGTCGTGGTGAACCACACGCTCAGCGACGAGCACGGGTTGCAGGCGCGCGTGCGCGTGCGCGATCTCGATGGCAGCGTGCGTTACGACAAAAAGCTGGCCGGTGTCGACGTGACCGGCAATCACACGCGGCAATTGATCGTGCTGCCGAAGACTTCGGGATTGTCGTCCACGTACTTCGTCGAACTGGAACTTGCGTCCGCCGATGGCAAGCAGGTCAGCCGCAACGTGTATTGGCTTTCCACCCGGCCCGACCAGCTCGACTGGAAACATTCGAACTGGTACATGACGCCGGTCACCCGCTACGCCAATTTGACCGCGCTGCAATCCTTGCCGACGGCCAGCAGCCAAGTGCATGCGACGACGCGACGCGAAGGCGACGACGACCTCACCACGGTCACGCTCACGGTGCCCGCGTCCTCGAAGGCCGTGGCCTTGTTCCAGCATGTGTCGATCGAGCGTTCGGCGAAGGGCGACCTGGCGCTGCCGATACTGTGGAGCGGCAACGACGTCACCTTGTGGCCCGGCGAGTCGCTGACCTTGACTGCGCGCTATGCGGCGCAGGGAATTACCGCGCCGGTGGTCGAGGTGAGTGGGTGGAACGTGCCGGCCAGGGAGGTTCCGACGGTATCCTTGCCGGAATAAGCCCTTGCACTGGACCCGACCCGCATGATGCGCGTGACCATAGACGATGTCGCCCGCGCCGCGGGCACGTCGACCAAGACCGTTTCGCGGGTGCTCAACAACGAGCCGAACGTGCGCGACTCGATGCGCGAGCGCGTGATGTCGGCGGTGACCGCGCTCAAGTACCGCCCCCTCGCATCGGCGCGCAGCCTTGCTACCAACCGTTCGTTCATGATCAGCCTGCTGTACGACAACCGCTCGCCCAGCTACATCATGGAAGTACAGGCCGGCGTGCTGGAGGCGTGCGAGGCGCAGCATTACAGCATGATGGTGCAGCCGTTGGTCTCGGCCGCGCCGGACTTCGTTGAACGGGTCGAGGACATTCTTTCGCGGCATCGACCGGATGGGCTGATCCTGACCCCGCCGATCACCGATCACCCGCAGCTTCTGGACAGCTTGCGCAAGAGCGGCATTCCGTTCGCCTCGATTTCACCGCGCCACCCCAAAGGCTGCATCGGCGTGATCCTGCGCGAACGCGAGGCCGCAGGCGCAATGGTCGACCATCTGGTGTCACTGGGCCACCGCCGCATTGCCCACATCCTGGGCGACCCCAAACACGGCGCCGGTGTCTGGCGTCTCGCCGGCTATCGGGACGGCCTCAAGCGTGCCGGCTTGAAGGAGAACCCGGTGTACATGGTCCAGGGCCGGTTCTCATTCGAATCGGGCGTGGCCGCTGCGCGCAAGCTGCTGGCGTTGCGGCGGCGGCCCACCGCCATTTTTGCTGCCGACGATGACATGGCCACCGGCGCGATCTGGGCCGCCGCGCAAGCCGGGGTATCGATTCCCGGCGAGCTTTCCGTCTGCGGTTTCGACGACACCACCATCGCGGTGCAGGTGTGGCCGCCGCTGACCACCATCCACCAGCCCGTGCGCGAGATGGGCCGGCACGCCACCGAAGAGTTGTTGCGTCGCGTGAGCGACAAGGGCGACGCCACGATGGTCGAGGTCGGTTACGAAATGCGCATCCGCGCTTCGACCGCCGCTGCGCCGTAGCTGCATCGATCGAGAGGAGATTGCACGCATGCCTGCCGCACCCAACGCTACAACATCGAAGCGAAAATTCCACTTCATCTCCGGCTTGCCGCGCTCGGGCAGCACGCTGCTGGCTGCCATCCTGAAACAGAATCCGCGCTTCCGGGCGGGCATGACCAGCCCGCTTGCCGACATCATGGGCGTGGTGATCGCGGAAGCCAGCAGCAAGAACGATTTTTCGTCGGATGTCTCCGATGAACAACGGGTCGCGCTGTTGCGTGGGCTGGTCGAAAATTTTTACGCAGGCTCCGAGGGTGCCGAGGTCGTGTTCGACACCAGCCGTCTGTGGTGCAGCAGAATGCAGTTGCTCGGCGCGTTGTTTCCCGAAGCCAGGGTCATCGCCTGCGTGCGCCAGTTGCCGTGGGTGTTGGACAGCATGGAACGGCTGGTGCGCAGGCAACCGGTCGGCGTCAGCAAGGTGTTCCGGTTCGACACCAATACCACGGTGTATTCGCGTATCCAGGCCTTGACCGACCCGCGGGGGATGGTGGGTTTTTCATTCCAGGCCGCCAAGGATGCATTTTATGGCCAGTACGCCCCCGGCCACCTGTTGATGTTGACCTATGAATCCCTGGTGCGCGACCCGGCCGCGGCGCTGCGCGCGGTCTACCAGTTCATCGACGAACCCTGGTTCGAACACGATTTCGACCACCTCGAGTACAGCGCAAACGAGTTCGATGCCAGGGTCGGCATGCCGGGCCTGCACACCGTGCGCGCGAAAGTGGAAGCCAGCGAGCGCACTACCATCCTGCCGCGCGAGATCTTCAATCGCTTCGTCAACGAGTCTTTCTGGCTCGACCCGAAGAATAATGTCGGCCGGGTGCCGATCGTGTGAGCGCGGGTCTCCCGTGCACGATTGCCCCGCGCGGCTGCGCGTGCGAAAATTGAAAAGCTCAAGGGCACACGAACAGCGTGTCGCGGGCAGGCGGCCATCGCGACGACCACGGTGGCGGCTTGCATCCCAGCGTCCGGCCGCAGCCTGCTGTTCGGTGATTCCCCCACGACGTGGACGATCGACATGCTTGCTGGCTACTGGCCCATTCTGCTGTTCCTGTGCGTTGCCGGTGTGATCGGCGTCGCGTTGATCGTGGTTGGCTGGATCGCCGGGCCGCGCCGCCCGAGCGCCGAAAAATACTCGCCTTACGAGTGCGGCTTCGAGGCTTTCGAAGGCTCGCGCATGAAGTTCGACGTGCGCTATTACCTGATCGCGATCCTGTTCATCCTGTTCGATCTGGAAATCGCGTTCCTGTTTCCATGGGCGGTGGTGTTCAAGAACATCGGCATCGTCGCGCTGATCGAGATGTTCACGTTCCTGCTGCTGCTGGTCGTCGGCTTTGTCTACGTGTGGAAGAAAGGGGCGCTCGAATGGGATTAGCCATTCATTGTGCAAAACCGGGCATCCTGCCGCGGTTTGCACGCAAACGGTCGCGGCAAAGCCGCGCCACGTTTGCCACTGTCGACGCTCAAGCGCCGGCGTGCCGGCACATCCCTGTGCCGGTTTCTGCGAACCGTGCTGAGGATTGAGGTAATGGGTCTTATTTCCACCATCGACAAGGTGATGCACAACCCGGTGCCGATCGGCAAGGTTGATGACATCCTGCGTCCGGAAGCCGACAACCCGATCATGCAGCGCGGTTTTGGCGTCACCACGGTCGACGCGCTGTTCAACTGGGCGCGCACGGGTTCGATGTGGCCGATGACCTTCGGGCTGGCCTGTTGCGCGGTGGAAATGATGCACGCGGGCGCATCGCGACTCGACCTCGACCGCTACGGCGTGATCTTCCGTCCCAGCCCGCGCCAGTCCGACGTGATGATCGTCGCCGGCACCCTGGTCAACAAGATGGCGCCGGCGCTGCGCAAGGTCTACGACCAGATGCCCGAACCCAAGTGGGTCATCTCGATGGGCAGTTGCGCCAACGGTGGCGGCTATTACCACTATTCGTATTCGGTGGTGCGTGGTTGCGACCGCATCGTGCCGGTGGACGTGTACGTGCCGGGCTGTCCACCGACCGCCGAGGCTCTGGTTTACGGGATTCTGCAACTGCAGAAGAAGATCCGCCGCACCAACACGATTGCACGGTCCTGACCAGCATGAGCCAGACCACACCCGAACAACTGGCCGAACGACTGCGTGCGCGGTTCGGCGATCGCATCGCGAATGCCGACGTGTCGCATGCGCAGGCGACCATCGAGGTTGCACCGGCGCACCTCGTGGAAATCTGCACCGCGCTGCGCGACGAAGCGGAGTTCCGTTTCGCGCAGATGACCGACCTGTGCGGGGTTGATTTCCTGGGTTTCGGCGAAGGCGAGTGGGCGACTTCGGACAAGGCGACCGCGCAGGGCTTCGGGCGCGGCGTCACCGGCGCCGCTGGTCCGGGCCGTTTCGACTGGTCCTACCATCCGGAGCATCCGCAATTCCTGCGCCGCTTCGCGTCGGTGGTGCACCTGCTTTCCTACGAACACAACGTCCGCCTGCGGGTGCGTTGCTTTGCGCCCGAAGACGTGCTGCCGGTGCTGCCCACGCTGACCGGCGTATGGCCATCGGCGAACTGGTACGAACGCGAGGCGTTCGACCTGTACGGCATCGTCTATGAAGGCCACCCCGACTTGCGCCGCATCCTCACCGATTACGGTTTCGTCGGGCACCCGTTCCGCAAGGATTTCCCGTTGATCGGCAATGTCGAGGTGCGTTACGACCCCGAGGCCAAACGCGTGGTATACGAGCCGGTCACGTCGGTCACGCCGCGCGTGACGGTCGCGCGCGTGGTGCGCGAGGACTCGCGCTGGAAGACCGCGCGCGAGGAAGCCGCCGACGATTGGAAGGACAACTGAGATGGCCGACCAAACCGACTCGGCAGGCGAAATCCGCAGCTACACGATGAACTTCGGCCCGCAGCATCCCGCCGCGCATGGCGTGTTGCGCCTGGTGATGGAGATGGAAGGCGAAACCATCATGCGCATCGACCCGCACATCGGGTTGCTGCATCGTGGTACCGAAAAGCTGGCCGAATCCAAGCCGTTCAATCATTCGATCGGCTACATGGATCGGCTCGATTACGTGTCGATGATGTGCAACGAGCACGCCTACGTGCGCGCGATCGAGCAACTGGTGGGCGTCACGCCGCCCGAGCGCGCGCTGTGGATCCGCACTTTGTTCGACGAGGTCACCCGCATCCTGAATCACTTGATGTGGATCGGCTCCAACGCGCTCGACCTGGGCGCGATGGCGGTGTTCCTGTATGCGTTCCGCGAACGCGAGGAACTGATGGATTGCTACGAGGCGGTGTCGGGCACGCGCATGCATGCCACGTACTACCGCCCCGGCGGCGTGTTCCGCGATCTGCCAGCGAAGATGATCCAGTACAAGGAATCGCCTTGGCACAAGGGCAAGGACCTCGCGCGCATGAACGCGTGGCGCGAGGGTTCGATGCTGGATTTCCTGGAAGCTTTCGCCAAGGATTTTCCGCACAAGGTCGACGAGTACGAAGAACTCCTGACCGACAATCGCATCTGGAAGCAGCGCACCGTCGACATCGGCCTCGTCAGCCCCGAGCAGGCTTACGCGCTCGGCATGACCGGCCCGATGTTGCGCGGTTCCGGGATCGAGTGGGACCTGCGCAAGAAGCAGCCCTACGCGAAATACGCCGAAGTTGATTTCGACATCCCGGTCGGCACCCACGGCGATTGCTACGACCGTTACCTCGTGCGCGTCGCCGAAATGCGCCAGTCGACGCGGATTATCCTGCAGTGTGTGGAGTGGCTGAAGCAAAACCCCGGCCCGGTGATGATCGAGAACTACAAGGTCGCGCCGCCCAAGCGCGAGGACATGAAGGAATCGATGGAAGCGCTGATCCATTGGTTCAAGCTGTTCACCGAGGGCTACAGCGTGCCGGCTGGCGAAACCTACGCCGCGGTCGAAGCACCCAAGGGCGAGTTCGGCTGTTACATGGTTTCCGACGGCGCCAACAAACCGTTCCGCGTGCACCTGCGTGCGCCCGGCTTTCCGCACCTCGCCTCGATCGACGAAATCACCCGCGGGCACATGCTCCCGGATGTGGTGGCGATGATCGGTACCTATGACCTGGTGTTCGGGGAGGTGGATCGATGATCACTCGCGCACTGCATGTCGCGAATACCCCCTTCGGTACGAAGGGGGTCGCCGCGCAACGGCGGGGGGATGTTGGATACGGCAAAAGCCATCCCCCTCAATCCCCCTTCCTGCGGAAGGGGGAAGACAAACCGGCGCGGGCTTTTCCGGTCCCCGGTCCCCGGTCCGCGGTCCCGGAGATTTGCTCATGAAAGCCACCGGCAATTTCGACAAGGTCAAAGACGTCAACCCGATCAAGGTATTGACCGACGCGACGCGCGCGCACATCGATCATTGGGCCGCAAAGTTTCCACCCGAACGCAAGCGCTCGGCGCTGATCCAGGGCTTGATGGCGGCGCAAGAGCAGAACAACGGTTACCTGACCGACGAGTTGATGGCGGCGACCGCGAAGTATCTCGAAGTGCCGCCACTGTGGGCGTACGAGGTCGCGACGTTCTACTCCATGCTGGAGACGCAGCCGGTCGGGCGCCACAACGTCGCGGTGTGCACCAACATTTCGTGCTGGTTGAATGGTGCCGAAGGAATCGTCGAACATTGCGAGAAAAAGCTGGGCGTGAAACTCGGCGAGAGCACCGCCGACGGACGCATCTATCTCAAGA
>JBOHYW010000144.1:0-9242 GCA_050738155.1 Rhodanobacteraceae bacterium
TACGTATCCGTCCGAGGCTATTCGCAAGGTGCTGGAGCGCACCCTTGGGGTGCCACTGTTCCAGGAACAGGTGATGAAGCTCGCGGTGGTCGCGGCCGGCTATACCCCCGGCGAAGCCGACCAGTTACGCCGCTCGATGGCGGCATGGAAACGCCACGGCGACATCGAACGGCATCGCGCGCGGATCACCGAAGGCATGCTCGCACGCGGGTATACACAGGCGTTCTCCGAGCAGTTGTTCGACCGGCTGAAGGGGTTTGGCAGTTACGGGTTTCCGGAATCACATGCGGCGAGTTTTGCGCTTCTGGCCTACGCCAGCGCATGGCTGAAGTGCCACGAACCCTCGGCGTTCGTGTGCGCACTCTTGAACTCACTGCCGATGGGGTTCTATAGCGCAAGCCAGCTGGTGCAGGACGCGCGCCGACACGGAATCGAAGTGCGCCCCGTAGATGTACGCACCAGCGATTGGAATTGCACGCTGGAAACCGCTGAAGATTCCGCGCGGCAGCCTGCGTTGCGGCTGGGCCTGCGGATGATGCGCGCATTCCGGCAAGAAACGGCAGAACGCGTCACTACCGCGCGAAGTGTGCGGGTGTTCGACGACGTCGCTGATCTTGTGGCGCGGGCCGAGCTCGACGCGCGCGACCGGAAGCTATTGGTCGATGCTGGCGCACTACGCGCCCTCGCCGGTCATCGGCATCGCGCGCGCTGGCGGGTGGCGGGCATCGAAGTGCAGAAACCCCTGTTCGGATTCGCGAGCCCCGTTGAGGCCGACGTGGCGCTGCCACTACCATCGACCTGGGACGACACCCGCACCGACTACGCCACGACCGGTCTCTCGCTCGGGCCGCATCCGGTTCGGCAGATTCGCGCGCAACTTGCCGCACACCGTTGCCGGCGCTCGCGCGAACTCAAGACCTGTGTGCACGGCACGCAAGTGCGGGCGGCGGGCCTCGTCACCCTGCGCCAGCGACCCCAGACCGCGAGCGGTGTCACCTTCGTGACACTGGAAGACGAGGACGGCATGGTCAACGTCATCATCTGGCGCGACCTCGCCGAACGCCAGCGACGCGTGCTGCTTACCGCAACCCTGCTCGGCGTGGACGGCCGCTGGGAAAGTGTCGAGGGCGTCCACCACCTGATCGCCGAGCGCCTGCACGACTACAGCCCGCTGCTCGGCGCGCTGGACTCGAGATCGAGAGATTTTCGGTGAGATCCGAACCCAAAGACGAACTGGTAGCAACCTCAGGGGGCCGCAGTCGACCCTGAGGCGACGCGCGCGACCGTCAGCTTCCTAGACTTGATCAGCGAGGCAAGCCGCCTCTGGCGACTGCCTGCTCTCGGTAAGGGCTGGCAACGCAGGCGTTCACGCGAGCCGAGCGCGAAGCGCGAAGGCGCCGCAGGGAAAATGGGGCGTTAGCCTTGCGTTCTCTCGGTGCTAAGTACTGCGAACGCGCGAGCAGCGTCTTCATAGTCCTCCGTGAGCTTTGGAGCTCGCACGATGAAATCCAATTCGCCTTTGGTGTCTCGGTTGGTCCAGTACTGACCACGCAGACGGTTGGCTGGCATCCCACTCACGATGAGCGATGCGGAACCATGGTGCATGCGGCTCCTTCCCTGCACGCGCACGTCGGGCCAATTGAGATACATGTAGTCAAGAGAAACGGTGGTCCCGTCCGAGGACACCGTGGCAAGCGATGAGGCTGATCGCGATTCATTGGTCAGGAGCACCACAGAGACACGCGATGCAGATTGGCGCACGACTAGGTAAACCGTCTTTCTTGATGGTACGGCGCCAGTTTCATCTGTCCAGAATGTCTGTAGCTCGCCCTTCCAAGTGCCGCGAATGTTGCGAGGAACACCGGGGAGCTGCTGAAAAAGGCGCCACCGCCAGAACCAGTGTTCCCACACTGCAATTGTGACCACAACTAGCGTCACGGCACCGGGGTAGAACCGGAACCACGCGGACTGCACCGCACCGCCGGTGGCCAAGATACCTGTGGCGAACACAACAATGACGATGAAAACAATGAAGCTCGCACGAGTTCTGGAGATCATTACTTGAATCCGAAGTAGTTCCAAGCAGCGCGCGCAAACTCACGTCCATCTGAGCGCGACCATTTCTGGCCCGAGTGAAACAAATAGAGGCAGTCATTTGCTTCAACCCATCGACGCTCCGTGGGTTCATCTCCTTGGAGCTGCTGCCAGATATGCACAAGCATCGCTTGTAGGCACGCAGTCCAAGTAGAATGCTCGAATGCTGAATCCGGGCAGTTGAACGCAAGGCACTCCATAAAGAAAGAGGGTAGCGCACGAAATGTACCGTCCTTTGCCATCGCGTTCTCAACGCGCTTCAGTAGCCGAGCGCCTTTCTTGTATGCATATTTAGTCCGCACGTTCTTCGATCTGCCATTCCCAAGCTGTTGAGCTGGGTAGTTAACGAGGCTTCCGCCGTTCGCCCTGAAAAGTTTTGTGCCGGGTCTAGATGTGAACTCGAAGTAATATCGGTAGCTAAAGCACGGCACTACGTCAGCGTCAATGCGAGCCGACCCAGCATGCACCTTGATAGCGGTAGGCCCTGAATTATCTAGCTGATCAGCGAAGGTTACTCTAAGCGCGGAAACCAGTTCCGATCGCAGCTTCTGCGGGGTCCATAGGCCATTGTATGAACCGCGCGGCTTGTGAACGCCTAGCTGCGCCTCCTCCCAATACTCCACCTCGGTACATTCGACAGCGATATCCACGTCACTGTCTGCGCGCACGTTCGTGTTGTTCGCGTAAGAGCCCTTCGCGTACACCTTTAGGTCGCAACCCTTAAATGGGGCGTGCGCATCTATCGCCTGACGAACCATTCGCTCGGTGCGCTCTTGCTTTTCCTGCTCCGAGTCACTCGATGGCCCGATCCACCCGGAAAGTTGATCTTCGAGACTCATGGCGCCCCCGTGCGTAGACTACTGCCGACTTTGTGGGTACCGAGTCTAGGTGTGATGATGCAGCCGGCGCCAGCCTACCCGCGAATGATCTCACGCAGTTCGAAAGCTCCCACGCCAACGTAATCCGCACAACGTCCGCTATGCGGCGACTCGATAGCGGCAGCGATCGGCAGTTTGGCCGATCAGCGCCCGCTGACCGATGGATGGTCGCTGTTCGACCCGTCCTGTTCATCCTCGACAGTCTGCTGGTAAGACAGGCGATAGTATTCGGCTGCCTGCTCGCGGCGCTACTGGAGATGGCTTTTAAATGTAGAAAGCAGCTCTTCGACGCACTTGAGCATGGCAGCCATTGTCTCGATGATTGGCTCACCGTAGACGATTCCCTGTTCGCCGAAACTGAGCGAGAACTGAAATTGAAGCGTGGGATCGGGTTCAGCGTCAGGAAGGTCGGTGAGCAACCTATCACCGGCTTCGAGGGGAAATTTTTTATTTTTCGGCTGCAGAAAGAGGTTTACGGATGGGAAATCCGTTTCGCTGCTTCCATCGTGTACGTCGGCCATTAGGTTCCGCAAGTCACGGGACATGCGTGGGCCAATGTTGAAACTTTGGTACACAGACCCGGCAGTTAGAAGCATACGATGTTTGTCAATGTTATTGAGTTTGTGAAGCTGCCAGAGCAGATCGTTGCCACCATGGTATGGCTTTACCGCGTCGACTGCGGCAATCGCATCGGAGAGCGCCCCTTTCAGTTGGTGACGCCGCTGCTCTAAGTACCGCTCACGATTATCGCCGATAGGAAAGTAGACACGGGTACTTGGCGGCGTGCCTACCGCCACCCAGACGAGCTGATACGCAACATGGTCAAGTGCGCTGCGGAGGTTATGGATTGCGTCGCCGATAAGTGCCGACACTCGTGTTGGTGTTGGCTTGACCGATGCCACGAAGTAGGTCAACCGATTGGTGTCAGATTCTCGCGTGGTTGAAATGACGTAGGGCGTGGAATTCAGGTACTCCCTCACACATGCCGTGATGGCGTCGACGTGCTCGCGTGCTCGCGCTAGCTTGGCTGCGGCAGATTGGAGCCGGTCGAGAGATGAGGGTCGATTCATGCGATCTGACCACAATTCGGCTTGCGTTTGACATGCAATCTCACCGCGTAATCCGGCAACGTGGAGTGTGCCGCCCGTCTCTGCAGCTCCATCTCCGCGTGTTTCGCTGCCGGAGGGCGGTTGCACGACACCGTCCTACTCGAACGAATCTACTACGGGCGCGGCGAGCGCGCATCCGCCACGGCCGACCGATCTGACTGGACTACTGCCGGTCGCGTAGACATCGGTCTTCGAGCGGCCGCTTTCCGGCAACTTGATAAAAGCAGCGACTGTCCCAAAGTGGCCGTGAGTTGCCCTCCGTAGCAGCCACCAACAATTTCGATTCCGGTGCCTGTCAACGATGACGCTGCGGCTCCTTGGCCAATGCCTTCGCCAATGCTTTCTGCGCGACGGCTACCAAGGCCTCGCGTTCAGTGGCCACAGTCGGCAAGTTGGCCACAAACTGTTTCACCTCCATAGCGAGAGCAGTCTTTCCCGCATCTTCCAGCGCGATGGCAAGTTGGCCCCATGCGCGTCGCACTTTACGCTGACGTTCGCGCGTAGCGTTTGTCCAAGGCGTCGCTTCTGGTGATTGGCCGCGCGTAACCGTTTTCAGTGCTTGCTCGATCTTCCAGCGCGACACCCGTGAGGCACGCCGGTCATTCATGTGACGGATCGCCTGGCGCTGCCCCTTGCGCACCACGCCGCGCGCACGTCGCGGCGTGGCCTCGGCTTTGACGTTGCGCAATCGTAGTTGTTGGGCGAACTCTTCGCGCCACGCTTGCAAGTCTTCCTTATGAGGGTTTAACCGTTGCCCGTCCCTGCCGCGTGTCTTGACGGTCAGGTGCGCGTGTGGATTCTCCGGGCGCTTCGGATCGGAATCATGGTTGTGGTGGGCGATCAGGTAGTCATACTCGCCCCCGAAGGTCTTCTGCGCGAATGCCCTGGCTGCCTCGGCAACGGCCTCCGGATCCGTCCCAGGCGGCATCGACAGGATCAGATTGATGGTGTCGCGCGCCCGCGTCGGTCGGTCATTGCCACAATCGACCCACCACTCCTCAGCCAAGCGACTGACCTCGCGAGAACCTTCGATCAACTCACCCCCTTCCCTCTCGCCGGCAATCTTGCCATTACGGGTGATATAGGCCAGGTGTTCCTTCAGGCCCCTGAATCCCCGCGCACTGCCGGTGACCTTGACCATCACTTCGGGTCGCCGGCGCACGACGCGTCCGATCGTGCCCATGGCCTTCGCCAGCTTCAAACCAGCCGATCCAGAGGGGTTCCCGCGCGGATGCTTCTTGGCGCGCACCGGCGTACGAAAGACCAAGCCCGCGGCACCGAGGATCGGGTCCTCCTCATCAACCCCCCGCACTGGCGCTGCCTCGATGGGTTGCTCGTGTCATGGTGGCCGTCAGCGCACGCCTCATCCGCTCAACCTTGTCAGCCAAGTCCGGCAGATACAGGAGATCGCCGACCAGCCGGTCGCTGCGGCGAAGTATGTGAACTAACGAGTTGAGATTCCGTCCCACCGCGCCAAGCTCACGCAACGCATCACGCAGCTCATTGAGCTCGTCCTTGGCGAAGGGAATGGCACCCTCAAGTCGATACCGCAGCTGCCGCACGATCCACGCCGAGGCCGAGTAACCCTCTGGTTCGGCCAAAGCTCGGATCGCCCGAGTCTCGGTCGGGCGTAACCGCAACATGACCCTTCCACTGTGGCCGCCCTGACCGCCACGTGTGTCCGACCTCGGCAATGCAGACACGGCATCCAGGTGATGCGCGATCACCGTTGTCACCATGCGGCGCAGTAGGATGGATTCCTTCAGCCCTTCGGCACAGGCCAAGGCATGAAATCGATTCTTGGTTTGGACGCTGCAACGGGTCTGCAATGTCGGCATCGATGCCTCACAAGGAGAAATGAAGACGCGAAATGTCATACAACGCTACCGCGAAGCCTATCCTGCACTAGCTCATTTCTCCTCGAAATAATGTCAGCATGCTGACATTGCGCACGCGTCGGCGGCACCGTCAAAGCCATTCGATCGATTGCAGCTGCAGCGCCCCAAGAGGGGCGAATCGAAAGCTGCCTTGCTCGCCTTCGAGCTTTACAGAAGTCGCTCCGTCGATCTCGCGCAGGCAGCGGTAATCCACAACCCAGCTTGCATTTTCATAGAAGGCACAAATGCGGATTTGCAGACGTGTACCGGTCTTTGGTGACGCGCGGTGATCAGTCAGATCGGACTTGCTGTCCCTTTCTGCGATGGCCTCGGCTCGCCGCAGTGACGTCTCATTGCGCTCAGAACTCGGCAGCGAGGGCTGTACAGCGCTGACCGACCCCACTGGTCTACGCAATTCGGCCTCGCTTCTCGCTCGCTCGATCATCGGTCTGCTGATTTGCGTCGACTCATTGAGAAGATCCTGTGCCGCCTCAGGCATCTCTGTGTGCAAACGGTGTAGTTGCGTCAGGGCTGTTATGTCCGTAATCCGGCCTTCTCGCAGCACGGAGACGATAGGCTCAGGCATGTGATTCACGGCGGCGTACGCAGTAACCCACGTTCTGCTTTTGCCGATAGACCGAGCCAGGTCAGCATGCGTTGTACCTGCGGCGAGTTCGGCCGATACCACCCGATAGACTTCCCAGGGGCTCAAGGCCTCGCGCTGGATGTTCTCGACCAGTTGCGCCCGTGAGTTCAGATCGTCGCGCACGATCACGTCGATCTTCTCCCAGCCGAGCTGACGCGCCGCGCGCCAGCGTCGTTCCCCGGAGATCAGCAGGTAACCGTCGTCGTGAGTCCGTACTACCGGCGGCTGGATGATGCCGACCGACTGCATACTCGCCGCGAGCTCGGAGATGGCCTTTTCATCGAAGGTTTTGCGCGGCTGGTTCGGGTCTGGCTGGATCGCATCGACCTTGACCTTCCGGATACCGTTGCCCGTATCCTGCCCCCTGATCAGGGCACTGATGTCGTCCAGCGCGGAGAGATCAAGCGTCATACGGCAGTCCTCCCATTTTCTCGATGATGTGCGCGAGCACGACCTTCATCTCCCGGCCTGCGTCGCGAGCGGATGTCTTGCGAATGGCCCAAACCGGCTTCCTGGCGCCGGCCGCCTCGCCGGTGGCGGCTCGCTGTTTGATCACCTTGCGTACGACCAGATCCGAGTGGCGCTTGAGCAGATCGATCAGGTTGACCTTTTGCGCAGGGCTGTGCGTATTCACACGGCTCGGCAGCATTCCAAGGAACTGCAGACCTGGATTCAACTTCTGGCGGATGCCGTAGATGGTCTTCAGCATGGAGGCGATCCCGTCGGTGCTGTAGGCCTCAAGCTCGATCGGGGCGATGACGTAGTTCGCCGCCGCGACAGCCGCCACCATCCGCAGACCCAAGGCCGGTGCGGTGTCGATTAGGCAAAGATCAAATTGAGCGGAGTCTGCGAGTCGACGCACCTGATCGACGAAGGATGGGGTGGCGCCCAAGCTGGCGCGGTCGACGTTGAGCAGGGCGCTATCGGCACCGATCAAGGTGATGCGGCTCTCAGGCTCCTGCTTCAGGTCAATCGCGTTGGGCCCGAACAGTGCGGACGCGACGACATCACTCGCAAACGCTTCCAGACTGCTACTGGTGTTACCTTGCGGATCCAGGTCGATGACCAGCACCCGATTCCCTGATTCCGCCGCGTAATGCGCAAAATGTACGAGCAGGGTTGTCTTGCCAACTCCGCCTTTCTGGTTGGCCACCACGAGGGTTTTCATCGCTTGCGCTCCGGTCGTGCTGCTCGGATGGCCACGCCGGTATTCAGCGGCGCGGCCAAGTCGTAACGTAGAGGACCGCCGCGGGCAAGATGACCGCGGCGCCTCATCGCTCAGCATCAACTTTCTGCGCTATGGGGCGGGTTTCTTCGCGCGCCGCCCTTCGGTCACGATCAAGGCACCTTCAGAAGGCCATTCCCCGGTCAACTGCGCGAGCGTCTCGAATGCCGCGTTCTCGGCTGCGTACCACGCACTCACGGCCAGAACCTCTGGCACCAACTCCGCAACGTCCGCGTCGTCGTCGAGGTCGTTGAGCTCGATGGTCGCCGCAAAGGCTTCCTCGACCGTCACGCGACGCTTCTCCAGCTCATCCGCAGCCGCTTTCGTCGCGATCGCAATTTGATCCTCGGTGCCAGGTACGTACCAAAGCGAAAGTTTCACGTGCTCTCCTTTGCAAATGCGCCGCGTAAGGTAGCGCATTTGTGCGTAATCGGAAATGGACAGTGATGGTTGAATTTGGCGGCCTGATGTGCTTGCCCGGACGCCTTCATACAACCGTGCTTGACAAGATCACGCCGCCGCCATGGCATCGCGTTGAGCGATGCGCTCGGCGATCCAATGGTCGATCTCAGACGAGCTCCACGCGCTGGCGCGCACGCCGATTTTGACCGGCGCAGGGAAGGTGCCCTTGGCTATGCGCCGGTAGAGTTCGGAACGGCCCAGCCCGGTACGAGCTCTGACTTGCGGCAAACGCAGCAGAACAAAGTCAGCGACAATCACTTGCGACGTGTTCTTGGCTTTCTTGGTCTTTGGCATCCGGTGGTCCTTGCGCATCCACGCTGGATTGCGCGGGCGGCCTTTGACAGAGGCGATGCCTACTATCTACATTTTCGCGTGTGCTTCAAGAACTGAGCTAGCACGATGCGCACTCAGCCGGCACGATGCGCACGGAGCTACCTCGATGCGCACTCAGCTAGCTCAGTGCCTGTTTCTTGGTCCTTGCTTGCTTGGACCATTTCCGAACCCAACGCTCCACCGTTACGGGGTTCTCGATGATGGGATGCTTGTCGACGACATGGCGCCCGAATGCTGTGGCGGACTTGTGTGCCGTCCGGCCATTCTGCCATTCCTGCCATAGCTTGAAAGCTTCGCGCATGGCGACTTGCTTCGGATCGTTCGCGAGCCTGGACGATGCTCCAGCCTTGACTTGTTCCAACATCAGCGCTCGATGCGCAACGTAGATCAAGGCCGCAACAGCTTCCGGGCTCAGTGAGTGCGCCCGGCAGTAGGCCACGGCTTCATCCATGTCCGCGCCACGCAGACTTTCAAACACTTCCTCGGCTTCCTTCTTGGCCGCAAGAAAGCGAGCAACCACCGGTTTGAATGACTCGGCCGTCTGCGTGATTCCGGGGTAGCGGTCCGGATGTTCACGCAGCTCCCGCAGCGACGGCCGTTTTTTGGGAATCCTCAACA
>JBOHYW010000145.1:0-9218 GCA_050738155.1 Rhodanobacteraceae bacterium
GGCCAATACACCCATTCGTCGAAAAGTGCACTCTGACCCCATATCATGCGGGACCATGCGCCATCTCCTGACCCTTGAAGACCTGGACCGCGCCTCGATT
Organism: Rhodanobacteraceae bacterium; assembly: GCA_050738155.1. Lineage (GTDB taxonomy): Bacteria > Pseudomonadota > Gammaproteobacteria > Xanthomonadales > Rhodanobacteraceae > 66-474. The sequence continues at coordinate 101 of JBOHYW010000145.1, forward strand.
ACGCACCTGCTGGATCGCGCCGAGCACTATCGCGCGGATGGCGCGCCGCGTGACCTGCTGACCGGGCGTACCGTCCTGACGTTGTTCTTCGAACCGTCCACGCGCACGCGCACCTCGTTCGTGCTGGCGGCGAAACGGCTGGGCGCGGACAACGTGAACTTCGATCTGTCGCGTTCCTCGACCAGCAAGGGCGAAAGCCTGCTCGACACCCTGCACACGCTCGAGGCGATGCACCTCGATGCGCTGATCGTGCGGCACAACGAAAACGGCATGCCGAAATACCTCGCCGATCACGCCAACACCGGCGTAGCGATCGTCAATGCCGGCGACGGCACCCATGCGCATCCGACTCAAGGCCTGTTGGATGCGTTGACGATCCGCCAGCGCCGGCCCGATTTCGAGAACCTGCGGGTCACCATCTGCGGCGACATCCGTCATTCGCGGGTGGCGCGTTCCGACGCACAGGCGCTGCACGCGCTCGGTGCCCGCGACATCCGCCTGTGCGCGTCGCCCGTGATGCTGCCGGAATCACTCGACGAATTCCCCGGGTGCACGACCACCGGCGATTTCGACGCTGCGCTCGATGGCGCCGACGTGGTGATCATGCTGCGCATCCAGAAGGAACGCATGGCTGATGCACAATTTCCGGATGCCGCCGATTATCACGCCCATTACGGACTGGATGCGCGCCGCCTCCGGCTGGCCGCAAAGGACTGCCAGATACTGCATCCGGGCCCCATCAATCGTGGCGTCGAGATCGCGCCCGACATTGCCGACGGTCAACAATCGCGGATTCTTGAGCAAGTCGCCAACGGCGTCGTGGTGCGCATGGCGGTGCTGGCGGAGCTGCTGGCAGCACCGGCATAATCGGGTACCGGCAAGGTATTGCGAAGTATCCCGCCGGCGCGGCCCACGGACGACTCGCCGCAAATCGTGCTTGATTTGGCGAAGCCGGGTACGGACATGTGCCGGACTCGGCGCGTTGACTGCGTCCGCAGGAGCGGACGCGAACAGCAAAGCTGGCCCGAAGGGCGAGCGCCAAGGATGGCGCGAGTAAAAAATGCAGGCAAGCACTTTTTCAACATCCAACAATTTCGGGGAACAAGGAGTAACACATGCGCCCAGTCCTGCGTGGGACGGTCCTGGCAACCGCCTGTCTTTCCGCTTTGGTACTCGCCGGCTGCGGCAAGCACGTGGCCTCGAACGCGCCGATTACCTGGGCGCCCGCCGACACACCATACCTGTTCGCCAACTTCAAGGGCGCGCCCGCAGACGTCGCGGCGGCCTGGGGACAAGCCGGCGATGCCATGACGTCGATGCGCATCCAGCAACTCGGCGACTTGGCCAGGCGGCTCAGCGACAAGGATCCGATGGTCGCCAAGGTGCTTGATGCCATGCAGGCCGAACTCGCCAACGTGCATTCCAGCAAGCAACTCGCACAGACGATCGGCTTTTCGCAATCCGCGTTGTATGCGTTCTACGGCGTCGGCGATGTGCCGGTGATGCGCATCGAACTCGCCTCGCCCGCGACCTTCAAGACGTTCTGGGCGCGCGTGGAAAAACGCGCCGGTGTCACCACGCCGACCGCGACCACTGATGGCCAAACCTATTGGGTGCTCGGCGGCAGCAATGCCAGGTTGCACTTCCTCGTCGCCATTGAAGGCAAACAACTGGTCGCCACACTGGCACCGGTCAACGCAAGCCAGGCCATGCTGAAGCAATTGCTCGGCTTGGCCAAACCTTCCGACAACGCCTCCGCGCGACTTGCCAACATCGACGGCCAGAACGGCTACACCGATTACGGTTCCGGCTATTTCGACCTGCCGAAACTGTTCGCCAACCTGTACGACGGCAAGGACGCGGTTACCCAGGAATTCGCGAAAGACCTGGGCGGTCCCGCACTGGCCAATCCGGCTTGCGCCAATGAGTTCGCCACGCTCGCCCAGCAGGCGCCGCTTGCCAGCATGGGCTTCCAGACCTACACCGCAACGGAAATCCGCGGCAGCCTCGACGTCAAGTTGTCATCTGCATTGCTGGGCGCGCTGACCGCGCTGAAGCAGCCGGTGCCGGGCATGCAAGCGACCTCGGATGATTCGGTGTTCGACGTGGTGCTGGCGTTGCCGCTCAAGAAATGGCAGGCATTCATCAAGGGCCGCGCCAAGGCAGCAGCCGAGAAGACCTACCAATGCCCGGCGTTGCAATCGCTCAACAAGTTCGCCCGTACCGCCGCCCATCCGCCGGTGCAGATGCCACCGCAGGCGGCTTCGCTGCTTGGGCTGCGCGTGGTACTGGACAAATGGGAAGCCGGTCCGCAGATCGCCGGACGAATGCTGGTGGCAAGTTCCGACCCGGCCGCGCTGGCGCAGAAAATCCAGCAGACCCTGCCGCAATTCGCGTTGAAGACCATTCCCGCCAATGGCAAGCCGGTGGCATTCGATTTGCCGCCCAAGCTGCAGGCCACGCTGGGCGCCGGCAGTCAGGGCTGGATCGCCGCGAATGACAAGGCACTGGCGATCGGTGTGGGCGCCGGCGAAGACACGAAACTCGCCGGCACCTTGACCGCATCCGCTGGCAACGGCGACCGCCTGCTGCGCATGCATTTCGACGGCAAGATGTACGGCATACTCGCCAGTTGGATGGGCCGTTTCGCCACGATGATGCCGGCCGCCCGCCAGCCCCAGGTGCAGCAGCAAGTCACCGCGTTCCAGCAGATGGGCAAGATGATCGGGTCAGCCGATGTCGACGTGAAACTGGACGACAACGGCCTGCACTTCGACACCGACGTGAAACACCGCTGAGTCGGCTATGTCACAACGGCCAGTGTAGGTTGGGCTGATGCCGGCTTCACCGGCAGAAGCCCAACACCGCCCGCGCAATGCGTTGGGTTCTTGCAGCAAAAGCAATTTGTCCGCGAAGAACGCAAATGAACGCGAAGAAGAGCTGATCGAGTTTCTCTTCGCGTGCCTGGCGTCCTTCGCGGATGAAAGCTTCTGTAGGTCGGGCTGACACCGGCTTTATCGGCCGAAGCCCAACGTTGTCCGCGCGTCGCGTTGGGCTTCCCCCGGATCAAGTCCGGGGTCAGCCCAACCTACTCTTGCCGAGTCGGCTACGTCACAACAGCAAAAAGCATTCGATGCGGATCAATCAAAGAAGAAGTATTCGCCACGGATCAACACGGATGCACACGGATTTTTGCTCTATCCGTGTTTGTCCGTGTCAATCCGTGGGAGATGCTTTTCCGCAACTACAGCCGGTGGCCGCCCTCACGCGATTCAACCAGCTCCACGTCACCCAACCCTTGCGACAGTGAATGCGCGTCGCCGCCCTGCGCCAGCTTGATGGCCAGGCGCACTTCATTGGCTGAATCGGCATAGCGCAATGCGTCTTCGTAGCTGATGTGGCCGGCGTGGTACAGCTCGACAAGGTTCTGGTCAAAGGTGCACATGCCGAGGTTGGTGGACTGTTTCATCACGTCCTTGATCTTGTGGATTTCACCCTTGCGGATGTAATCCTGGATCAGCGGGGTGCCCAGCATCACCTCCATCGACACGCGCCGGCCCTTGCCGTCCGGCGTCGGGATCAACTGCTGCGCGAGGACACCTTTGAGGTTCAGTGACAAGTCCATGTACAGCTGTTCGCGGATGTCGTCGGGGAAGAAGTGGATGATGCGTTCCAGCGCCTGGTTGGCGTTGTTGGCGTGCAGCGTGCACAGCACCAGATGTCCGGTTTCCGAGAAGTGGATGGCGTACTCCATCGTCTCGCGGGTGCGCACTTCGCCGATCATGATGACATCCGGCGCCTGGCGCAGGGTATTCTTGAGCGCATTCTCCCAACTGTCAGTATCGATACCGAGCTCACGCTGGGTGATGATGCAGCCCTCGTGCTTGTGCACGTACTCGATCGGGTCTTCGACGGTGATGATGTGTCCGGTCGAGTTCTGGTTGCGGTAGCCGACCATGGCCGCGAGAGAAGTCGATTTGCCCGCGCCGGTGGCACCGACGAAAATCACGATGCCGCGCTTGGTCATTGCCAGTTGCTTGACGATCGGCAGCAGGTTGAGTTCTTCGACGGTCGGGATCTTCGACTCGATCCGGCGCAACACCATGCCCACGCAATTGCGCTGGTAGAAACACGACACGCGGAAACGGCCGACGCCGGCAACGCCGATCGCGAACTGGCACTCGTGGGTTTTTTCGAATTCCTCGCGCTGGATCGGGTTCATCACGTTCAGCACCATGTCGCGCGCTTCCTGCGCCGACAGCGGTGTCTGGGTGATCGGCACGATCCGCCCGTTGACTTTGATCGATGGCGCGACGCCGGCCGTGATGAACAGATCCGAGGCCTTCTTGTGGACCATCAGTTTGAGGAAAGATGAGAAGTCGACTGCGCTCATGACTATGCTCCCGGGACTCGGGACTCGGGATTCGGGACTCGGGAGAGCGTGACAACTGCCCTGCCGCATCCTTCGCCTTCATCACCCTTCCCGCTATTCCACCGGGATACCGCGCTCAATGCGCGTCCGCCACACGTAGGCCGAAGCCGGCTTTCCCCGAGTCCCAGGTCCCGAGTCCCGAGTCCCGTTTTTGCTCTCGCGAGTCCCGTCACTTGAACGTCTCCTTCACCTTGGCGCGGCTGGCCGCGTCCTGACGCGTGATCAGGCCACGTCGCACCAGATCCTGCAGGCATTGGTCCATGGTCTGCATGCCGTGTTGCTGGCCGGTCTGGATGGCCGAATACATCTGCGCCACCTTGTCCTCGCGGATCAGGTTGCGGACGGCCGGGATGCCGACCATGATTTCCCATCCCGGCACGCGTCCGCCGCCGACCTTCTTCAGAAGTGTCTGGGCGATGATCGCGCGCACCGACTCCGACAACATCGAGCGCACCATCGGCTTCTCGCCGGCGGGAAACACGTCGATGATGCGGTCGATGGTCTTGGCTGCGGAGTTGGTGTGCAGGGTCGCGAACACCAGATGCCCCGTTTCAGCGGCGGTCAGTGCGAGGCGGATGGTCTCGATGTCACGCATTTCGCCGACCAGGATGTAGTCGGGGTCTTCGCGCAAGGCCGAGCGCAGCGCCTCGTTGAAGCCGTGGGTATCGCGGTGCACCTCGCGCTGGTTGATGACGCATTTCTGCGCGGTGTGCACGAATTCGATCGGGTCTTCGATCGAGAGGATGTGTCCGTAGTGGTTCTTGTTGACGTGGTCGACCATCGCCGCCAGCGTGGTCGACTTGCCCGAACCGGTCGGGCCGGTCACCAGGATCAGGCCCTGCGGCTGGTCGATGAGGTCCTTGAAAATCTTGGGCGTGCCCAGGTCTTCGAGCGTCCAGACTTCGGCGGGAATGGTACGAAACACCGCGCCCGCGCCGCGGTTCTGGTTGAAGGCGTTGACACGGAAGCGCGCGAGGCCGGGAATCTCGAACGAGAAGTCGACTTCGAGGAATTCCTCGTAGTCGCGGCGCTGCTTGTCCGACATGATGTCGTACACCAGCGCGTGCACCTGCTTGTGCTCGAGCGCCGGCAGGTTGATGCGGCGAATGTCGCCGTCCACGCGAATCATCGGCGGCAAACCGGCCGACAGGTGCAAATCCGAAGCCTTGTTCTTGACCGAAAAGGCCAACAGCTCGGCGATATCCATGAACCCCCTCCCAAATCTGCGTTACCGTGCCTGCGTTGGCCGGTACAACTTCACTTTGCCCGACGTTGTCGTGCCCAGCAAGCCCGTTCCAATCCACCCCCATGCAACAGGTGGCGCGGCCCGAGTATACGCCCGTCCAATCGCCGAATCGGTGCACATGGTCAGCTTTCGACCGGCTCGCCGCCACCGAAATCCAGGGTCGCCACCGCACCCTTGTCGGCGCGAGGTTGCAAGGTAACCCGCCACCCGTACAGTTCGCACAAGCGACGCACGATCGCCAAGCCAAGCCCGGCGCCCTTGACCGTCTGGCCATCGCCGCGTATGCCGCGCTCGAACAATCGTTCGGCATCCTCCGGCTTGATGCCTGGGCCGGTGTCTTCCACCCGTACCCGGCCAGTCTGGACGCGCACCACGATTTCGCCGTCCTGCGTGTACTTGCAGGCATTGCCGACCAGATTGCCAAGCGCCACCGCGACCACCGACGAGGGTGCTTCAACGGTCGCCAGCGCTTCGATTTCCGTGCGCATCGTGATCGGTTTGCGGCCAAGGTTCGGCCGCTGCGTGTCCACGACTTCCTCGGCAATCCTGGCAACATCGGTGGTCTCGCCATCGACCGGGCCGGAACGTTCGGCGCGCGACAGCAGCAGCAGTGCCTGGGTCAATTCCGTCGATTGCCGCACGGCGCGTTCGATCCGCTGCAACCGGGTATGCAGCTTCTCGGGCAGGTCGGGCGTCGCCATCAGCAATTCGGTGGTACTGGCGATGACCGCCAGCGGCGTGCGCAACTCGTGGCTGACGTCGGCATTGAATTCGCGATCGCGCTGGATCAACGCGCTCTGGCGCTGCGCGTAGTCATCCAATGCCACGGCCAGTTCGCCGACCTCGTCTTCCGCGAAATGCGGCGCCAGCGGCTCGGGCTGGCTGCCACTGCGGAACGCACGCAGGCGCTGCGCAAGATCGGTCACCGGCCGCATCACCCGTCGCGACAGCCAGTAACCGACGGCCAGCGACAGCAGCGTGAACAGCAGTACGGCCACGACCAGCCCGGTGATCAACTGCCGCTTGCCGAGTCCCTCGCGGCTGATGTTATAGGTCAGGAATGCATCGAGCCCATACTTGCGTGCCACCGCAAGCTTGTAATGCTTGGGCTTGCCATCGGCGCCACCGTGCATGTCGTACACGCCGGGCGCCAGGCCCTGCCACGCCAACGGTGCCTGATAAACGGTGCGATCGTTCCACAACCAGCCTTCGACCAGTTTCGATTGCAGCGGCTGATCGGGATGCTGGTGCTTGTTCTCGAGCGCCTGCTGCACGTCGGCTTCGAGGCTGCGGTTGATCAACTGGTTCTCGACCTTGGCGCGCACGTACAGCGAGGCCACGGCGAACAGCGCGCTCAGGCCGAACCCGAACAGCGTGAAGGTAACGATCAGGCGGAAGCGGAGCTTACGTCGGGACTGCATCCGGATCGACCATGCGGTAGCCGATGCCGTGCCGGGTATGGATCAGCGGCTTCTCGTAGGGCTTGTCAATGACCGCGCGCAACCCGTGGATGTGCACGCGCAGCGAGTCCGAATCGGGCAGCTCCTCGCCCCACACCTTGTGTTCGAGATCCTGCCGCGTGACCACCGACGGGCTGGATTCCATCAGTGCCTGCAGCAACTTCAGGCCGATCGGGTTCAACTGGATCGACTGCCCCGCGCGGGTCACCACCAGCGTATCCAGGTTATAGGTGAGGTCGGCCACCTTGAGCACCCGGCTCCGCGGCCCCTTGCCGCGGCGCGACAGGACTTCCAGCCGCGCGGCCAATTCCTGCAGCGCGAACGGCTTGGTCATGTAGTCGTCGGCACCGGATTCGAAACCGGTGAGTTTCTGATCCAGCGCGTCGCGTGCGGTCAGCATCAGCACCGGCGTGTGCTTGTGCGCTTCGCCGCGCAGCTTCTTGCATACCTCGATCCCGTCCATGCCGGGCAGGGTCAGGTCCAGCACGATCGCATCGAAATCATTGACCACGGCCAAGTGCAGGCCGGTTACCCCGTCGCCCGCGAAGTCGACCACGTGGCCGCGGTCTTCCAGATAATCGCCGATATTGGTGGCGATATCGTTGTTGTCCTCGATCACCAGCACACGCATGGCGGATAGCGTCCGGCGCGCTGTTCGGCGCAAGGCCACAAGCTTAGCGAGAAAAACACTGCCGTGCCCAGCCCGGCGCGGCGAAGCTTCAGGATGTCGCGCTAATGCTTGATTTCGCGGACTGTCATCAAGTCGGGCATCGATTCAGGGAAGCGGCGACAAATGTGCGTGCCGGTGGTGCGATGACAGCCCGCTTCCGCGGCCATCGCGTCGGCGCTACCGGTACCGTCCGGTGCGAAGCTGAAAGCCTGCCGATAACGCCGACCTGGCGATGCCGGCGACTGGAACCGCCATTGCTCGATCGCGCGCAAGGCAGCGACATCGAACACGCCGGACGGCGAGGCACTGACCACATCGAGATCGCTGGGACGGCCTTGCGCATCCAGTGTGAACGCGACGACCACCCGGCCACGGGTACCGTTGACCAGCGCCTGTTGCGGATAGATCGGGGCAACCACCCGCAACGGCTGCGGCATCACGCGCGCACGCGGCGTCGGCGGCTTTGCGATGGCATCGGGAGGCAAATGGATCGTCAGAACCGATACGGGCGAAATAACCAGACCGTCGATCGCCACAGCGTTCAACCGGACCTTCGGAATGATGGGTGCAACGTATCGCCGCGCAACTTGCTCCGGCGCATCACCACTACCGACAATCGGGGCAAGCGGCAACGGCTGCAAAACCTGACGCAATGCCGGCTCGAATCCGGTCAGCACCAAGGTTGGCGCATGCATGACGATCGGAGAGGACCACGGCGAGAGTACGTCATCCTGTGCCTGCTGCATGACGTGGTGCCGCCATGCAACACCCAACGCGATCGCCACTCCGAACAGCGCGAGCAGCAGCATGACGAAGTGAGCATGTGCATGCGGCTTGCGCGCAGGCGCACCGGCAATGAACCACGCCCGTTCCACCAGTACGCCGCCGCTTGCCGCCAGCGCCAAGTCAACATGATCAGCACGAAACTCCGCCAATCCTGCAAGCGCTTCCACGAAATCCCGGCGTTGCCCGCCGCTCGCACGCAAGGCCAGCGCGTCGCAACACAACTCCCGCTCATTGCGCGCGTCACGAGCAATCCAGTGCACCACCGGGTGGTAGAAAAACAGCGTTTCCAGTACCACCTGGAACAGGTTCGCAAAATGATCGAACCGCTTCAGATGCGCCAATTCGTGGGCAAGGATCAGGTCCACCTGATGTGCCGGCATCTGCGCCAACATTGCCAGCGGCAACACCACCACCGGCCGCGCCCAGCCCACCAGCGTGGGTGTCGCGATGCGTACGCTCGCTAGTATGCGCACGGCACGCCCAAGGCTCAGGCGCTGTGCGAGTTGTGCTGCGCGCGCCTGCCA
>JBOHYW010000146.1:0-9209 GCA_050738155.1 Rhodanobacteraceae bacterium
CTATTTCGACGCCTCAAGGGATTTCGGCGGATCTTTTCCCGATTCGAAAAGCTGGACGTGATGTTTCTGGGCTTCATCAACTTTGCGCTCATTGCCGACGCACTCCGATAGTGTGAACACGCCCTAGGGGAGAGTGTCCTGAGCGCTTGCCCCGTTCGTTTACGGCGTAGTATCCATGCAAGGACACTTCGCCATGCCGCGACTGGCCAATTCGGGTCGGTTTTTACGATGGGGAGAGCGAGCCGGGCAAGGATCCCACTCCTCATATGTGTGTTCGGTACCGCGCGGGTGCTGGGAGCACAAACCGTCGGCGTTCGCCTTTGGATCAGCCCGCGGCTCGCCGGGACTTGGGCGCCGATTTCTCCAGCACCTCGGCCATGCGCGTTTGCCAGCCAGGCCCGGTCGCCCTCCAGCGCTCGATGATCCGGGGTGGCAAGCGCAACGACAGAAGCTGACGTGGGTTCGCGAGTTTGGGACGCCCGCGACGAATCAGTTTTTCGCCGTGATACAGATCTGCCTCGGCAATCCAGTCGTCAGTGATCTCGGGCAGGGTGTCGGGATCAGGCGAGGTAGGGGTGGAGTTTTTGTGCTTCGCGTTCATGACAATGCCTCATGCTGATGATGCGTCTCGCGTTGCCGCGTGGTGTCCACGCGAACACGACAAGCCGGAAATGGAGCCATCCCGCCGTGATGAAGCGCGGTTCGCCGTAATCCCGGCGGTCATCTGCACGCGTGAAGTGCGGCCCGGCGAAGACCTCTTTGGCCCTGAGCATGTCCAGGCCGCGTTCCTGCAGCGTCCATTCGCGCTTCACTGGATCGCAGGTGATCCGCATGAGTTAATCGTAGCTACAATAAATATTTCCGTCAAGGCATGGCGGGAGAGTTGAATGCAGTGAGTGCGGGCTGGCGGCGCAGGCCTATGCGCTCGCGTGCATCTCCTTCAATGCCGTGCCATGCACTACGAACCAGATGTTCTCGGCGATGTTGGTGGCGTGGTCGCCGATGCGTTCGATGTTCTTGGCGATGAACAGCAGGTGCGAGCAGGCGGTGATGCTGCGCGGGTCTTCCATCATGTGGGTGAGCAGTTCGCGGAACAGGCCGTCGTACAAGGTGTCGAGTTGGTCGTCGCGCTCCCACACGACGCGTGCGGCGGTGGCATCGCGGTTGCGGTAAGCGTCCAGCACTTCACGCAGCATTTCGCCGGCCACTTCCACCAGTGCGGGCAGGCCGGCGACCAACGGCACTGGCGCCGAGAGGTTCAGCGTCATCGAGCGCTTGGCGATGTTGGCCGCGTAGTCGCCGATGCGTTCGATGTCGGAGGCGACACGCAGGGCCGCCAGCACTTCCCGAAGATCGCGTGCCATCGGTTGGCGTAGCGCCAGCAGGCGCAGCACGTCCTGGCTGATGCGGCGTTCCTGATCGTCCAGCGCGTCATCGTTGTCGACGATGCGTTGCGCCGCGCGGCTGTCGCGCTTGCCGAGTGCGTCGATGGCGTTGTCGAGCTGGACGGCCGAGAGTTCGCCCATGGCGACGATCTCGCCGGTCAGGCGGGTGAGTTCGGTGTCGAAACTCTTGACGATGTGGTCGTGGGATGGGGTTGTCATGACGATTCCGCTCGGTGAATGATGTTTTGCTCGTCATCCCGGCGGAAGCCGGGATCCACGTTGCTGTTGCGAAGATCAAAAATGGATTACAGGCCGCTCCTGCGGCCTGCTCTTCGGGCCATCGGCTGCACCGATGTTCGCTTCGGCGTCCTGCCTCCGCAGTCCGGCCTTCGCCGGAATGACGTTGTGGGGGTGATCCATGTTGCTGATGCGAAGATCAAAATGGATTCCGGGTTCCGTTCGCGGTGAAGCTGCGAACGGCCCCGGAATGACGATCCTGGAAAAATTTCTTTGTCGCACGCGGTGTGCTTTACTTTCCTGAAGTGACGACTCACCCAAACCTCCCCGAGATGTAATCCTCAGTCTGCTGCTTGCCGGGCTTGGTGAAGATCTTTTCGGTCTGGTCGAATTCGATCAGCTCGCCCAGGTACATGAAGGCGGTGCGGTCGGAGACGCGCGCGGCCTGCTGCATGTTGTGGGTGACGATCACGATGGTGTAGTCGCGCTTCAGTTCCTCGATCAATTGCTCGATGCGACCGGTGGCGATGGGGTCGAGCGCGGACGTGGGTTCATCCAACAGCAGCACATCGGGCTTCAGGGCGATGCCGCGTGCGATGCACAGGCGCTGTTGCTGGCCACCGGAAAGACTGAGCGCACTGTGTTTCAGCTTGTCCTTCACTTCGTCCCACAGCGCGGCGCGGCGTAGCGCCTGTTCGACGCGCATCGCCACGCCCGCCTTCGACAGCTTCTCATGGTGGCGGATGCCCCAAGCCAGGTTCTCGAAGATGGTCATGGGGAACGGCACCGGTTTCTGGAACACCATGCCGACCCTGCTGCGCAAGCGGTTCAACGAATAACGTGCGTCGAGGATGTTCTCGCCATCCAGCAACACTTCGCCGGTGGCGCGCTGCTTCGGATAAATCGCGTAGATGCGGTTGAACACGCGCAGCAGGGTGGACTTGCCACAACCGGACGGGCCGATGATGGCGGTGACCTGCTTTTCGGGGATGTCCATGTCGACGTGCCGCAACGCATGCACGTCGCCGTAGTGGAAATCCAGGCCGCGCACCAGCAGCTTGGGCAACGCGCGTTCCCCGGCACGGTCGGCGACGGCTTGCAGCCACGGCGGCAGCGCGGCGATTGCAGGATTGAATTCAGTCATGCGGCACCTTCTTGCGTGAAAACAGCATTCGCGTCGTGAGGCTCAGGCCGAGCACGAACAGCGTGATCAGCAGCGCACCGGCCCAGGCGATGGCGTGCAACGCGGGGTTCGGATCGTTGGTGTATTGGTAGACCGCCACCGGCACGCTGGCCATCTTGTCCAGCGGGTTGGCGACCATGAAGTTGTTGCCGAACGCGGTGAACAGCAGCGGCGCGGTTTCGCCGACGAGGCGCGCCAGCGCCAGCAGCACGCCGGTTGTGATGCCGGAAATCGCGGCGCGCATGAGCACCTGCAGCGTGAGTTTCCATTGCGGAATGCCCAGCGACAGCGCCGCCTCGCGCAGCGTGCCCGGTACCAGTTGCAGCATCTCGTCGGTGGTGCGCACGATCACCGGCAGGCCGATCAGTGCCAGCGCGATGGCGCCAGCGAGGCCGGAGAACGACACCGCGCCGCTGCTCAGGTTGGTCATCGGCAGCACCACGATCACGTACACGAACAGGCCCAGCACGATCGACGGCGCCGACAACAGGATGTCGTTGAGGAAGCGAATGGTGGCGCCGAGTTTGCTGCGGTTGGCGTATTCGGCGAGGAAGGTACCGGCCAGCACGCCCACCGGCGCGCAGATCGCGAGCGCGATCATGTCCATGATCAGGCTGCCGGCGATCGCGTTGGCGAGGCCGCCCTGGTCGGCATAGGCGGTGATTTTCGTGAACAGCTTGAAGTCGATCGCGCCGATGCCGTTCTTCAGCGTCACCCACAGGATCCACGCGAGGAACACCAGGCCCAACGCGGTGGCGCAACCGCTCAAGGTGAGCGCCATCGCGTTGACGATGCGGCGACGGGTGTGGATGGTGGCCATCAGCGACCCTCCCGCCGCGACAGCCGCCGCAGCATCAGCCGCGCGGCCAGCAGCACCACGAAAGTGACCACGAACAGCAGGAAGCCCAGCGCGATCAGTGCCGAACGGTGGGTGCCCACGGCTTCATTGAACTCGTTGGCGATGGCCGAGGAAATGGTGGTGCCGGGCATCAGCAGCGAGCCGGTGATGTCGTAGGAATTGCCGAGCACGAAGGTGACCGCCATGGTTTCGCCCAGCGCGCGGCCCAGCCCGAGAAAAATGCCGCCGATCACCGCCGAGCGCGTGTACGGCAGCACGATGTGCCACACCACTTCCCAGGTGGTCGCGCCGAGCGCGTGTGCCGATTCCTTCAGCCGCGTCGGCACGGTCTGGAACACCTCGCGCATCACCGCGCAGATGAACGGCAGGATCATTACCGCCAGCACGATGCCGGCGGTCAAGAGGCCCAGCCCGATCGGCGGGCCCTGGAACAGCTTGCCGATGAGTGGAATGCGTCCCAGCGTTTCGCTCAAGGCCGGTTCGATGCGCGCCACGAACGGCACGAACACGAACAGGCCCCACATGCCGTAAATGATCGACGGGATGCTGGCGAGCAGCTCGATCGCGCTGGACACCGGACCACGCAACCACGCCGGCGCGATTTCGGTGAGGAACAGCGCAATGCCGAAGCTCACCGGTACTGCCAGCAGCAGCGCGATCAGCGACGTGACTAGCGTGCCGAAGATCGGCGCCAGCGCGCCATAGGTACCGGTGACCGGGTTCCATTCTGCGCTGGTGAGGAAATGCAGGCCCTGCCCGAACAGCACCTCGCGCCCGCCCCACAGGGTCGAAAACGCGGCGCCCAGCAGCGCGGCCAGCACCAGCAGCGCGCAGGCCTTCAGTAGCCGGCGGAACAGCACGTCGTGACGGGCGTCGCGGCGGCTGCGGCGGTCTGTGGCGATGGGTTCGATGGTGGCAGGGATCAATGACATGCAGTTATCGCGGAAGGCTGTGGCTTGTCTTCCCCCTTCCGCAGGAAGGGGGACCGAGGGGGATGTGCTCTTCGAATGACATGTGCCTGCTCGTCGCGGGTGTCTTCATCCCCCCGCGCCTGCGGCGCCCGCGCTGCGCGCGCGTTCGCTTCGCTCCGCCCTTCGTTCCGAAGGGGGTGGTGTCTCCGACAGGATGAAGCGGCATTCCGTCACTGCCTGAACTCTGCCTTCCAATAACCTTCGATCTGCTCTACCAGCGAATCGGGCAGCGGCACGTAATCCAGCGCGGCGGCTTGCTGCTGGCCGTTGGCGTAGGCCCACTTGAAGAAGTCCAGCGCGACGCGTGAGTTCGCGGCGTTCTTCGGCTGCTTGTACAGGATCACCCACGAGGTGGCGGTGATCGGCCAAGCCTTGGCGCCGGACGCGTTGGTCATCAGCAGGTTGAAGTTCTGCGCCTGCGACCAGTCGGCGGTCGAGGCGGCGGCCTGGAAGCTGGCGGCGTCGGGTTGCACGACTTTGCCCGCCGCATTCTTCATGCGGGCGTAGCCCAACTTGTTCTGCAACGCATAGGCGTATTCCACGTAGCCGATCGAGTTCGGGATCTGCTTGACGTAAGCGGACACGCCTTCGTTGCCCTTGCCGCCGATGCCAACCGGCCATTTCACCGCGGTGCCTTCGCCGACTTTCGACTTCCAGGGTGGGCTGACCTTGGACAGGTAATCGGTGAAGTTGAAGGTGGTGCCCGAGCCGTCGGAGCGGTGCACCACGGTGATCTTCGCGCTGGGCAGTGCGATGTTCGGGTTCAAGGCCGCGATCGCGGGATCGGACCAGTTGTTGATCTGGCCGAGGAAGATCTTCGCTAGCACGGAGCCATCCAGCACCAGCTTGCCCGGAGCGATGCCCGGCACGTTGTATGCCGGCACGATGCCGCCGATCACGTCAGGAAACTGGCCGAGTCCGAACTTGTTCAAGGTCGCTTCGTCCAGCGGCATGTCGGACGCGCCGAAATCGACGGTGCCGGCCTTGATCTGCGCGATGCCGCCGCCGGAACCGATGGACTGGTAGTTGACGCGATTGCCGGTCTTCTCGGCGTAAGCCGCCGACCATTTGGACATGACCGGATAGACGAAGCTCGAACCCGCGCCGGTGATGTCGGTGGCATGCGCGGCGCCGAAGCCGAGCCCGAGTGCGGTGGCGAGTGCGAGCAGGCGAAGCTTGTTGCGAGGGCGTGGGGTCATGCGGAACTCCTGGTGCGTCGTGGTTGATGACGCACATTTCAGGAGGCGCGTGTTACAGCGCGATGAGGGGAATGTTGCAAGTTCGTGACAGCGCACTGCAGCCGTGGACGGAGCCAAAACCAATCGATCCGCGAATGAACGCAAATCGGGTCGGGGCGGCGTCGACACAGCCGCTGTCATGCGTTGGTCATGTGTTCGGAACGTGGACGTAACAGCTGGTTGGCATCGTGCGCCGTACATCCCGCGGCGTCATTGCGGCGCTGTGGGCATCACATGACCAACAGGAGACCTATCCGTGCGTATCAAAATGCTTGCAGTGGCGATTGCCGCAGGCGTGGCCCTGGCCAGCTGCGGCGCGCAGGCGCAAACCGCTGAAGGCTCGCAGGAACTGGCGCAGTTGCGCGCGCAACTGGCGACGCTGCAAACCAAGGTCAGCGACCTTGAGCAGAAGCAGCAGGTCCAGGTTCAAGCGCCGGCGCCGGCGCCGGCCACACCCAGCCCGCTCGCGGCCTGGGCCGAGAACACCAAGGTCGGCGGCACGATGTTTTTCGACCTCACCAACATCGACCAAAGCAGCAACGGCAAGAAAACCGATGCCTCCGGCACGGGTTTCGACGTCAAGCGTTTCTATCTTTCCATCGACCACAAGTTCGATGACGTGTGGTCCGTCAACCTGACCACCGATTTCAATTACGTGGGCAGTGACGGCGAGACGCAATTGTTCGTGAAAAAAGCCTACGTGCAGGGCGCCTTCTCGAAGTTTGCGACACTGCGCGTGGGTTCCGCCAACATGCCGTGGATTCCATTCGTCGAGGACTGGTACGGCTACCGCTTCGTCGAGAACACCCTGGTCGACCGCATGAAGTTCGGCAACTCCGCGGATTGGGGTGCGCACCTGTACGGCGACAATGGGGTGTTCAACTACCAGGTGTCGGCAATCAACGGTGGCGGCTACAAGCACCCGTCGCGATCCGACCATGTGGATTTCGCGGCACGTGCCGGCGTGCAGCCAGTGAAAGGCTTGATGTTTGCGGTCGGTGGCTACGACGGCGATCTCGGCCAGGACACGCAAACTGCCTCGACGCCGCACGGCGCGCGCCGTTACGACGCGATGGCGGCATGGAATCGCGACGGCCTGCGATTGGGTGCGGAATGGTTCAAGGCCGACAACTGGAAGAACGTCACCACGCCGCTTGGCGATTCCGCGAATGGCTGGTCGCTGTGGGGCAGCTACGATTTCGAACGCGCTTCGGTGTTCGCGCGCTACGACCGCGTGAATCCGAGCAGGGATATCGATCCGAGCCTGAAGGACACCTACTGGAACGCGGGCGTAGCCTTCCCCGTCACCAAGGGCGTGAAGATCGCGATCGCGTACAAGGGCGAGCGCCTGAGCAACAACACCAGCGTTGATGTCCACACCCGCGAAATCGGTGCATGGGGCGAGGTGAAGTTTTGATCCAGCGTCGGGCCACTGTGGTGTCCCGTAAATACATTCGTCATTCCGGACGAACCCACGAAGTGGGTGAGATCCGGAATCTGCTCTCAATTGTTGCGAAACAATCGCAGATTGACTCGCGCCATCCTTGGCGCTCGCCCTTCGGGCCGCCTGCGGCGTTCGCATTTGCAGTCCCTGCAAATGCAGTCGGGTTCTCGCACCGGCAAGCCGGTGCGAGCCCCGGAATGACGATGTAAAGATTCTTTCGGGACATCACCCCAGGCAGGACCGCGGGCTCGTTGGGCCCGTCGTTTTTCATGAGCCTGGCGCAGGCAATTGGGATAAAGTGGAAAGCCGATCCACCCTTCGGAAATTCTGGCGTTGCCGGTTCCACTCGGGGCTCGACAAGCCCGTCCCGAGTTTGTTGAAGGGCTCGCCACGAACGGAATCGTTGCGTTGTCCCGTTCGCCCCAAGCCTGTCGAAGCGTGAACGAGCTTATTGATCAGACCTTCCCTAGCCATGATCACGCCGATGAACACATTGCAATCACACACCGACGAGGCCTTGCTCGCGCTGGCTGTGGGCGTCGGCGACGCGCTGCGCGACCGTGGCGAGATGCTGGCGACGGCGGAATCGTGCACTGGTGGCTGGATCGCCAAGCTCGTGACCGACATCGCCGGCAGCTCGGCATGGTTCCAAGGCGGGGCGGTGACGTACAGCAACAACCTCAAGCAGGCACTGCTTGGCGTCACCGCGACGACGCTGGAACGCCACGGCGCGGTGAGCCGCGAATGTGCGCTCGAGATGGTAGCGGGCGCGCTGGCCCGTCTCGATGCTTCCATCGCGATCGCGGTGACCGGCGTTGCGGGTCCTTCCGGTGGTACGCCCGACAAACCGGTCGGTACGGTATGGATCGCCTGGCAACCGCGTGGGGCGGCCGCGTGCGTCGAGGTCTTTCATTTCGATGGCGACCGCGACGCGGTGCGCCGACAGACCGTGGCGCGCGCATTGGAAGGCATTCAGAAAATCCTTACCGGATGACGCGGCATGTGCCGCTACCCGAATCCGGGGGGTGTGGAATAATGGCAACGTCTCCGGATTCTCGCGGTCTCAACCCGTGAGAACCGCTCCCGCGATACTTCGCTTCACGCACGATCCTTCGAGGAATACGCAATGGACGACAACAAGCGCCGCGCACTGGCTTCCGCACTCGGCCAGATCGAGAAACAGTTCGGCAAGGGCGCGGTGATGCGGATGGGCGATCGCACCGCCGAAGTCATCGACGTGGTGTCGACCGGCTCATTGGGCCTGGATGTGGCACTGGGCGTCGGCGGCCTGCCGCGCGGCCGGGTGGTTGAAATCTACGGGCCGGAATCCTCGGGCAAGACCACGCTCACTCTGCAGGTGATTGCGGCCTGCCAGAAGAACGGCGGCACCGCGGCGTTCGTGGATGCCGAGCACGCGCTTGATCCGACCTATGCGGAAAAGCTTGGCGTCAACGTGGATGACCTGCTGGTTTCGCAACCCGATACTGGCGAGCAGGCGCTGGAAATCACCGACATGCTGGTGCGTTCCAACGCGGTGGATGTGGTAGTGATCGACTCGGTGGCGGCGCTGACGCCGAAAGCCGAAATCGAGGGCGAGATGGGCGATTCGCACGTCGGCCTGCACGCGCGCCTGATGAGCCAGGCGCTGCGCAAGCTCACCGCCAACATCAAGCGCTCCAACACACTGGTGATCTTCATCAACCAGATCCGCATGAAGATCGGCGTGATGTTCGGCAGCCCTGAAACCACCACCGGCGGCAACGCGCTGAAGTTCTACGCCTCGGTGCGCCTCGACATCCGCCGCATCGGTGCGGTCAAGAAGGGTGAGGAAGTGATCGGCTCGCAGACGCGCGTGAAGGTGGTCAAGAACAAGGTGGCGCCGCCATTCCGGA
>JBOHYW010000147.1:0-9201 GCA_050738155.1 Rhodanobacteraceae bacterium
CGGCCGTCGCGCTGCGCTACGAGTGATGGCTACACTGACGGCATGAAAGACAGCGGGGCACGCAAATCGAATCCAATCGTCTTGCTGGCTGACGATCAACCCGACGTGCGTGAGGCGTTGCGTTTGCTGTGCAAGTCTGAAGGCATTGCCAGCATTGCCGTGGCCGATCCGGACGCGGCGCTGGAAGCGGCGGGCAAGCGCGAATTCGCGTGTGCGCTGATCGACTGCAACTACAGTCGCGATACCACTTCCGGCGAGGAAGGCCTGGACTTGCTGGAACGCCTGCGCCAGCTTGCGCCGGACATGCCGGTGGTGGTGATGACGGCATGGGGCAACGTGCCGCTGGCGGTGGAAGCGATGCGTCGCGGCGGCGCCGATTTCATCGAGAAACCCTGGGACAACACGCGTCTGGTCAGTGTGCTGCGGGCGCAGATCGGCTTGAGCGAAAGCGCGCGTCGGCAGCGTCGTCTGGAAGCGGAAAACGCGCTGCTGCGCGGCCAACCGGACAACGACTTCATCGCCGAATCGCCCGCGATGCGACGCGTATTGACGTTGGTCGAACGCGTCGCATCCAGCGATGCCAACGTATTGGTGTTGGGCGAAAACGGCACCGGCAAGGGCGTGATCGCCGAACGCATCCATGCACTGTCCTCACGCGCCGCGCGTTCGCTGGTCAAGATCAACATGGGCGGCATCGCCGAAAGCGTGTTCGAATCGGAAATGTTCGGGCACGTGCGCGGCGCCTTCACGGATGCCAAGAGTGAGCGCATCGGGCGCTTCGAACTGGCTGACGGCGGCACGCTGCTTCTCGACGAAGTCGGCAACGTGCCGTCGTCGCAGCAACCGAAATTGCTGCGGGTGTTGGAAGACGGCGAGTTCGAACGTCTGGGATCATCACGCACGCAAAGTGTGGACGTGCGACTGGTCTCGGCGACCAATGCGGATCTGGCCGCCGAAGTCGCGGCCGGCCGTTTCCGCAAGGATCTGTTGTATCGCCTCAACACGCTGGAAGTGCGCCTGCCGTCGCTGCGCGAACGCGGCGAGGACATCCTGCCTCTGGCGCGCCTGTTCCTGGCCCGCAACGCACGGCGCTACAACCGTGGCGACCTGCGGCTGTCGGCTTCGGCCGAACGCACGCTGCAGGCGTGGCACTGGCCCGGCAACGTGCGCGAGCTGCAACATCTGATGGAACGCGCCGCGTTGCTGGCCGAACACGATGAAGTGAGCGCCGCCGCGCTGGCCTTCGGCGAGACCGCGGCGCAACCGGAAGCTGCATCGAACCTCGACGGCATGACGCTCGAACAAGCCGAAGCGCTGCTGGTGAAGCACGCGTTTGAACAACACCATGGCAACCTGCAACGCGCGGCCGACGCGTTGGGCATTACCCGCCAATCGTTGTACCGGCGGCTGGCCAAACACGGTTTGGGCGAAGTCATCAGCGATGCCGACTGACCCATCCGCACAGCGTGCCGCCCGCATGCCGCGCTTTGAACGGCGGGTTTTGCTCGGCGGTCTGCTGGTGACGTTGCCCGCGTGGCTGGCCGTCGTCGCGTTGTTGCTGTTCGGCGTGCCGGACCATGCCCTGCGCTGGGTGCTGCCGGTCGTCGTCATCGTGGTTACATTGCTGCTGGCGCGTTGGCAACAACGCCGCATCACCTATCCGTTGTACACCCTGTCAGGTTTGCTGGAAGCGCTGCGCGAGGGCGACTACAGCCTGCGCGGCGCGCGCAACGGCGTGCTCGGCGACGTCATCTACGACGTCAACGCACTGGCCGACCGCTTGCAGAGCGAACGCTTGACGTTCGAAGAATCCGCGCACCTGTTGGGCAAGACGCTGGCGGCGCTGGACAGCGCGGTGTTCGTGTTCGGCGAAGACCAGCGCCTGCGCCTGCTGAACCCGGCCGCAAAGCGCTTGCTGGACGCCGAGCGACTCCGGCTGTTCGGCCTGAGCGCGGCCGAGCTGGGGCTGGCGGCGTTGCTGGAAGGACCAACCTCGCAGGTATTGGCGCACGTGTTTCCGCAACGCAGCGGCCGCTTCGAAATACGGCATGCGCCGCTACGCAGCGGCGGTCGCGGTGGCCGATTGCTGGTCATCAACGACGTTGGCCGCGTCCTGCGCGAGGAAGAACGCCTGGCCTGGCAGCGCTTGCTGCGCGTGCTAGGCCACGAGGTCAACAACTCGCTGGCGCCGATCCAGTCGATGGCTGGCACGCTCGCCGCGCTGGCCGCACGCGAGCCGCTGCCGGAAGACTGGCGCGAGGATTTCCGCAACGGTCTGGAAATCATCGGCCAGCGTGCCGGGACGCTGACGCGGTTCTTGTCCAGCTACAGCAAACTGGCACGGCTGCCGACGCCGCAGTTGCACACAGTGGAGTTGTCGCAACTGGTGGCGAAAGTCGCAAGACTGGAGCAGCGTCGGCCTGTGCAAGTCACAACCGGCGAACTGCTGATCGTGCAAGCCGATCCCGACCAGCTCGAACAGGCGCTCATCAATATGCTGCGCAATGCGGTGGAAGCGGTGTTGCCGGATGTTGATGGCTGCGTATATGTACGTTGGCGGCGTGAAGCGTCGCGCGCCGTGATCGAAGTGGAGGACGACGGCCCCGGACCGCCACCCAGCGACAACCTGTTCGTACCATTTTTTACCACCAAGCCCGGCGGTTCCGGCATCGGTCTGGCGCTGGTGCGACAGATCGCCGAGGCACACGACGGCGGCGTGACGTTGACGGCACGCGAAGATGCCCGCGGCAGCGTGGCGCGGTTGTGGTTGCCACTGGAAGCTGCCGGTGGATCGATTGGCATGCTCGAAGCATCGAGCCGCCCGCAGGATTGACCGGTAACTTGCGCATTCTGTCGCCGTGTGTATCATACACACATGAAGAGTGTCGATTTGATCAAGCTGCTTCGCAGCCGCGGTTTCAAGGTCATCGGCACTCGCGGCAGCCATCATAAGCTGCGCAACAGCGCGGGCATTACGGTTATTGTCCCGCACCCGAAAAAAAATCTCGGCAAGGGACTGGTAGCCGCGATCCTCAAGCAATCTGGGCTGCATTGAGCCCGGGAGCGAACATGCGTTACCCCATCGCCATTGAACTCGGAACCGACAAGTGCGCTTACGGCGTGATGGTGCCTGACATACCGGGCGCGTTTTCCGCCGGTGACAGCCTGGAAGAAGCCATCGCCAATGCCGAGGAGGCCATTCTGCTCGCGCTGGAAGACACCGGCAGCATTCCGGAGCCGTCCGCATTGGAAAACCTGGTTAGCAGCAAACGTTACGCCGGTTGGACCTGGGCAGTGGCCAATGTCGATTTGTCCAAACTCAACGGCAAGGCCGTCCGCGTCAATATCACGCTGCCCGATCGGCTGCTGCATTCCATCGATACCTACGCCCGCACCCACGGCGAAACCCGCAGCGGATTTCTCGCACGCGCGGCGTTGGGTGCGATGGCCGAATGAGATTCGATCCCGGAACCCGGGGCGCGTATCGCCTGCGCGTGGCATGCTAGCAAGCCATGTCCGGCCTGATTCCCGAACGCTTCATTGACGAGTTGCTGGCCCGCGTCGACATCGTCGACGTGGTGCAGCAGCGCGTGCCGCTGAAGCGCGCGGGTCGCGAGTGGACGGCGTGCTGCCCGTTCCACGACGAGCGCACGCCATCGTTCTACGTCAGTCCGGCCAAGCAGTTCTACCACTGCTTCGGCTGCGGCGCGCACGGCAGCGCGATCAAGTTTTTGATGGAATACGACCGGCTGGAATTCCCCGACGCGGTCGAGGAACTCGCGCAATCGGTCGGCGTCACGGTGCCACACGAGGGTGGTCCGCCGCGCCCACGCGAAGACCATACCGACCTCTACGCGTTGCTGGACGGCGCGGCGGGTTTCTATCAGGCGCAATTACCGAACAGCGACGCTGCGCACGCGTATTGCAAGAAGCGCGGCCTCGACAAGGACACCATCGAACGTTTCCGGATCGGGTGGGCGCCGGGCGGCTGGGACGCGCTGAAACGACAGCTCGGCAGCAACGACTCCCGGATCAAATTGCTGGAACAAGCCGGGATGCTTTCGACCGGCGACGGCGGCAAATGCTACGACCGCTTCCGCGAACGCCTGATGTTTCCGATCATGGACCGGCGCGGGCGGGTGATCGCGTTCGGCGGAAGGATCGTGGTCGAGAAGCAGGAAGCGGCATCGCCAGCTGCCGAGCCCCGCGCACAGGACGCGCGCAAAAATGAAGGCCCCAAATACCTTAATTCACCGGAAACCCCGCTGTTCCACAAGGGCCGCGAGCTGTTCGCGTTGTGGCAAGTGCGCCAGGCGAATACCAAGCTGGGACGGTTGATCGTGGTGGAAGGCTACATGGACGTGGTGTCGCTGCACCAAGCCGGCATTACGCAGGCGGTGGCAACGCTCGGCACCGCCACCACCAACGAGCATGCAGAACTCCTGTTCCGCGCTGCTCCCGACGTGTTCTTCTGTTTCGACGGCGATCGCGCCGGCCGCAGCGCCGCGTGGCGCGCGCTGGAATCGGTGCTGCCGCGCATGCGCGATGGACGCCAGGCGTTCTTCCTGTTTTTGCCGGAAGACGAGGATCCCGACACGCTGGTGCGCAAGGAAGGCCAGGCCGGTTTCGAGACACGCATACAACAGGCAACACCGCTGTCGGAATACTTCTACGGGTACCTGTCGCACGACGTGAACGTGGCGACGCTGGACGGCCGCGCCCGCCTGGCCGAACACGCCAAACCGCTGCTCGCGAAATTGCCGGACGGTGCCTTCCGCGACCTGATGTTCGCGGAACTGGAAAAACGTACCGGTGTGCAATCCGCACCCGTTGCAATACCAACACGCCGGCTCGCGGCAGCTCCCAACCCGTCGCGACGCACGCTGGTGCGCAGCGCGATCGCGATGCTGTTGGCCGATCCTGCGCTGATCGAAAACGTCGAACCGTCGTATCCATTCGCTGCGCTCGACAAGCCCGGCATCCCGCTGTTGATCGAGCTGCTCGATCTCGCCCGCGCACGGCCCGGCATCAACACCGAGAGGTTGCTGGGGCATTTCGCGGAACGCGAGGAATCGGCAGCCCTGCAGAAGCTCGCGCTCACCGAATTTCCCGGCGAACCCGAAGCGCTGCGTGCGGAATTCCTGGATGCACTGCGCAGATTGGGCGAACAGACCGTGCAACAACGCCTTGATGCGCTGATCCGCAAACAGACGGAAGGTGCGCTTGGCGAACACGAGAAAAACGAGCTGCGCGAATTGCTGGCACGCAAGGGCAAAGCATCGTCCGTAAGCAGCGCCTAACTTCGCAAGTTGGGCTGAACGCAGCAAGTAGGTTGGGTTGAACGAAGTGAAGCCCAACGGCATTTGCCATCCAACGTTGGGCTTCGCATGGCTCAGCCCAACCTACCCTCGCTGCCGCAGGAGCGCTCGCGAGTGCAACGGGATCGCATTGAAGCGCCGAGGGGTCGCGCGCACGGCCCACTCCTACCACAGCTCCGTAGGTTGGGTTGAACGAAGTGAAGCCCAACGGCATTTGCCATCCAACGTTGGGCTTCGCATGGCTCAGCCCAACCTACCTGCTTCCCCCTTCCGCAGGAAGGGCGGAGCGGAGCGAACGCGCGCGCAGCGCGACGAGGGGGATGGCTTTTCGCTCTCGCGATGGTGCGCTGCGAGCAGCGGCAATCACAACATCGCCGCAATGTCCTTGCTGATCTTTTCCGGCGTATCCGCCGACGCGTAACGCCTCACCACGTTGCCGTCGCGGTCGATCAGGAACTTGGTGAAGTTCCACTTGATTGCCTGGCTGCCGAGCACGCCCGGCGCGGCGTGCTTCAGGAACTTGTACAACGGGTGCGCGTCCGCACCATTCACGTCGATCTTGGCGAACAGCGGAAATGTCACGTCGTATTTGGCCGAGCAGAAATTGCGGATGTCGTCGGCATCGCCCGGTTCCTGGTGCCCGAACTGGTTGCACGGAAATCCGAGGACCACGAACCCTTCGTCCTTGTGCGCGCGATACAGCGCCTCCAGCCCCTCGTATTGCGGGGTGAAGCCGCATTTCGAGGCAACGTTGACGACCAGCACCAGCTTGTCGCGGTACGCGTCGAGCTTTTGCGGCGTGCCATCGAGCAGGTTGGCTTCGAAATCGTAGACAGTAGTCATGGCTGACACCTCCAAGGATCGACAGTGTAGGACGGGTGATAATCCGCCATCGGCGATGACCAACGGCTCTTGTAGGTTGGGCTGAGCTTGCGAAGCCCAACGCGGGCGAAGACAAGGCGTCGCGGTTCGCGTGAAACCACTCACCCCAGCCTATCCCGATCCAGCCCTACAAGGCCATCACAGCCAGCGCGCGAAGCGACGCATGTAGATCACTTTCACGAACTGCGTCAGCACACAGTAGGCCACCACGGTCGCGGCCAGCCAACCGAAATATTCCAGCGGCAGCTCGACCATGCCGAGGTGCCGGCCAAGCGCGGTGTAGGGAAGCGCGATACCGATCGCGATGATCGCGGTGGTGAGGCCGAGCACCGGCGCGGCGGCCGAGCTTTGCAGGAACGGAATCCTGCGGGTGCGGATCATGTGTACCACCAGCGTCTGCGTCAGCAGGCTTTCGACGAACCAGCCGGACTGGAACAGCGACTGGTGGGCAACCGAATTCGCACCGAACCAGAACCACAGCAACAAGAATGTGGTGATGTCGAACAACGAGCTGGTCGGCCCGATCCGGATCATGAAACGGCTGATGTCGCTGGCATCCCACTTGCGCGGCTTGCGGACGTATTCCTCGTCCATGCGGTCGAACGGGATCGACAGCTGCGAGATGTCGTAGAGCAGGTTCAGCACCAGGATTTGCAGCGGCAGCATCGGCAGGAACGGCAGGAAGATGCTCGCGATCAGCATGCTGAACACGTTGCCGAAGTTGGAGCTGGCCGTCATCTTGATGTATTTGATGATGTTGCCGAAGGTGATGCGGCCTTCCAGCACGCCTTCTTCCAGCACCATCAGGTTTTTTTCGAGCAGGATGATGTCGGCCGATTCCTTGGCGATGTCGGTGGCGGTATCAACCGAAATGCCAACATCGGCTGCGCGCAATGCGGGCGCGTCGTTGATGCCATCGCCGAGAAATCCCACGGTGTGGCCCTGGCGCTGCAGGGACGTCACCACCCGCGATTTCTGCAGCGGCGACATCTTGGCGAACACCGTGGTACGCCGGACCGCCTCGTCGAAGGCTGTGTCGTCCAAGTCTTCAAGATCGCGACCCAGCATCGAGTGCGCAACGTCCAGCCCGACCTCGCGGCAGATCTTGCCGGTGACCGCCGCGTTGTCGCCGGTGATCACCTTTACCGCAACACCGTGCTGGTGCAGTGCGGCGATGGCGGTGTGCGCGGTGTCCTTGGGTGGATCGAGAAAGGCGAGGCAGCCGATCGCGGTCAGGCCCTGCTCGTCGGCGACACCGTAGGCGTGGCCGCGCGCGCGCGCGCGCCTGACCGCCACGATCAGCACGCGCAGACCGTCTTCATTCAAGCCGTGGGTCATCGCGCGGATGGTGTCGCGGCGATGGTCGGTCATCGGGATGTCACGCCCACCCTCGCGCGCGAACGCGCAGATCGACAGCATTTCCTCGACCGCGCCCTTGCAGACCAGGATTTCCTCATGCGTGGTGGATGCGTCGCCCGCCGGCTCCAGCACCACCGACATGCGGCGGCGCTGGAAGTCGAACGGAATTTCATCCACGACCGTCCACTTCGCGATGGAATGTTCGAGATCGCGATGCGCGAGCACCGCCTTGTCCATCAGGTTTTTCAAGCCCGTCTGGAAATGGCTGTTCAAGTAACCGAACTCGAGCGCGTCGTCGGATTCCTCGCCGTCGAGGTCGAGGTGTTGTTCGAGCACGATCTTGTCCAGCGTCAATGTGCCGGTCTTGTCGGTGCACAACACATCCATCGCGCCGAAGTTCTGGATGGCGTTGAGTTGCTTGACCACCACCTTGCGCTTGCTCATCGCCAGCGCACCCTTGGCAAGGTTGGCGGTGACAATCAACGGCAGCATTTCCGGCGTCAGGCCGACCGCCACCGAAATCGCGAACAGGAAGGCTTCCAGCCAATTGCCCTTGCCGAAGCCCTGGATCAGAAACACGATCGGCACCATCACCGCCATGAAGCGGATCAAGAGCCACGACACGCTTTTCACGCCGCGGTCGAAACTGGTTTCCTCAGCGGGGCCGGTCAGCGCGCGCGCCAGCGAGCCGAGGTAGCTGCGCGGCCCGGTCGTCACCACCACCGCGGTGGCGCTGCCGCTGACCACGTTGGTGCCCATGTAGCAGACTGTCGGAAGATCGAGCGGTTCCGCGTGCGGGTCGGTCTTCTGGGCGTGCTCGGGCGCGGCCTTTTCGACCGGAATCGATTCGCCGGTGAGGATGGCCTGCGAAATGAACAGGTCCTTGGCGGCGAGCAGGCGCAGGTCGGCCGGCACCATGTCGCCCGCGGACAGGTGCACGATGTCGCCCGCGACCAGTTCGATCACCGGCACCTCGATGCGCTCGGAGTGACCATCGCTGGCGCGCCGCGTCACCGTCGCGGTATTGCGCACCATTGCCTTCAGTTTTTCCGCCGCGCGCGAGGAACGGAATTCCTGGGTGAAACTCAGCACCACGCTGATGCCCACCATCACCGCGATGATGATCGGTCCGGTGGGGTCGTCGGACGTGAACAACTGCACCGCTGCCAGCACCAGCAGCACGATGATGAATGGATTCTTGAAGGTATGCGCAAGCTGCAGCAGCCAATGCGTCGGTTTCTCGTGCACCGCCTCGTTGGCGCCGTCGCGGTCGAGGCGATCCTCGATCTGTTCCTCGTCGAGGCCGGCGGGACCGGTGTCGAGCGCCGCCAACAACGCGCGCTCATCCTGCCATGCGAATTGCGCGGCAACCGGACGCGCATGCGCCCTGGCGGGCTTGCCGGCCGCCGTCACATTGGGGGATTGGGAAGCAGGACCAAGCATCACTCGTTTCCATGGCGGGGGGCACGCGTCCACGGAACGAGCGATGGATCCGTGGGTTACATCGACGGGAAGCGTCGCGTTCGTGTTCGCGGTGGTACTCGCCGCGATATTCGGTGGCGCGCAGGCGGACGCGAGCGAGGTCTCGCCCGAAGCCGCCGCTGTGAAAAGTCAGGCCAAGGATGGCCGCTCTTGTCATCAC
>JBOHYW010000148.1:0-9031 GCA_050738155.1 Rhodanobacteraceae bacterium
ACCCTGCACGTGCCCGCGGGAACGTGCAGGGTTGCCTTGCCTTGCGCGGCGTAGTGCTGGATCTCGACGCGGTCGCGCACGGCAACCGGCAAGTCGAACTTGTTCTTGCCGGCAGCGAGGCCCGCCGCCAGCGCCAACGGCACGGTGTGGCGTTCCAGCGTGCCGGGTTTGCTTGCGAACGCGTGCTTGCCCTTGTCATCGACTTCGATGACGTGGCGGTTCCAGTCGCAGTGCACCGTGCGGTGTTGCTGTTTCACCGCGGTGTTCAATGAGTAGTCGTAGCTGTCGCATTGCGGCAAGTTGTCGACCCAATGGAAGACCGAGGCCTCGTGGGTGGTGGCGCCGAGCAGTCCAGCGAGTCCGGAGGTGCCTTTGCTGGTGGTGGTGAATGTCCACGCGCCATTCTTGTCTTTGCCCAGGGTCAGCGTGGCCTCGCCGATCGGGCTGCCGTTGCGCAGCAATTGATAGCGGGCGCTGAAAGCAGGCACCGGCGGCACGGTTGCCGCGGTTGCAGCGAATGTCGCCGCGAGCGTCAGCGCAAAAAACCAGCCGGGGATTCGAAGGTGCTGCATGGGTTACCCGAAGTTGCGTAATGTGCAAGGGGCGTCAGCGTGCTGCCGGCAGCCTGAACGCTCACCTCACGCGGTGGCGAGGTGCCCGGCATCGTCCAGCCGCAACGGCGCGGCGAGCGCGGCATCGTAAAACAGGACCTTGCCGTCGCATTCCCGC
Organism: Rhodanobacteraceae bacterium; assembly: GCA_050738155.1. Taxonomy (GTDB): domain Bacteria; phylum Pseudomonadota; class Gammaproteobacteria; order Xanthomonadales; family Rhodanobacteraceae; genus 66-474. Next base: position 730 of record JBOHYW010000148.1, read on the forward strand.
ACCGTGCCACGTGCGATCGCATCCACGCAGGCGACCAGCAATCGGTGTTCGTGCGAGAGCAGGCGTGCGGCGAGCGAATCCTCGTCGTCGTTCTTGTGTACGTCGATGCGGGTCTGTGCGACCACCGGGCCGCCGTCGAGTTCGGCGCTGACGAAATGCACGCTGGTGCCGTGTTCGATATCGCCTGCGCGCAGCGCGCGGCGGTGGGTGTGCAGCCCGCGGTATTTCGGCAGCAGCGAAGGATGGATATTGATGATCCGGCCGCGCCACGCTTCGATCACGGCGGCGTCGATGATGCGCATGTAGCCGGCCAGCACCACCAGTTGTGCGCCGCTGGCGGCGACATTTGCGAACAGCGCTTCATCAAACGCACGGCGGTCGGCAAAGCCTTTCGGCTCAAGCGCCAAGGTCGGGATGCCGTGCGCTTCCGCATTGCGCAAGGCCGGTGCGTCGGCCTTGTCGCCTGCGACCAGCTTGAACTCGACAGGCAGTTTGCCGGCTGCTTGTGCGGCCATCAGTGCTGCGAGGTTGCTGCCGCGACCGGAAGCGAGGACGGCGATGGGGAGCGGCCGGGACTCGGGGCTCGGGACCCGGGACTCGGGTGCAGGACTCACGTGATTCGAACCCGGTGGTCGCCGTCCGCCGGCACGACTTCGCCGATGACCTGCGAAGCGAGCCCGGATTGCGCAAGCGCCTGTGCGACCGATGCTGCATCGTCGGGAGCGACGATGATGCAAAAGCCGATGCCGCAGTTGAAGGTGCGCCACATTTCCTCGCGCGGAATCTTGCCTTCGCGTTGCAGCCAGTCGAATACCGCGGGAAGTTTCCATGTTGACGAGTCAATCGCGAGGCCAAGGCCGCCGGGTACCACGCGGATGATGTTTTCGAGCAGGCCGCCACCGGTGATGTGGGCCATGCCGTGGATGGCCGGGACTCGGGACTCGGGACTCGGGACTCGGGAAGAGCCGTGGTCCGCGCTGTCCTTCAATAATTTGAGGATGGGTTTGACGTATATCGTGGTCGGCGCCATCAGGGCGTCGGCCAGCGTGGTGCCGCCGAGGTCGAGATCAAATGGAGAGCCTGCGCGCTCGACGATCTTGCGGATCAGCGAAAATCCGTTCGAGTGCGGCCCGCTAGACGCGACGCCGAGAATCACGTCGCCGGCGCGGATTCGGCTGCCGTCGATGATCCCGGATTTTTCGACTGCACCGACGTTGAAACCGGCGAGGTCGTATTCGCCCGGTGGGTACATGTCGGGCATCTCGGCGGTTTCGCCACCGATCAGCGCGCAGCCGGCCAGTTCGCAGCCCCTGGCGATGCCGCCGACCACCGCGACTGTGGTGTCGACATCGAGTTTGCCGGTCGCGAAATAATCGAGGAAGAACAGCGGTTCGGCGCCCTGCACCAGCACGTCGTTGACGCACATGCCCACCAGGTCGATGCCGATGGTGTCGTGGCGATCCAGTTGCTGCGCCAGCTTCAGCTTGGTGCCGACGCCGTCGGTACCGGACACCAACACCGGTTCGCGATATTTGTTCGACAGATCGAACAACGCACCAAAACCACCCAGGCCGCCCATGACTTCCGGCCGAAAGCTCTTGGCAACCAGTGGCTTGATGCGTTCGACCACGGCATTGCCGGCGTCGATGTCCACGCCAGCGGCGCGGTAGGAGAGGGCTTCGTCACGGGGTGTCACATGGGTATCCGGGCAAACGCGCGGCAACGGCGGGGTCGACAATGATAGACGCTGAGGCCGCGATTGGGCAGACTTGCAACCGTTCGAACCGAGGTGCAAGACCATGATGCGATTTTTGTTGCCGCGGGTTCTGGTGGCAAGTGGACTGGTGCTGGGTGTGGCTGGAATGGCCATGGCGCAGACCACGCCTGCGGCGAACACCGGCGCTGCCGTGCCGCCTGCTGCCGCGCCCGCCAGTCCGTATTCGGCGACGGTGCCGGTTGCCGGCACCAGCGACGCGCAGCGCAACACGGCGATCGCCAGTGCGCTGGTCCAGGTGTTGCAGCAGGTTTCGCCCGGAACCTCCGCCAATACCGACGAACTCGCCCAGGCGTCCGGGTACGTGCGCGATTTCCATTACCGGCGCGCGGCTTCCGGCAACGGCTTGGAGCTTCAGGTGGATTTCGACCCCGGCGCGATCGGACGGCTGGTTGCGGCGGCCCAGGCGGCTGCCACGACCGCCGGTGCCACCCCCGCCGCGGGTGGAACGGCGGCAGCCGTGGCGCAGGGCGGCAGCGGAAGTATCTGGGTGGATGGCATCGACAACAGCCATGCCTTCGCCAGCCTGCTCTCGACCTTGCGTGGCGATGATCAATTGCATGATGTCACGCCGGTCGGTGCCCACAACGACGGCGTGATGTTGCACCTGGGGTTCGACCAGCCGCTCGCTTCGGTATTGGCCGGACTCACCGGGCCCGGTGGACACCTGACCATGGGAGCGCAACCACACGCGGGGGCGGATGCGGTTTTGCGCTGGATACCATGATGCAATCGCTGCCCGCGCCGGCTGTGCAACGCTTGCGCGGGATTTCATGGTCGATCCCATGACAAATACGCGACCGGCATGGGCAGGGATGTTGCGGCACTTGCCCAACCTGATTTCTGCGTTGCGCATCGTGCTCGTGGCGCCACTGATTGTGGCGATCCTGCTCGGTCGCTACCAATTGGGGCTGGCGATAGCGATTGTCGCGGGCGTATCCGATGGCGTGGATGGTTATCTCGCGCGACGTTATCGTTGGCAGAGCAGGTTGGGTTCGATCCTCGACCCGGTGGCGGACAAGTTGATGCTGGTGGGTTGCATGATCGCGCTGGGTTGGCTGGGTGAGGCCCCGCGCTGGTTGGTGGCGCTGGTGGTATTGCGCGACGCGGTAATCGCATTGGGCGTGTTGGCGTGGCATCGTGTGCTGCGCAATTTCGAGTCGCACCCGAGCTGGCTGTCAAAGATCACCACGGTTGCGCAAATTGGCTTCGTACTGCTGGTATTGGCCGACCATGCGTTTGGCTGGCACGTACCGATGGCGATTCCGGTATGGGTCGTGGCGGTGTTGACCGCGGCGAGCGGACTCGATTACGCGGTGCGCTGGGGCCGGCTGGCTCGACGCGAACTCAAGGGCAGGAAACACTCGGCATGAGCAACGTACAACGCTGGCAGTGGTTGCTGATTGCGGTCGTGATCGGCTGGCTGATCTGGCTGCTGTCGCCGATCCTGATGCCGTTCATGCTGGCGGCGGTGTTTGCCTATCTCGGCGACCCATTGGTCGATCGGCTGGAACGCCTGCGACTTGGCCGCGCGCTTGCGGCCAGTCTGGTGTTCCTGATGATGCTGCTGATCGTGGCGCTGGTGCTGGTGTTGCTGGTGCCATTGATCCAGCGTCAGGTCACGCGCTTCATCGCGGCGCTGCCGGCTTACGTGGCGTGGATAACCCACAGCGCCATTCCGTGGCTGGAGCAGAAACTGAATATTCCCGCCAGCGAATTCGATACCTCGACGGTGGTGGCGCGTGCACGCGAGCACCTGGGTACGGTCGGTGGCATCGCGGCGACCGTGCTCGGTTACGCGACGCGCTCGGGGCTCGCGTTGATCGGATGGGGCGTGGCGGTGGTGCTGGTGCCGGTGGTGACGTTCTATCTGCTGCGTGATTGGGACAGGCTGGTCGCGCACGTCGACGCATTGGTACCCCGCGATGCGCAGCCCGTGGTGCGTCGTCTGGCGCGCGAGACCAACAGCGTGCTGGGCGCGTTCGTGCGCGGCCAGTTGCTGGTGATGCTGGGCCTGGCGATTTACTACGCGGTAGCACTGAAGCTGATCGGCCTCGACGTCGGTCCGTTGATCGGCATGGTCGCCGGACTGGTCAGCTTCGTGCCGTACCTTGGATTCATCATCGGCATCGTCGCCAGCATCATCGCGGCACTGGTGCAATTCCACGACACGCTGCACCTGGTACTGGTATTGGTGGTGTTCGGAGTCGGCAGCCTGCTGGAAAGCTACATCCTGGTGCCCAAGCTGGTCGGCGATCGCATCGGCCTGCATCCAGTCGCGGTGATATTCGCGGTGCTCGCGTTCGGTGACCTGTTCGGCTTCATCGGCATCCTGTTGGCGCTGCCCCTGGCTGCGATTGCGGTGGTGTTGCTGCGCTTCCTGCGCGAGCGCTACGAAGCAAGCCAGTTGTTCGCGGGGCACCAGACGTCGAAGATCGTGTCGGCCGCCGGTGTACATGCCACGGACGATGCGGAAAACGAGCAGCGGCCTCCGAACGAACCATGATCCGGCAGATTCCGCTCGACCTGCGCTGGCAGCCGCACCAGCGCCTGGACGCATTCTGGCCTGGCGCCAACGAAGCGGCCTTGCATGAGGTATCGGCATTGGTGCGCGATCTCGATCACGCGTGGCTGTTCGTGCATGGTGGGGCCGGCACCGGTAAAAGTCATTTGTTGATCGGCGCGTGCCGTGCGGTGATCGACGCCGGCGCCACGGCGCGCTATGTGTCGATGGCGAACGTACCGGAACCACGCACCGCCGCGGTCGCCGCGATCGACGCGGAGGGTTTCATTGCGATGGACGATGTGCAGGCTGTTGCCGGCGATCGTGATGCCGAGCGCGCCTTGTTCGACCTGTTCAACCGCGCGCAGGCAGCTTCGGTACGCATGCTGTTTGCTGCGTCCGCGACGCCGTCGGAACTCGGCATCACATTGCCGGACCTGGCCTCGCGCCTTGCCAGTTGCACGCAATGTGCGCTGCGCCCGCTCGACGACGCGGGCCGTCGCGCGATGCTGCGCCTGCTGGCCGGGCGCATGGGCTTGCGCCTCGACGACGAAGTGCTCGATTGGTGGTTCGCCCGCCAGCCGCGTGATCCGGCCTCGCTGGTCGCGCTGTTGCAACGGATCGATCGTGCCGCGCTTGCCGCACAGCGGCGGGTGACCATACCGCTTTTGCGGGAACTTTTGCGCGAGCAGGCGTAGCGCTCGCAGCGGTTCCGGCTGCCCGTATCACGCCTGACATTGCTGCCGCCAGCCTCGACTGTGGCCGTTAATGCTTGCCGAGTATAGTTGCGGGCATTGCGTCATTACGCGACGTGATTATGTTGCGCTCAGGTGAGCGGACTATGCTTGGCGTTTCGTTGCGTCAGTGGCGCAATGGGCGCACGCGTCGATTGCCGACGCAGCCCAGGCAACGACAGGAGTCGACATGAGCGTTACCCGTTTGTACACCCACCTCGACCGACTCGAGGCAGAATCGGTGCGCATCCTGCGCGAGACCGTGGCCGAGTGCCGCAAGCCGGTCTTGCTGTATTCGATCGGCAAGGATTCTTCGGTGCTGCTGCACCTGCTGCTGAAGGCGTTTTATCCCGCCACGCCGCCGCTGCCGATCCTGCACGTCAACACGACGTGGAAATTCCGCGAGATGATCGAATTCCGCGATCGCATCGCGCACGAAAAGGGTGTCGACCTGATCGAGTACATCAATCGGGAAGGTGTGGGCCACACCGATCCGGTCGGCGACGCATCCAGGCACACCTACGTCATGAAAACCCAGGCCCTGCGCACGGCGCTGGCGGAGCATGGTTTCGACGCCGCGATCGGCGGCGCGCGCCGCGACGAAGATCCCGCGCGCGCCAAGGAACGCGTGTTCTCGCTGCGCGGCGCCGGCCAGCGCTGGGAGCCGCGCAAGCAACGCCCGGAACCGTGGGGCCTGTTCAACACGCGGCTCGCTCAGGACGAAACGTTGCGCGTGTTTCCGCTCTCGGACTGGACCGAACTCGACGTGTGGCTGTACATCCGACGCGAGGGCATCGAGGTGGTGCCGCTGTACTTCGCGAAACAGCGTCCGACTTTCGTGCGCAATGGTGCGCTGCTGGTGCGCGACGACGATCGGGTGCCGCTGGAGCCGGGCGAAAAACTGATTCCGAAGATGGTGCGTTTTCGCACCCTCGGCTGCTGGCCGTTGACCGCGGCGGTCGAATCGGATGCCGTCGACCTCGACGGCATCATCGCCGAGATGCTGGCGACGCGCGAATCCGAGCGCGCCGGCCGCATCATCGACCGCGATCCTTCCGATTCCATGGAGCGCAAGAAACGTGAAGGCTACTTTTAGCGCCAAGAGCCTTTTGACACGGATTTGCGTGGATCAAAACGGATAGAGCAAGAGCACATTGCAACGATGAAGTCCGCATTGGCTTGATCCGCCTTGATCTGCTTTGATCCGCGTCTGAAATGCTTTTCTGGTTTTCGTCACTACATTCGCTGACAACATGGCCATAGCAAACGACATCGCACCCATCACTGACCGACTTGAAGCGCTGGAAACCCGTGACACATTGCGCCTGGCGATGTGCGGCAGCGTCGATGATGGCAAAAGCACTCTGCTCGGCCGCCTGCTGGCCGAAGCCGGGATGATTCCGGACGATCGCCTTGCGCAGATGATTCGCGACAGCAAGAGGCACGGTACCTGCGGCGGTGCACCGGATTACGCCCTGCTGCTCGACGGGCTCGAGGCCGAGCGTGAGCAGGGCATCACCATCGACGTCGCGTGGCGCTATTTCGGCACCGACAAGCGCGCGTTCATCGTCGCCGATTGCCCCGGGCACGCGCAGTACACCCGCAACATGGCGTCGGGTGCATCCAGCGCCGAACTCGGCGTGGTGCTGGTGGACGCGCGCGCCGGCGTGCAGACCCAGACCCGCCGGCATAGCGCGATCCTCGCGATGTTCGGTGTCCAGCATGTGCTGTTCGCGGTCAACAAGCTTGATCTCATCGATTACAACCACGCGCGCTACCATGCGATCGAGCAGGAATGCGTCAAACTTGCGCATGACCTCGGCTTTGAACATGCCGACGCGATCCCGGTGTCGGCGATCAACGCCGACAACCTGGTCGCGCATTCGTCGAATACCCCGTGGTACACCGGCAAGTCGTTGCTGGAATACCTCGAAGCCGTACAGGTGGAACGCAAGGTCGACGCCGCTTTTGCGCTGCCGGTGCAATGGGTCAATCGGCCCGATCACAGCTTTCGCGGTTACGTCGGCACCATCGCGGGCGGACGCGTCGCGTCCGGCAACGAGATCGTGGTGATGCCGGGTGGCCAGCGCTCGCGCGTCGAGCGCGTGGTTGGCGGTGAGGGGGATCTCGATTTCGGTGAGGCGGGGCAGGCTGTCACGCTCACGCTCACCGACCAGATCGACGTCGCTCGTGGCGACGTGATTGCCGACCCGGCGAGTCCGCCGGAAGTGGCGGCGCAGTTCGCGTGTCACTTGCTGTGGCTGGATGATGCCGCGTTGCTTCCGGGCCGCCGTTACCTGATGAAACTGGCGACCTGCACGACCGGCGCCCAGGTCACCGAGATCAAGCACCGGGTCGACCCGGATACCCAGGCGCGCCTTGCGGCAACGCGACTGACCGCCAACGACATCGGCTATTGCAACCTGTCGCTCGACAGCGAGATTGCCTATCGCCCCTATCAGCAGGATCGGCGCCTCGGCGGCTTCATCCTCATCGATCGCGACACGCATGCGACGGTCGGCTGTGGCACGCTGGATTTCGGTTTGCGCCGCGACCGCAACGTGCACTGGCAGCAGCTCGATGTCGACCGCAATGCACGCGCGAAAATCAAGGGCCAGGCACCGCGCTGTCTGTGGTTCACCGGGTTGTCCGGCGCCGGTAAATCCACAATTGCCAACCTGGTCGAACGGCGTCTGCTCAGCGATGGTTTCCACACCATCCTGCTGGACGGTGACAATGTGCGCCATGGCTTGAACCGTGACCTGGGCTTCACCGAGGCCGATCGCGTCGAGAACATCCGGCGCGTGGCGGAAGTCGCCAAGTTGATGATGGATGCCGGCCTGGTGGTGCTGGTGTCGTTCATCTCGCCGTTCCGGGCCGAACGCCAGCTCGCACGTGATTTGATCGGCGAAAACGGATTCATGGAAGTGTTCGTGGACGCGCCGCTCGAAGTGTGCGAGCAACGTGACGTCAAGGGCCTGTACGCCAAGGCGCGTGCCGGCAAGATCGCCAATTTCACAGGCATCGGCTCGCCTTATCAGGCGCCGGAAGCGCCGGAGATCCATGTACATTCCGATCAGGAACCCGCCGCCGATTCGGCGGCGCGGATTGTGAAGCGGATTGCGTCGTGACTGACTCCGCGGTGACGGTGAATTTTTGAAGAATCGTTGCGAGCTAAGGCAGATTGGGTGACGCCCGAGCGCAGCAGGCGGAGCCTACAAGGCAAAGGTAATCACATGGACTCGCCCCCACGCATTCAGGCTTCGATGAGCCAGTGGTGGTGAGCTATAG